>JAUMYU010000025.1 GCA_030528485.1 Comamonadaceae bacterium
CCGAGCAACTGCAAGGCGCGCTCGTTCAGCGGCTCCAGCGAGCGGGCGCTTTTCCAGAAGTGGTACTGCGTGCCCAACTGGCGCTGCAGGGCTATGCGTACGTTCTCCAACAAAGTCAAATGCGGAAAAACCGCTGAAATCTGAAACGAGCGAATCACCCCGCGTCGCGCAATTTGCGCGGGCTTTTCCTGGGTGATGTCGATACCGTTGAACGTGATGGTGCCGCGCGTAGGCACCAGAAACTTGGTCAACAAATTAAAGCAAGTGGTTTTCCCGGCCCCATTTGGGCCAATCAGTGCATGGATATGCCCGCGCTGAACCTGGAGGTTCACGTTGTCCACCGCAGTGAAGCCTTTGAACTCCTTGGTCAGGTTTTTTGTTGAGAGGATGATGTCGGTCATTGCGTTACCTGCGCAGCGCCCAAAAGCGGCAGGCCAGCGGTGGAGTGCCCGCAAGCATGCAGCAAGCGATGGTTGTTGGAAGCGCGCAAATGTTAGTTATGCGCCCTTGGGACGACAATGGGGTAAGTCCCAAGGGCCCGGCGGCGTGAAGAGAGGCGGTTTTGGTGTAGGGAATGTGCGAAGTTCGGCCTGGACGGCTTGCGCGCGCCGTCCGAAGCGGGCTAGAATGCTTGGCTTCGCTATTTCGGCGGAGTTTTATCAACCTTCCCTCGCAGTCGCCAAGAGCCGTTGGGCGCCGGGCGGCAACGTGCGCTACCAATTGCAGTGGCCGCGGCGGGGGGTTCGGAGTAATAACATGAGTCTGAGTAACTCCCTGGGGTTGCTGGGCCGCAAGGTGGGCATGATGCGCCTGTTCACCGATGACGGGGAGTCCATTCCCGTTACGGTGGTGGATGTGTCCGATAACCGCGTGACCCAGGTAAAAACCCAAGAGAACGACGGTTACACCGCCTTGCAGGTGACCTATGGGTCGCGCAAGGCTTCGCGTGTGACCAAGCCTGAGGCGGGTCATCTGTCCAAAGCGGGTGTGCAAGCGGGTGAGATCGTTCGTGAATTCCGCGTGACTGCGGAAACAGCCGGTCAATATGCTGCTGGCGCGCAAGTGCCTGTGGCCAATATCTTCTCGGTAGGCCAGAAGGTGGATGTGCAAGGCACTTCCATTGGCAAGGGCTACGCCGGCACCATCAAGCGCCACAACTTTGGCTCGCAGCGGGCTTCGCACGGTAACAGCCGTTCGCACCGCGTGCCTGGCTCCATCGGCATGGCGCAAGATCCTGGCCGTATTTTCCCTGGCAAGCGCATGACCGGTCATCTGGGTGATGAGACCGTGACGACGCAAAACCTGGATATCGTTCGCATCGACGAAGCTCGCCAGTTGCTGCTCATCAAAGGGGCGGTACCTGGCTCCAAGGGTGGTTTCGTGACGGTGCGTCCTTCTGTCAAGGCTGAGGCCAAGAAAGGAGCCCAATAATGCAGGTCGAGCTCCTCAATGAACAAGGTCAGGCATCGACTGTGGATGTGCCTGAAGTGCTGTTTGGTCGCGATTACAACGAGGCCTTGATCCATCAACTCGTGGTGGCTTATCAGGCCAATGCCCGTCAGGCTACGCGTGCCCAGAAAGATCGTCAACAGGTTCGTCATTCGACCAAAAAGCCTTTCCGTCAAAAAGGTACGGGCAATGCCCGCGCTGGTATGACTTCCTCGCCGTTGTGGCGTGGGGGCGGTCGCATTTTCCCGAACCTGCCCGAGGAAAACTATTCGCACAAGGTCAACAAGAAGCAGTACCGTGTTGGTATGGCTTCCATTCTCTCCAAGCTGGTCGCTGATGGCCGTCTGTCGGTGGTGGAAGACATCAAGCTCGATACGCCTAAGACCAAGGCTTTTGCCTCCAAACTCAAGAACATGAAGGTGGATTCCGCGCTGTTGATTGCCTCCGAGGTGGATGAGAACCTCTATCTGGCTTCGCGCAATCTGGCCAACGTGTATGTCATCGAGCCGCGTTACGTCGATCCCCTGTCGCTGGTGCACTTCAAGAAAGTGCTGGTGACCAAGGGTGCCGTTGACAAGCTCAAGGAGATGTTCGTATGAGCCGCGTCAATCCAAGCCCCAAAGAGCGCCAGTTTTCGGAAGCTCGTCTTTACCAAGTGTTGGTAGCGCCGGTTGTTTCCGAAAAGGCTACTTTTGCCGCTGAGCAGTCCAATGCCGTGACCTTCAAGGTCTTGCGCGATGCCACCAAGCCTGAAATCAAGGCGGCTGTGGAGTTGCTGTTCAAGGTGGAAGTGGTTGGCGTGTCCGTCGTCAACGTCAAAGGCAAGACCAAGCGCTTTGGGCGTACCATGGGCCGTCGCAATCACGTGCGCAAGGCTTATGTGCGCTTGAAGGAAGGTCAAGAGCTGAACCTTTCCGGGGAGGCAGCGTAAACCATGGCCATCATTAAACTCAAGCCACAGACTCCTGGTCAGCGTGGCGCAATCAAAATTTCCCGTGCGCACTTGCACAAAGGCAGTGGCTACGCACCGCTGTTGGAGCCGCAACACCAAAAGGCGGGTCGCAACAACAATGGTCATATCACGACACGTCACAAGGGTGGCGGTCATCGCCATCATTACCGCGTCGTGGACTTCCGTCGCAATGACAAGGATGGTATTCCTGCCAAGATCGAACGCATTGAGTACGATCCCAACCGCTCGGCGCACTTGGCCTTGGTGTGCTATGCCGATGGCGAGCGCCGCTACATCATCGCTCCGCGCGGTGTAGATGTGGGGGCGACAGTGCTCTCGGGCGCCGAGGCTCCGATCAAGGCTGGCAATACCCTGCCTATTCGCAACATCCCCGTTGGTTCCATTATCCATTGCATTGAGCTGCAACCCGGTGGCGGCGCTCAAATCGCCCGGTCGGCCGGGACTTCGGCGACGCTGCTGGCCCGCGAAGGTGTGTACGCCCAAGTGCGTTTGCGTTCCGGTGAAGTGCGCAAAGTGCATATCGAATGCCGCGCGACGATCGGTGAAGTTGCCAACGAAGAGCACAGCCTGCGTCAATATGGCAAGGCCGGTGTTAAGCGTCACATGGGCATTCGTCCCACTGTGCGCGGTATGGTGATGAACCCTGTTGACCACCCGCTCGGTGGTGGTGAAGGCCGCAGCAAGGGTGGCAAGCACCCTGTTGACCCATGGGGTAACTTGGCCAAGGGGTATCGCACCCGTAACAATAAGCGCACGCAGGCGTTTATTGTGTCGCGTCGTAAGAAATAAGGGTAGGGTGCCATGACACGTTCACTCAAGAAAGGTCCTTTTGTGGATCATCACCTGTTGGCAAAGGTCGAAAAGGCCATTGCTGGCAAGGATAAGCGTCCGGTTAAGACCTGGTCGCGTCGCTCCATGGTGCTGCCTGAGTTCATCGGTCTGACGATCGCTGTACATAACGGCAAGCAGCATGTGCCTGTCTATATCACCGATCAGATGGTTGGCCATAAGCTGGGCGAGTTCGCGCTCACCCGCACCTTCAAGGGCCACCCCGCTGACAAAAAAGCCAAGAAGTAAGGGGTTCACACCATGTCTGAAACACGTGCTGTACTCCGTGGCGTGCGTTTGTCTGTGGACAAAGGCCGCTTGGTGGCCGATCTGATCCGCGGCAAGCGGGTCGATCAGGCGCTCAATATCCTGACCTTCACGCCCAAGAAGGCTGCTGTCATCATCAAGAAAGTGCTGGAGTCGGCCATTGCCAACGCAGAGCACAACGACGGCGCCGACATCGACGAATTGCGCGTTAAAACCATTTACGTCGAGCAGGGAACGACCCTCAAGCGCTTCACTGCGCGCGCCAAGGGCCGTGGCAACCGTATCAGCAAACCTACCTGCCACGTTTACGTGACGGTGGGCTACTAAGCCAGAGGAAGACTATGGGACAGAAAATCAACCCAACCGGCTTCCGCCTGGCGGTAAGCCGTGACTGGTCCAGCCGTTGGTACGCCAACAACCGCGACTTCGCCGGCATGCTGGCTGAAGATATCGAGGTCCGTGATTACCTCAAGAAAAAGCTCAAAAATGCGCAGGTTTCCCGCGTGCTGATTGAGCGCCCCGCCAAAAATGCCCGCATCACCATTTACTCGGCCCGCCCGGGTGTGGTGATCGGCAAAAAGGGCGAGGACATTGAGAATCTGAAAAAGGAACTCGCCCGCATGCTGGGCGTTCCTGTGGCCGTCAACATCGAAGAAGTGCGCAAGCCCGAGATCGATGCCCAGTTGATTGCTGACAGCATTACCCAGCAGCTTGAAAAGCGCATCATGTTCCGCCGCGCCATGAAGCGTGCCATGCAAAACGCGATGCGTATGGGCGCTCAGGGCATCAAGATCATGTCTTCGGGCCGCTTGAACGGCATCGAAATTGCCCGTACCGAGTGGTACCGTGAAGGCCGCGTGCCACTGCATACGCTGCGCGCAGATATTGATTACGCAACGTCTGAGGCTTCCACCACCTACGGGATCATCGGCGTCAAGGTTTGGGTCTATAAAGGCGATACTTTGGGCCGTAACGATTTGCCTGCTGCCGAGCCTCGTGCCGAGGAGGAGCGTCGTCCGCGCGGTCGTCGTCCAGCAGGCCGTGGTGATCGCCGTGGCCGGGGCAGCAATGCTGCGCCGGCCGACGGTAGTGACAAACCCGCAGAAGCCACTTCTGCATCTGCCGCCGTTAAGCGCGCTCCCGCCGTGGATAGCGCGCCCGCCACAGCTGCGGACGGTAAAGGAGAATAAACATGCTGCAACCTGCTCGCCGCAAATTCCGCAAAGAGCAAAAAGGTCGCAACACCGGTATCGCAACCCGTGGCAACACGGTTGCGTTCGGGGAGTTCGGCCTGAAGTCCACCGACCGCGGTCGCCTGACTGCCCGCCAGATTGAGGCGGCACGCCGTGCCATTACCCGCCACGTCAAGCGTGGTGGCCGTATTTGGATTCGCGTCTTCCCCGACAAGCCCATTTCGACCAAACCGGCCGAAGTGCGTATGGGTAACGGTAAGGGCAACCCCGACTACTACGTCGCTGAGATCCAGCCGGGCAAGGTGATTTATGAAATCACCGGCGTTTCCGAAGAGCTGGCGCGCGAGGCATTCCGTCTGGCTGCTGCCAAACTGCCGCTGAGCACCACTTTCGTGGCTCGCCAGTTGGGCGCTTGATACAGGAGAAACTCTCATGGCCAAGAACCAGACTGAGAAGGCTAAAGCCAAGGCGAAGGCGCTGCGCGAGAAGGATGTTGCCGGCCTGAAAGACGAAATCAAGTCGTTGCAAAAGGCCCATTTTGGTCTGCGCATGCAGGCGGCAACCCAGCAGTTGAGCAACACTTCTGCCTTGGGCAAGACCCGTCGCGACATTGCGCGCGCCAAGACCATCCTGAACCAGAAGCAGGCCGCTAAGGCCAACTGAGGAAGCTACCCATGACGGAAGAAAAGAAATCCCTCAAGCGCACCTTGGTTGGCAAGGTGGTCAGCGACAAGCGCGCCAAGACGGTGACGGTGCTCGTCGAGCGCCGTGTGAAGCACCCGATCTACGGCAAGATCGTGATTCGCTCCAGCAAGTACCACGCCCATGATGAGGCTGGCGAGTACAAGCTGGGTGACACCATCGAAATCACCGAAAGCCGTCCAATCTCTAAAACCAAATCCTGGGTTGCCACCCGTTTGGTGCAGAAGGCTGCTTTGGTGTAATACGCGTGCAGGCAAGGCGGTTTGTTTTGCCTATCGCGGAGCTTACAGGCCGATTGGATTGCAAAGCCCTGCGTTAGCAGGGCTTTTTTGTGCCTGAATCTGCTGATTTATCAATCAATGAGATAAAAAATAATGATTTTTCGGCATGTGTGTCAAAGAATAAGTTTTCCTTTGAAATGGAATTTCAGCAATGTTGAGGCCAGCGGCCAAAACGTGGCGCCTAGTGCGTCATCCCGGCTCAAGCTATGGGCTGGCGTTGCAGATCACTGCTGCGCTGGCGCGCGAGCAAGGGTTGTGGCGTCTGGATTACAGCGTGCAAGGCGAGCTGAGCGCACTGAGGCTGCCTGAAGTGGCTGTGCATTCTGCGGCCGTGGATGAGCTATGGCGTCACACCTGTTTTGAAGCCTTTGTGGCTGGGGCGGGGGACGCCTATCACGAATTCAACTTCTCGCCTTCGGGCCATTGGGCGGCTTATGCCTTTTCCCGAGAGCGCGTGCGACAAGTGGCTGCTGCTCCCCTGCCGCCTGTGCATATCCATTGCGTGCGAGAGGCGCAGCGGCTGGCTTTGAGCGCATGGCTGGCCGATGCAGCACTGCCTTTGGGCAGTAGCGCGGCCCCATTGGGCTTGAGCGCCGTTATCGAAACCGCCGACGGCCATCTGAGCTATTGGGCCTTGCACCATCCCGCACCTCGTCCCGATTTCCATGCGCGCAGTGGCTGGATAGCGCGCTGGCCACTCACGGGATGAGTGTTCCAGCCAGTTTCGGCTGTGTTGGCGCCGCTTGCTGGCATTTCTGGTCAGAAGCGCCCTGTTTTTTGCTTAGCATCGGCGCTTTTTTGGGCGCGCAGCATCGGCTGTGATCGCGCGCTGCAACCATGCCTTGCGCGCGCTGCTCCCTTCGTAACCTTTGAGTTTTTACCCATGCAAACCGGCCTCGAACGTTTTGTGCAAGATCCGGCTTTACGCGCGCCCCTCAAAGGCCGCCGCGTTGCCTTGCTGGCGCATCCCGCTTCTGTCACGCGCGAGTTGACCCACGCGCTGGATGCGCTGGCCCTCCTGCCCGACGTGCGCTTGGCAGCCGCTTTCGGCCCTCAGCATGGGCTGCGGGGCGACAAGCAAGACAACATGGTGGAGTCGCCTGATTACACCGACCCACGGCTGGGCGTTCCCGTTTTCAGCCTTTATGGCCAAGTGCGCCGCCCTACCGACGCGATGATGGATACCTTTGACGTCCTGCTGGTTGATCTGCAAGACTTGGGCTGTCGCATTTACACCTTCATCACCACCTTGCGCTACGTCCTGGAGGCCGCCGCGGCGCATGGCAAAGCGGTGTGGGTGCTGGATCGCCCCAACCCCGCCGGTCGCCCCGTTGAAGGCTTGAGCTTGCGCCCAGGGTGGGAAAGCTTCGTCGGCGCAGGCCCGCTGCCCATGCGCCACGGCATGACGATGGGCGAGCTGGGGCACTGGTTTATTGCACGCTTGAGCTTGCAGCTTGAATACCGCGTGATCGCTATGCATGGCTGGCACCCCCATGCGCCCCCAGGCTATGGCTGGCCGCTTGGGCCGGGGGATTGGCGCAGTTGGGTGAACCCCAGCCCCAATGCAGCCAGTTTAGGCATGGCCCGAGCCTATGCGGGTACCGTCATGCTCGAAGGCACGACCCTGAGCGAAGGCCGTGGCACCACACGCCCGCTGGAAATGTTCGGTGCGCCAGATATTGACACTGGCCGACTGCTCGAAGATATGCGCGCCTTGGCCCCAAGCTGGATGCGCGGTTGTGCATTGCGCGAATGCTGGTTTGAGCCGACGTTTCACAAACATGCGGGGCAGTTGTGCGCAGGCGTGCAAATCCATGTAGAAGACCCCTGCCATTACGATCACGCCACTTTTCAGCCTTGGCGCTTGCAAGCATTGGTTTTCAAAGCGCTGCGTAAGCAGCAGCCAAATTATCCGCTCTGGCGTGACTTTCCCTATGAATATGAGTACAACCGCCTGGCTATTGACCTGATTAATGGCAGCCCTTTATTGCGCGTTTGGGTGGATGATGCCACTGCCGTGCCGGCTGATTTGGACGAGCTGGCGCGCCTTGACGAAGCGGCTTGGATGCGTGAACGAGAATCATATATTATGTATCCATAATTTTACATATCAAGGAAAATTAATTTCTTATTTCTGCTGCAAATAATCATTATTTCTATTTTTTGGAAATGAAATTCTGATTGAATGTCTCGAAGCATGCGCTGATACGTGATCCATGCGCGGCCTCATGCCGGATCTTCGGCTTGAATTATTTGCATCAAATTGCAATAAATTGGGCCGCATGTTATGGGTATGGCGCAGTCGCTCAGCTCAGAAAGGTGCCGGTTGCTTCTGGGGCGAGTGCCCGGCTGCTTTGGAAATAGTAGGAAAACTCGTCTGATGCTGCGTTCGTTGTGGCGATTTGCCAGTTGCGCAGATCAGTAGTGGAAAGCCGGGGGGCAAAGCTCAAATTTCCGTAGATTTATTTGAAGCCTTGCCACGTTTTTTTTTTTTCGCTTACGATCACGCTGACATTGGGCGGCTTCTACCCCGAAAGGAAGGGGTGGCTTCGGTCAATGGAAACATGGAGCGTGTACCTACTTGGCTTGCTTTGATACGGGCAGGCACCATTGGTAAATATTTATTAACAAATAGTCGGGGGGATATTCCTTATGACGAAAACTAACCCATCACGGTTCAGGCGTCACCCGTGGCCTTGGCGTGCAACGGCGGGGGCGGCGCTGGTTGCGCTGGCTGCTTGGGCGACGCCCCATGCGCATGCCCAAGTGACTTTGCTGGATGTCAGCAACGGCACAGATGGCACTGAAGGTTTTGATGCAGGGCAGTCAGGCCCGGGCTATGACGCTGGGCCGACCAATAAAATCGTTCGTACCAACGATGAGTTCACCTACCAGATGACCTTTAGGACGGGGGCTCTCGGGGACACGAACGTCAAACTCACTAGCAAGTTGCCCGCTGGCGGCCATAGTGAATGGACTGGAGTGCCTGGCCCGTGCGATGGCGCGGGCTCGGAGGTTTCGGCTGATGGTCAAACCTTGACGTGCGTAGTGACAAACGTCACTCCGAACACCACCCAGACCATTATTTTTACGGGGCTTGTGCGAGGGACTACGCCCAACAACACAGCATTAACCCCGCCAGTGACTGCGTTGACATCGGGCAGTGTTGCAACGGCCCTTTCACCCAATTCCAATGCCGAAAACCTGACGGTAACGGCCGCCCCGTTTTATGACGTGGTGGTGCAGATGAGCTATCAAGGCAACCCCAGGAGTTATGGCTGGCGCACTGAAAACGGCCCTGCGGGCGAAGATGGTGCATACCATCGCCCAATGGTGGGCTTGGTGGCGCGTCACCCCAACGGTCATGGCCGCAAGGGGGTGGAGCAACTCAACAGTGACCCTGTAGAGATCAAAGTGGATCTTGCCTACCCCGCTGGTGTGCGCCTGGATACATGGCATGATGGCACTGCGCCACATGGCACGCCTGCGGCTACGGGGGGATTTGCCACGGGCTGCGGAAGTCCTTGGGCGGGAAACCCCAGTTACGAATCTGGCAGCAGCATCAATACATTTGATCGGGTGCGGGATACGGGCGGGGCCAGTACGGCTGCCAGCGTGGTGCCCAATGGGGGCACTTGTGGCATTGTGAGCGCCACAGAGCAGCAAATCACGCTTTCGCTGACGGGAGTCGATACGTCCCTCAAGCGCCGCCCGACTCTGAAAGGGGGCGATTTCACGGTACCAGATACGGAGTGGTGGGTATCCAATAAAGCGTTAGTCTTGTGGACGCCTTTGAGCTCTTATCCCGCAAATGGCACTGCGCTCACGCATACCATCAAGTTCAATAGCATCAAGGCCAAGTCGATCAGCGGGCAGGCTGTGCCAGTGCCCGCCAATCCGCCGCAGGGGGGGCAGAAAGAAGCCTCCTATGCGATGCAGAACACCACTACAGGCAGCGCAAGCAAGTACTACACGCCTGAGGCCGTTGAAGCTGCGCCGCGACCTGCTCCCTTTGCCACGGCGGAAGACCCCGGCGTGAATAGTGATCGCCATGTAAACCACATGGCCAAAGCGCAGGTGGTGAGCGGTCGTGTGGTGTACAACAATTTGGGGGCAACCGATCACTTTGATGTTTACCTGTGCGAAATCATTGACCGCACGGCGTTTGATCTTGACCCCGCGGTGTTCGGTGTGCGCAGTTATGGTCAGGTCAATACCGTTAAATACGGCTCGCGTAACGCCGGGAAGTTTTTCCCCAGTACTGGCACCGCTACGGGGGAGTATGCAGACTCCTCTATAGGCACCTCCGCGTACGGAACGGCTAAGTGTAATGATCCTGGTATCACATGGCATGGCAGCAAGGACGAAGCTGAGCAAGCTGGTGGTTTGGTGTATGTGCGCGCCGACATTCCACGCATGCGCGCAGGCGAGTCGCACTACTTGTACGTGCGAGGGTTGGTATTGCGCGAGACTTGGGCGGAAACCATTGATGTGGAGGGAGGTAGCCAGCGTGTGAAGGACGACCCCATCCCCGCAGGCGCTGTGATCCGCAACCGGGGCGATGTCAGCAGCGGTAGCGCGAACTTGGCTTGGATTGATGACGCGATGTTGCGTGATCACTTGGTGGTTGTCCCCTCCCGTACCATCTCCCGCGTGAAGAAAACAGTGGCAAGTCCAGCAAATACCGATACGACGCCAGTTTCGGCGGGATCGACGGTCAGGTATCGTCTGGAGCCGCGTTTCGCAACAACTTTCCCGCCGCTGAAGGCTAACTTTACGGTGACGGATGTGTTGCCGCCGGGGCTGACCTATCAACCAGGCAGTGCAACTGTTGCTCCCACTGTGGCGGCCAACACGCCTGAGGCGGGCTACACCACGCTGACTTGGGATCTTGGGGAGAAAACTCCCTATCTAGGCGCAGACAGCGATGCTGGCGCTCAGCTTGGTGCGATTGAATTTAATGCGGTGGTGGATCTTGGCGTTGCCAATGACTCTTCTTTGCGCAACCACGTTGCCGTTCATGGCGGTATCAACGACTATGAAGCTGCATGCACATTTAGCACGGCTAATGGTTTTGGCGATTGTGCCAAGGCCAGTGTGGCCGATATCCGGGTGAGAACCGCGCCGGGTTTCCGTATCGAAAAGCGTACGACCACTCCTACCATTACGGCTGGCGAGGATTTTCAGTACGAGCTGAAATACACCGCGTTGGTGGATGTTAGCGCCCCTGACATCCCCCACTGGATCGATATCTTGCCCTATGTTGGTGACTCGGCTTTGAGCCGCAGCCCGGGTTCGACATTTGATGCTGGCGCCTACGCATTGAAAGGCGTTGTGAAGCCCACCGATGACGCTGCGGCGCAGATTTACTACACCAATCGCACGCCCGCCCAGGTCGAGAATGATCCTCGCCACGCCAGCAACGGCAGTGGTGGCGCAACGAAATGGTGTTTGGAGACTGCATTCGGCTCAGCAGGCTGCCCCGCTAACATGGCGGCTGTGACAGCGGTGCGTATCCAGCCCGGTGTTTCAACGCTGGCTGGCGGTAAGGGTTATGCCGTGCTGTTGAACTTCTCGACCGATGCCAATATCGCCAAAGGCGGAGATATTTTCAACAACAGCGTAGGTGGTCACTCGCCTGATCCAACAAGCAGCTTGCAATATGTCTATGCCCAGTCGCAGCAGCCTGTTCGCATTGCAGGCAATAGTCTGGCGGGCCATGTTTACGAAGACATGAATGACAATGGCCAGTTAGAGGGAGGGGAAGCGGGTATCGCGAACAACACCATCACCCTGTATGGCTGCGTTGCAGGCGCAAATGGCACGGTGGATACCACAGCCATGAATATGACCACGTCGCCGCCTTCTTGCACGGGCGATGACCAATTGGTTACGCGCACGGCTACGAGTGGGGCGACGGATGGCGCTTTTGCCTTCCAAGGCCTGGCAGATGGCTTGTACAGCCTGGTACAGCCTACTCAACCCGCTGGTTACAACGATGGCAAGACCACAGCAGGCAATGGCGGCGGTACCGCCAGCGCACAAGGTACGCTGCCCAGCAGCATCGTCAATATCCCGTTGACGAACAATGGTGCGGGCAAAAATTACAACTTTGGCGAGTTGAAGCCTGTGGGGCCAACCATTCAGGCAATTAATGATGACTATGGCAATAAGCCTAATAACGTCGTTCAGACACTGCCTTCGGTATTGGTTGGCCCAGGCTCTACGCCTGACAAGGCCAATGGTGCGAATGCCGCAACAGGCCCTACTGGCAACGTCGATTTGACCCCCGGGGCGTTGTCGCACGCGCCTGCAACTGGTTCTATTTCGATGAATGCCGATGGGGTGATCACCATCGCAGCGGGTACGACGCCAGGCAGCTACACCTACGGTTACACAATCTGCCTGAAGGCGCCGCATCAAGCCACGTGCTCAACTGCAACCGCCAAGGTGACTGTCACAGGTGGCGCCCAGCCCACTCCGGCCATTGCCGCTGTTAATGATGACTACGGTACGGTGGTCAACGACCAAGTACACACTTTGGTGACGGTGCTTCAAGGCCCCGGCACAACGCCAGACACTGCTAATGGGGTGCCTGCGACGCCGGCCAACGTTACGCTGACGCCAGGCACGCTCTCGGCCACGCCAGCAGATGGCGGTATCACCATGGATGCCAACGGCGTTATCACCGTCAAGAGCACGACAACCCCTGGCACTTACACATACGGCTACAAGATCTGCCTCAAGGCACCCAATGCTGGTACCTGCGCGAGTGCGGAGGCCAAGGTGAAGGTGATCGCTGGCCCTCCTGCCCCTCCGGGACGGTCGAATGTCAGCCTGGTGAAAACAGTGGATAACCCTGGGGCGGCTATCGGTACGGAGGTGACCTTCACTGTCAAAGTGCAGAACAGAGGTCCGGAAGATGCAGCCAATGTGCAAGTGCAAGAGCAATTGCCTGCCGGTTTTGCCTTGGTGAGCGCGAACCCGTCTGTTGGAGCTTATTCAGCGCCGACATGGACGATTGGGGCGCTTGCGAATGGAGCCAGTGCAACACTGACGATCAAAGCCAAAGTGAATGCGACAGGCCCTTACGCCAACACGGCAACCGTTTCGACTACGACGCCGGATTACAGCGCGGGCGACGACAGCGATACGGCTACAGTCACGCCTTCTGCTCCAGCAGCAATTGACGCTATTGATGACGACTATGGAGTTAGGGAAAACAATAGGCTGCACACATTGCCCTCTGTTTTGACCGGCCCTGGTAGCACGCCGGACATGGTTGGGGGAGTAACAGCAGCGCCTGCGGATGTCACGCTGACTCCTGGTGCGCCCTCGATAGCGCCGACGGCAGGGTATATCGCCATGGATAGTGATGGCGTCATCATCATCGCAGCGGGCACGACTCCGGGCGAATACTCGTTTACCTACAAGATTTGCCTGAAAGCGCCCAATGATGCTGTGTGTGATACGGCTGTCGCCAAAGTGCGAGTCATTGCTGCGTCGGGGACGGAGCCCAGCATTGATGCGATTGATGACGACTACGGTACCAAGCCCAACAACGTGGCGCACACCTTGCCCTCAGTGCTGGTGGGCCCCGTTTCGACACCGGACAAGGCCGATGCGGGGGTGAATGCAACGCTTGCCAATGTGACGTTGACGCCTGGAGCGCCATCGGTAATGCCAGCAAACGGGGCGATTGCCATGAATGGCAGTGGTGAAATCACCATTGCTGCGGGCACGACGCCGGACGATTACCAGTTCGTTTATACGATTTGCCTGAAAGCGCCCCATGACACGGTGTGTGACATTGCTATCGCTAAAGTGAAAGTGCAGGCTGCTACCGGCCCAGCCCCGACAGTTGACGCCATTGACGATAACTACGGTATCAAGATCAACAATGTGGCGCACACCTTGCCCTCGGTGTTGGTTGGCCCCAATGGCACGACGCCGGATCAGGCTAATGGTGTTAATGCTTCGTTGGTCAATGTAACGTTGACGCCGGGCACTCTGTCCACGTTGCCAGCCACAGGTTCCATCGTGATGGATACCAGCGGCACGCTCACGATTGCGGCAGGTACGACGCCTGGCACTTACACCTATCCGTACACGATTTGTCTGGTTGCGGCCAGCACCGTGTGCGACAGCGCAACGGCAACGGTGATCGTGGCCGGTGTGGCCGACATGGGTGTGGTCAAGACGGTGGAGCCTGGCGTGGTGGCCGCGGGCGACAAGGTGACCTTCACCATCACGGTGAAGAACCATGGCCCTTCGGATGCCCTGGATGTCCAAGTCATTGAGGCGCTGCCCAGCGGTTATACGCTGGTGTCGGCAACGCCAAGCGTGGGCACGTTTGCGGCGCCGGTCTGGAAAGTGGGCACTTTGGTTAATGGCGCCAGTGCCACGCTGAAGGTTGTGGCTACGGTGAACGCGACGGGCGATTACCTGAACGTGGTGACGGTGAGCACGGCGTCGAGTGACAGCGTGCATGCCAATAACCAGGCCAGTGTGATGCCAGCGTCCTTGCAGCAGCCCACGCCGCCTGCTTCGGCAGTGCCGGTGCCAGCCAATGCCCCATGGGCGGTGTTGCTAGTCATGCTGGCGATGTGGATGCTGGCGTACCGCGCAAGGTTTGGCCGCAAGTAATCGGCGCCAAGCGTTGATGCAATGACAAAGGCCTTGAGGGGGATGCCCCTTCAAGGCCTTTTTTGATGGTGTGGCCGCGATCATTGGAAACGCCGCAGCGATGCTGGGACGGGGGAGCTGTGCCTGACTTTCTTGCGCTCTGGCGGGCGCACGCTCTCACCCCAGCCTTCTCCCGCAAGCGGGAGCGGGTGTGCAGGCGCTTGGGCGCGCAGCGGGCAGGACTTTGAAAGGCATGGCGCTCAGCGCCTGTTCAAAGTCTTTGCGGCTGTTTTATTATAGATCAAAGGAAATATAAATTTGCACTTATGGCTTGACATTGTTATCTTCAGTTATCTTTTGATTTGTAATTAAGCGTGTTTATCCTCAGGCGCATGCCTGTGGCGGCTTTCCTCGCTTTGGGCGATGGTGTCCAGCACGGCTTCGCGGTCGATGCCTTGCGCCAGGAGGGCGAGGTAGTGTTGCAGGCCGGAAGCGTCGGGTTCCCGGCCGAGCAGGCGTAGGTAGGTTTGCTCCAGAAAGGCCTGGTCTGAATCGGCGCTGAAGATGGGGTCGGGCGGGGCGTGCCGTGTTTTGTAGGCGGTGACGGTGAAGAGCCAGCCGTCCTCCACATCCAGCCGGGTGATGGTGAAGCCTGCGTCGGCCAGTTCCTGGCGCAGGGTGGTTTCGGTGTAACCGTTGAGGTGAAAGTCGCCTTCGTAGCCTTGGGTGCCGTAAAGGCATTGGATGAGTCGTTTTTGCTGCTCGTAGCTTTGCCAGTCGGAGTGTTGCAGCAGGCCCAGCAGGTCCAGCAGGCTGGGCACGCGCAAGAACAGTGCGCCGCCGCTTTGGAGCACGCGGTTCCATTCGCGCAAAGCGGTTTGGCTGCGGTGGCGACCGAGATGTTCGAGCACGTCTTGCGCCAGCACTTCGGTGCAGGAGTTGTCGGCGATGGCGCGCAAATCGGCGACGTCGGATTGCAAGTCCACCCTGTGGGCGCTGTTGAGGTCGATGTTGACATAGCCCTGGCGGTAGTCGTGGCCGCAGCCCAGGTTCAGGCGCGGCGCGGGCGCTTCGGGGGCGTGTATGCCCAGGGCGTTTTTGAAGCATCGCAAGGTGGTGGAGATCAGGCCGGTCATGGGGCTTGGCGGTGTTGCGGGGTGAAAGTGGCGCTGTCAGCGTGTGGCGGTTGGCTGGCCCAGCCGCTCCAGCAATTGTGTGCTGGTGGTGGTGTATTGGGTGAGCAGGGGTTTGCCCTGAATGGCCTGCGCGATGGCGAAGGCGCAGAGGATGGCTTCGTGAAAGCCGCAGGCGATGAGCTTGCGCTTGCCGGGGTAGCGGGCGATGTCGCCAATGGCGTAAATGCCTTCGCGGCTGGTTTGCAGGGTGGCGGGGTTGACCATGATGTGTTTGGCCTCCAGCTCCAGCTCCCATTGCAGCGCGGCGCCGAGTTTTGGGGCCAGGCCCTGGTAGAGCAGCAGGACGTCCAGCGGCAGTGGCGCGCTGCTGCCCTCGGGGGTGAGGATATGTAGCGATTGCAGCCTGGGTGCATCGCCGTGGGGCGCTGGGCCGCTGTGGGCCATGCCGAGCTGCTCCAGTTGGCCGGTCACAACGTGGATGCGGCCCGCCTCGCGCAGGGTTTGCAGTTGCGCCAGGGCGGTATCGTCGGCGCGGAAGGCGTCGCGCCGGTGCAGCAGGGTAATGCGTGAGGGGCACTGGGCCTGGGGCAATTGGGCTAGTTGCAGGGCTTTGGCGACGGCGGCTTCGTCACCGCCATAGATGACGACGCGCTGGCCCGCCAGCGGGGCGGCCTGGTCGTGTGATTGCACGAAGACTTGGGTTTGTGCGGCCAGCAGGGCCTCAAGCCCCTCCAGCTTGGGCAAACGGGGCACAAAAGCGCCGGGGCCCAGGGCGAGGACGACGGCTTTGGCGTGGATGGTCGCGCCTGGTTGGCCCAGAGCGGTGGCGGCGCGCACGCGCAGCCAGCCGGGGCCGATCCCGGGGGCGTCTTCCACGGCCTGCACGGTTTGGCCCCAGTGCCATTGGATGGGGAAGGGGGCCAATTGCTGGTGCAGTTGCGCGGCCAACTGGGCGCCGCTGACCTGGGCCAGCGCGGGGATGTCGTAAATGGGCTTGTGCGGATACAGCTCGATGCACTGGCCGCCAGGGTGGGGCAGGGCTTCGATGGCGTGGCAGCCCAGGCCCAGCAGCCCGAGCTGAAAGAGCTGGAACAGCCCCGCAGGCCCGGCGCCCACGACGACGACATCGGTTTCGAGCGGGGCGGCGTTGGGCTGGGAGGGCATGCGGGTGGCTGTTGGCGATGGGGTGCGAAGAAGGAGTGTTCTATTTCAAAAGAAATAACGCATATTGCATTCATTGCCAGAATAAGGCGTTTTATTTTCTTTTGAAGAGTAAATTTGATGGGTAGGCGGGGCCTGCGGGTGCTTACTCGCCCCGGTTCAGGTATTGGAGTTTGTCGGGTTGGCCGTTCCACTCATCGGCATCGGGCAGGGCGGGTTTGCGCTTGCTGATGGTGGTGAAGGTGGCGTTGAGTTCGGCGTTGAGCTCGATGAAGTGGAGCTGATCGGGCGGCACGTCTTCTTCGGCGAAGATGGCTTCGGCGGGGCATTCGGGCACGCAGACGGCGCAGTCGATGCATTCATCGGGGTCGATGATGAGGAAGTTGGGGCCTTCCTTGAAGCAATCGACCGGACACACATCCACGCAATCGGTGTATTTACATTTGATGCAGTTTTCGGTGACGACGTGTGTCATGGCAGTTTGAAGGCAATAGGGTAGGGCGCACCGTGGGGCGCGGTGGGCGGGTTTTCGAGAGTCTGTTCAAAGGCGCGGCGTTTGCAGGGGCGGCATGTGGAGTGGCCAATCGAGCGGCCCTCGCACGGGTCAGGCTTGGCTTTGTGGCAGCGATGCGGGGGGCGCTGACGCACAAAAGGCGCTCCGAGAGCCTGTTCAAAATCCCTGCACGGGGTGGTCAACAGCGCAGATTGGCGCCTTGCATCCCATCCCAAACCGCTTCTTGCCCAATCGCGCCGAGATTGAGAACAGGTTTTGAAAGAGCTGGCGCTCGAGACCCAGGTGCGTGCCGCAGGTGCGAAGCGGGGGCAATTGTATCGATCTGAAAAAGCTGCGCGGGCCGGATGGGTTCAGGCGCGTGGCGTGTGCAGGTGTTTGCGCCATTGCGGGTGGAAAGTTCATTCTATTCCATTATGGGGAAAAATTGTTTTATGCACATCATGCCTAAATGATGTGAATTTATTTCCTTTGAATTGGAATTTCAGGGTGGGTTGGAGGCTGGATCATCCGGCGGATCGTTGCGCCAGCGCATGTAGGCGGGGACTTTGAAACGCACGATGGCGATGTAGGCCCAGGTGTAGCAAATGGCAAACAGCAGGCAGCCGAGCATCAGCACCCAGGTGGTGCGCCAGTACAGCGTGGCGGGTAGCACCGTCAGCACCGTAAAGCCCCAGAGGTAGGGCGAGGTGCGGTTGTTGCGCATGAGCATGTCGCGCGTTTCGTTGTCGTCGTCGAAAACGCGCTGCACGATGCGGCGGTAAATCAGTTGGTGAAAGTGCAGCGCGTCGGCCACGCCGGGCGAGACGCCGCGCACCCATTTGCGGTACATGGAAAACAGCGTCTCCCACACGGGGTAGATCAGCAGCAGCACGGGAAACCAGGGCGAAACGCTCTCATGGCGCTGCACCAGCGCAATGCTGCCGATGGCCAGCACGCTGCCCCAGAGGTAGGCGCCGCCATCGCCCGCAAACAGCAGGCCGCGCGGGTAGTTCCACACCAGAAAGCCGCCGCTGGCCGCGGCCGTGACCAGAAAGATCGCCGCCAGCGAGCGGTCGCCCACTTGCAGGCTGACGTGCGCCAGCGCCAGCGCGACGATGATGGCCACCATGCAGGCCAGGCCGTTGTAGCCGTCGATCATGTTGAAGGCGTGTGGCAGCCCGGCGATGGCCAGCAGGGCAATGCCCATGCCCAGCCAGGGCCAGAGGGTGGCCTGGCCGTCCAGCCAGGCGATGTCCAGCCGCGGCACGGTCACGCCCAGCCAGAACACGGCCAGCGCCGCGCTGGTGAGGGTGAGCAAGAAGCGCCAGCGCACCGTCATGCGCTGGCTGACATCCTCCAGCAAGCCGCCCGCGACGGCCGGGGCCATGCACACGCCCCAGACCAGCGCCCAAGCGCCCAATTGCAAATTGGCGATGTCGCCGCGCAAGGTCATGACCAGCCCCAGCGCCGTGGCCGCGCCCATGCCCAGCGCCAGGGCCAGGCCGCCCACGCGCGGCACGTCGCCCAAATGGAACCGCTGGGGCATATCGCCGGGGTAGCGGCGCGCGTGCCGACGCGCCAGGCGCACCAGCAGCCCGCTGGCAATGGCGGAGATGAAAAAGGCCCAGACGCACAGCCATACCATAAGGAAATGTCCGCTTTCTTGATCGGTTAGCTTGATTGGTCGGAGTCGGCAGAGCGAAAAGCGTTTGCCCGATGGCGCAGCGCCCAGCGAAAGCTCGGCCGGCCCCACAGCCGCAGCAGGCTGTGTACATGCCAGAACAGGTGGTTGAGCCGCCGATGGCTGGCGCGCTGGGCCTGGTGCGCCATCGTGGTGCGCGCGCGCGCCAGCGTGCCGATGTCGCGGCGCACGCGCAGGCTGAGATCCACATCTTCGCAATACATGTGAAATCGCTCGTCAAAGCCGCCCAGGCGCAGCCAGTCGCGCGTGCGCAGCATCATGCAAGCGCCGCTGACCCAGTCGATGCGCGACTCGACGCGCCCCAGCAGCCGACGGCGCAGCAGCGACAGCGGCGTGACCAGGCTGCGCTCGTTGTCCTGTACCTGCCCATCGGGGCCCACCAGGCGCGGATAGGCCAGGCCGCAACCCTCATCGGCCAGGGCGGCAGCCAGGTGCGCCAGCGGCTGGGCGTCAAGCAAACGCAAATCGGGGTTGAGGATGCAGACATGGCTGGGCATGGCTGCATCGGGCAGCGCGGCCAGGGTGGCGAAGGCGGCATTGTGGTTGCTGCCAAAGCCTTTGGGGCGGCGGTTGTGGATGATCTCCAGCGCAAAAGCGCCATGACCGGCATGCCCTGGCGCCGGGTTGGAGAGGGCTTGCTGCAAGCTGTGCAACTGCTGGGCAAGGGCTGGCTCAGGCGTGTTCAATGTCACAATCACGCGCTTCAGACAAGGCTCTGCGCGCTCGGCCAGTTGGCGCACCAGGTCGGCAATCATCTGGCCGTGCTGGTGGCTGATGATGGACAAGGCCACCGAAGGGCGCGTGCCAGCGGCTGCGGGCGCTTCAGCGTGTGCCATGGGCTTTTCCCCTTCTCTCTATCCGGCCAGCGGCCTGGGTGCGCTGGCCCGCCAACCACGCCCGGGCCTGGCGCTGGATGGCTGCCTGAGCAAGGGGGGAGAGTGCATGACACGCGGTGCGCATGGGCTGAAAACATCAAACAAGGTTGGCCGCCGCGGGGCTTCAAGCCTCTTGCGCGCCAGCCCTTTTCTGCGTTGAACAATGACTCTTTCCAAAGACGAAATGCACGTGTACCTGCGCCACATTGACGAGGGCGAACGCACCTCGCTGTCGGTGCTGGTGGGCAAGATCGGCTCCGGCGCCAGCGTGTTGGATGTGGGCTGCGGCAGCGGCGCGTTGGGGCAGTATCTGCACGAACACAGACAGTGCACAGTCGATGGCGTGACCTTCAATGCCGCAGAGGCCGAAATGGCGCGCGCATCTTATCGCAAGGTCGAGGTGGCGGATTTGGAACGCTCGCCCCTTGCGCAGCTTTTTCCCGGCATGCGTTACGACTGCATCGTCTGCGCCGACGTGCTGGAGCACCTGCGCCAGCCCGAGGTCATGTTGCGCGACATGGCGGCCCTGCTGAACGAAGGCGGGCAACTGCTGATCTCCATCCCCAACACGGCCTATGCGGGCCTGCTGGCGGAGTTGATGGAAGGCGAGTTTCTCTACCGCGAAGAAGGGCTGTTGGATGCCACCCACGTGCGCCACGTCACGCGCAAATCGCTGCTGCGGCTGCTGGAACAGGCGGGCTGGCAAGTCACTGCGCTGGAGGTGATTGAGCGCGCCTTGCAGGAGTCCGAATTCAAAACGCCGTTCGATCGCCTGCCGCCTGCCGTGGCGCGCCATTTGCTGGCCCGGGGCGATGCGCTGACCTACCAATTCATTGCCACCGCCCAGCCTGCCGCCCAGCCCGATAACCGCCGCTTTGTGTTGCAGCACGAGCAGGGCGAAGGGGTGGGGGAAGGCGCTCTCCAGCCCCAGGCGTTGTTTTCCGCCCAGTTGTATTGGGACGAAGGCCAGGGCTGGGCCGAGGAGCGCAAATGCGTGCAGGCCGGGGTGATCGGCCAGCCGCGCCAGACGCTGACGTTTGCCCTGCCGCCGCTGGGCGGACTGCGGGCGCTCAAATTCGATCCGGCCGACCGGCCCGGCATTCTCTATTTATATGGCGTGCGTTTGCTGCGCGCGCCGGAGCATCCGGACGCCTGCGCGAGCGGGGCCCAGGCGCCCTTGTGGGCCTGGCACAGCAGCGATGCCGATGCGGCGGAACTGCTGAAAACAGCCTCTACCCATGAAATGGTGTGGGGCGACGCCGTGCTCGGGCGGGCCAGCGATGCCGGTGGCCTGCCCGCCATTTTGGCCGGCAGCGATCCCTGGATGGTCTTGCCTTTCCCCGCCGCCATCGCGTCTGAGCTGGATGCCGCTGCCGCGCGCGGGCCGCTGGTGCTGGAAGTGGAGCTGGGCTGGCCCATGTCGGCCGATTACATCAGCCTGGTCAGCGTCGTTGGCCCCTTGCGCGCCGAGCAACAGCATTTGCGCGAGCGCCAGGCCCAGCAGTGGCAGCAAATGCAGCACATCAGCCAGGAGCATGAAAAGCTGGCGCTGGAGCATGCCCAACTGCACCACGCGCATACCGATGTGCTGCGCCAGCGCGATGAAGCCCAGCGCCGCCTGGAACGCGCGCTGGGCGAAGCACAGCACATCTTTGGCGAGCGTGAAAGAGCGCAGGCCGAAGTGGCCGACCTGCACCAGCAATTGCGCGGCATGGCCGAGCATCTGGAGAACATGCGCAATTCGCGCGTGTTCCGCTACACCCGCCCCGTAGTCAAGCTGCGCGATATGCTCAAACGCCGACCGGCGCCAGCCCATGCGCCGGATGAGCAGCCCGCCGCGCCAGCGGCCCCTTCCACCGGGGCGCATGCGGCGCACGAGGCGCCTGCGGCATCGGCCTCCGGCCCTGCTGAAGCCGTGCCGGCCAGCCTGGATGGCAAGCCCACGGAGGGCGGCGTATCCGTGGATGCCGCTGCCACCCCGGCCGCAGAGGCGGTCGCGCAGGGCGAGCCAGGCGCCGCCTTTGCCCCTCGGCCCCAGGGCGAGGCCCGCAGCGATACGGTGGACATCATCGTGCCCGTGTATCGCGGCCTGGCCGATACCCGGTTGTGTGTGGAGTCCGTACTGGCAGCGCCGGTGGCTACGCCCTACCGCCTCATCGTCATCAACGATTGCAGCCCCGAGCCGGAAGTTACCGCCTGGCTGCGCGAAAAAGCCGCTGGCGAGCCGCGCATCACCTTGCTGGAAAACGAGCACAACCTGGGCTTTGTCGGCACCGTCAACCGTGGCATGCGCCACTCGGCCGACAACGACGTGCTGCTGCTCAACAGCGACACCGAAGTTGCCAACGACTGGCTGGATCGCTTGCGCCAAGCCGCTTACCGCCCCCTGCCCGCAGAAGGTGCGCCCGCCCAAGGGCAAGCGAACGCGCCAAGCAGCATGCCAGCGGGCGCGCGTGCCGGCACCGTCACGCCGTTTTCCAGCAACGCCACCATTTGCAGCTACCCCGACTTTTGCCGCGACAACCCGCTGCCGCCCGGCCAGAGCACCGCCTCGCTCGATCGCCTGTTTGCCACCGCCAACGCCGGCCAAAGCGTGGAGGCGCCCACGGGCGTGGGCTTTTGCATGTACATCCGCCGCGATTGCCTGGACGAGGTGGGCCTGTTCGATGAGGAGCACTTCGGCAAAGGCTATGGCGAAGAAAACGACTTCTGCCAGCGCGCCCTGCGCAAAGGCTGGCGCAACCTGCACGCGCTGGACGCCTATGTGCTGCACACCGGCGGCGTCAGCTTTGGCGAGAGCAAAAGCCCGCGCGAGCAGGCCGCCATGCAAACCCTGCGCCGCCTGCATCCCGATTACGAATGGCAGGTGCACGACTTTGTGCGACGCGACCCCGCCCGCGCTGCGCGCCTGGCTGTGGATTGGCTGCGCGCCACCGACGGCGCGCGCCTGCCCGTCATCCTCGCCGTGCACCACCAGCGCGGCGGCGGCACCGAGCGCCACGTGCTGGAGCTGGCGCAAACCCTGGCCGGGCAGGCCACGTTTGTTTCGCTGCGCCCCGCTGGCGCGCAACAGGTGTGCGTGCAGTTGATCGAGCCGCAAGCGCCCGATGGCCATTACAGCCTCAGCCCGCGCTGGTCGGCCCAGTTCGACACCGTGCGCGAGCGCGACGCGCTGCTGCAATTGCTGGCCGCCTTGCCCGTGGCGCATATCCACTACCACCATTTGCTGGGCCACGACAAGCTGGCCTGGGAGCTGCCCCAGCTCCTGGGCGTGGGCTACGACGTCACCGCGCACGACTTCTACAGCTACTGCACCAACGTCACCATGACGGGCCGCAAAGGCCGCTACGAGGTCGATGCCCAAGGCGAATGCTGCGGCGGCGTGCACCCCGCGCCCATCCCCGCCGTGGAGGCCAACGTGCGCGGCTGGCGCATCCGCAACCGCCTGCTGCTCGAAGGCGCGCGCCACGTGCTGGCCCCCAGCCTGGATACGGCCCTGCGCATGCACCACTTTGCGCCCAAAGCCCATATCCGCTTTGCGCCGCACACCGATGTGGACTTGGCCGCCTTGCCCCAGCCCCAGCCGCGCCCCCTGGGCGAGGGCGCGCTGCTGCGCATCGTCGTCATCGGCGCGCTCAGCGCCATCAAAGGCGCTGATGTGCTGGAAGAAGCCGCCCTGCAAGCGCGCCGCCAGGGCCTGCCGCTGGAGTTTCACCTTATCGGCTACGCCTACCGGCACCTGCAAACCCAGCCCGCCAGCGCGCTGCACGTGCACGGCCAGTACGACGAGCGCGATCTGCCCGCCATCTTGCAGCGCCTGCACCCCGATCTGGTCTGGCTGCCCGCGCAATGGCCCGAAACCTACAGCTACACCCTCAGCGCCGCCTTGCAGCAAGGCTGCCCCGTGGCCGTGCCCGATCTGGGCGCATTTGCCGCGCGCGTGGCCGATCGGCCCTGGAGCTGGGTGCGCCCCTGGGATTGGAGCGCGCAGCAATGGCTGGAATTTTTCGTGGACGTACGCCAGCGCCACTTCCTGCCCGGCCAGCCCCCTGAATGCGTGCCAATGCCGCCCGAGCTGAGCGAAGCCGAGCAGCAATGGGGCGGCTGGAACTATTCGCAGGACTACCTGCCCGCACCCGCCCGGGCCGAGGGCATGACGCCCATCGAGGCGCTGCACCGCGTGGCTCAGGCGCTGGTGCAGGCCACGCGCTACGGCCACCCAGGCGCCGAACCCGCGGCGCGCGGTCTGCGCGGCGTGGCGTTGCGGCAGTTGGCGCGGCTGCGCGCCATGCCCGTCATGCGGCCCCTGGTGCGCGCCATCTCGCCGCAGATGCAGGCGCGGGTGAAAAGCTGGTTGCAACGTTGAGAACCTGTTCGAAACCCCTGCGCGGTGCTCAATCAAGTGGCTTTGGATGGTCTGCTGCGCAAGCGAAACTTGCCAATAGCACGTGCTATTGGCAAGTTTTGCGCCTTGCGTCCCATCCCGAACCGCTTTTTGTCCACTCGCGCCGAGATCGTGAACAGGTTCTGAGCGCGCAGCCACACGTCACACAAAGGAGTGCAACATGCAACACCAGATGCCCACCGCCCTATCCCGCCGTCTATGCGTGCGGCTGCTGGCGGGGGCGCTCGCGCTGGGTTTGAGCGCGTGCAGCGACAAAGGCCAGCAAGCCCCTGTGCCGCCGGGCAGCGTCGTGCTGGCCCTGGGCGACTCGCTCACGCAAGGCGTGGGCGCCAGCGCGGAGGCCGCCTGGCCAGCCCTGCTGGCGCAGCGCAGCGGCTGGCAAGTCGTCAATGCAGGCGTCAGCGGCGACGAAAGCGGCCAAGCCTTGGCGCGCCTGCCCGGCTTGCTTGAGGCGCACCAGCCCGCGCTGGTGCTGGTGTGCATTGGCGGCAATGATTTCTTGCGGCAAAAGTCCGCTGGCGCGACGCGCGCGAACATCGATGCCATCTTGCGCCAGGTGCAGGCGCAGGGCAGCCGCGCGGTGCTCATCGGCGTGCCCGCGTTGGGCCTGGGCGCGGCGCTGGGGCGGCCCAGCGATCACGGCATGTATGCCGAGCTGGCCAAGCAGCACGGCGTGCCGCTGCTTGCCGGGGCCTGGGGCGAGGTGATGCGTGAAAAGGCGCTGATGGCCGATGCGGTGCACCCCAACGCCCAAGGCTATGCGCAGTTTGCCGACCGCTTGCAGGCGTTTTTGCAGCAACAGGGGTTCTGGCGCTGAACGCAGCCAGCCAAGCTGGCCAGTGCTGGCACCAATACCAGCCCAACAGCCGCCCGTAGCGCAGCGGGCGGCGGTTGGGCTTTTTTGCCTTGAATTTCAATCAAAGGAAAATAGAGTCGTTGCCCATCATGCCGAAATATGGTTGTTTCTTTTCCTTTTGATTGGTAATAAAAGTGGTTTCCGGCCCTTGAAACCGCTGTTTCAAAACCGCTGCCGGGCGTGGCGTTCCACCAGCTCGCAATATTCGCCCACGGTGCGGCACTGGCTGGCGCTTTGGGTGCTGATGTTCAGGTTCAGGGCGATGCAGGTTTCGTCGTTGATGGTGGCCTTGTCGCTCCAGTGCGCGATGGGGGTGTGGGCCTCGATATCGGCTACGGCCACCCCCATGACCTGGGCGGCAATGCGCATGACTTGCTGATCGATGCGGGCGTACATCATGCGCCTGGCCTTTAGCTTGCCTGGCCCAGCAGGTAGTGCATCAGCAGGCCCACGGGGCGGCCGGTCGCGCCTTTGGCGCTGCCGCTTTTCCAGGCCGCGCCAGCGATGTCCAGATGCGCCCAGGGCCAGTCGCCCGTGAACTTTTGCAGAAACTTGGCGGCGGTGACCGAGCCGGCCTCGCGCCCGGCCACGTTGGCCATATCGGCGAAATGGCTTTTCAGGCCCGTGGCGTAGTCGTCATCCAGGGGCATGCGCCAGGCGCGGTCTTGCGTTTGCTCGCCCGCCTCCAGCAGGGCCTGGGCCAGCGCGTCGTCGTTGGCGTACAGGCCGCTGCGCAGCTTGCCCAGGGCGATGACGCAAGCGCCGGTGAGGGTGGCGATATCGACCACGGCGCGGGGCTTGAAGCGGTCGGCGTAGCTGAGCGCGTCGCAGAGGATGAGGCGGCCTTCGGCATCGGTGTTGAGGATTTCGATGGTTTGCCCGCTCAGGCTGGTGACGACGTCGCCGGGCTTGGTGGCTTTGCCGCCGGGCATGTTCTCCGTGGCGGGGATGAGGCCGACGACGTTGATGCGCGGCTGCAATTGCGCCAGCGCCTGGAACACGCCCAGCACGCTGGCCGCGCCGCACATGTCGAACTTCATCTCATCCATGCTGGCGGCGGGCTTGAGGGAGATGCCGCCGGTGTCGAAGGTCACGCCTTTGCCCACCAGCACCACGGGGGGCTGGTTCTTGGCCGCGCCCTGGTAGTGCAGCTCGATGAATTGCGGCGGCTGGGCCGAGCCGCGCGCCACGGAGAGCAAGGCGCCCATCTTCAGCCGCTCGATCTCGCGCAGGCCGTGGATTTTGGCGGTGATCCGGGGCGCTTGGGCCAGCTCGCGCGCGGTGTGGGCCAGGTGCTCGGGCGTGGCGTGGTTGGCGGGCAGGTTGCCCAATTGGCGCGCCAGCGCGATGCCTGCGGTGATGCCCTGGGCGCGCGCAAAGGCTTCTTGCGCCAGGGCTTTGTTGGGCACGCCCAGAACGATTTTCTCCAGCGCCAGCGGGTGCGCGCTGGGCTTGGTGTCCTGGTATTGGTAGGTGGCTTCATCCAGCGCCTGCACCAGGGCCAGGGTCTGGCTTTCGCTGGGGCTTTGCGCGTCGCCCGGGGCGCTTTGCCAGAGCACGACGGCTTTTTTCACGCTGTCGTGCAAGAAGGCGGCGCGGGCAGTTTGCAGGGCTTTGGCGATGTCGCGGGGCTGGCCTTTGCCGGTGGCCAGCAGCACGACTTTGCGTGCAGCGACTTGTGCGACACTGTAGAGCGCCAGTTGGTTGCCGGGCTTGTCCAGCAGGAGATCGCCCGCGCTGCTGGCTTGATCGATGAGGGCGGCGATGCCCTCGGGCGCGCTGGCCTGGCTGATCTTGGCTGATGCCTTGGCCGCTGTTTGGGCGCTGGTTTTTGCAGTGGCTTTTGCAGTGGTCTTTGCCGCAGTTTTGGCACTGGCTTTGGCGGCCGGCTTGGCAGCGGGTTTGTTTGCAGCCTGGGCATCGGCCTGGGCGGCGGGCAGCAAAACCAGCAGCAAATCGGCTTTTTCCCGCGCGGCGGATTGCAAATCCAGGGTTTTCAGCTCCAGCGTGATGGGCATGTGTGCATTCCTTTGATCGGTCGATAAGAACTCGGATCTTCCCTTCCCAACCCCATGTTGTTCGATACCTCTCTGCGCAAGGATTTGTCCCGCAGCTTTCTGGGCACGCTCACGGTGCTGTTGATGGTGGTCATCACCTTGATGCTGATTCGCACGCTGGGCCAGGCCAGCAAGGGGTCGGTCAGTCCGTCCGACATTATGCTGGTGATGGGCTACACGGTTTTGGGCTACATGCCCATTGTGTTGAGCTTGAGCCTGTTCGTGGCCGTCATTGGCACGCTGGCGCGCATGTACCAGGACAGCGAAATGGTGATCTGGTTTGCCAGCGGGCGGGGGCTGGCGGGCTTTTTGCCCACCCTGGCGCGCTTTGCCTGGCCGCTGGTGCTGGCCATTGGCGCGCTGTCGCTGTTTGCATGGCCGTGGTCGCAGGCGCAGATTCTGGATTTGCGCAACCAGTTCCAGCAGCGCAGCGATCTCGATCGCATTGCGCCGGGCGAGTTTCAGGTTTCCTCCAGTGGCGACAGCGTTTTTTTCGTGGACCGCGACAGCAGCTCGCTGGAGCAGGCGCGGCAAATCTTCTTCGCGCAGGAAAAGCCCGAGGAAAGCTCCGTCACCACCGCGCGCAGCGCCAGCCTGGTGCAGCAAGGCGGCCAAAGCTGGGTGGTGCTGGAGACCGGCCAGCGCGTGGAGCAAATCCGTGGCGACAAACCCGCACTGCGCGTGGCCGAGTTCGACCGCTATGAAGTGCTGCTGCGGCGCGACCCGGCAAGCGAGGCGCAAACCAGCATCCGCGCCACGCCCAGCGCCGAGCTGCTGGCCAGGATTGACGATCCCGAGCAGGGCAACGCCTACGAGGCCGAGCTGGTCTGGCGCGCCGGGCTGGCGCTGGCGGCCATCAACTACGTCATCCTGGCGCTGGCGCTGACCAGCAGCAACCCGCGCTCGGGCCGCATGGGCCATGTGGTGACGGCGCTGCTGGTCTTTGTGGTGTATTTCAACCTGCTCTCGCTGGGGCAGAACTGGGTGGCGCGCGGGCGCATCCACGGCGGGCTGTGGCTGGCCCTGCTGCATGGGGGCGTGTTTGCGCTGGCCTGGGCCTGGCTGATGGCGCGCAATGCCCAGTGGACGCTGGGCCAGTGGCGCGGGCGGGCGCGCCGCAAAGCCGCCGTCGTAGGCGGAGAGGGCCGCGCATGAAAATCGTCACCCGCATGCTGCAAAGCGAAATCATCGCCACTGTGGCGATGACGACGCTGGCGTTTCTGGCCCTGCTGCTGTTTTTCGATTTGATCGACGAGAGCCGCTTCGTCAGCCGCTCGGGCGTGCAATCGTCCTACGGCGTGGCGCAGATGCTGGGGCACATGGCCTTGTCGGCCCCCATGCATGTGTATGAGCTGCTGCCCATTTGCGTGCTGATTGGCTCCGTGTTCGTCATGGCCCGCTATGCGCGCACCTCGCAATTCACCATCTTGCGCACGGGCGGGCTGGGGCCGGGGCAGGCGCTGGGCATTTTGCTTTCGGTCGGGCTGCTGTTTACGGCGGTGACGTTTGTGATGGGCGATTACGTCGCGCCCTGGGCCGAACGCTCGGCCCAGTTGCTGCGCGCCAAGCACTTGGGCGGGCAGGTGCACGCGGGGCGGGCCGGGGCTTGGCTGCGCGAGCGGCAGGGCGCACAGGCAGAGGGGCAGGCAGGAGGCGGGCAGACAGGCGGCTCAGTCATCGTCAGCGTCGCCGCCGTGCGCACCGATGGCCTGGCGCAAGGCGTGCGCATCTTCCAGTTTGCGCCCGATGGGCGGCTTCAGCGGCAAATCCGCGCCGACAGCGCCGAGCTGCCGCCCGCGCACGATGCAGCGGGCCAAGGGGCCTGGCTGCTGCACGACGCCCATGAGCATGTGCTGCCCGCAGGCGTGGCGCCGCCCGTGTTGCAGGCCGATGGCAGCCTCAGCGGCGCGCTGGAGCCGATGCGGGTGCAGCAGCACGCCCGGCTGCGCTGGCCCACCACGCTCAGCCGCGAGATGCTCGATGCCGCCATCCTCAAACCCGATGGCATGTCCACCATGCAGCTCATCAGCTACGTCAAGCACTTGCGCGCCAACGACCAATCCACCCAGCGCTTTGAAATCGAGCTGTGGCGCAAGGTGTTTTACCCGCTGGGCTGCCTGGTAATGATGGTGCTGGCGCTGCCGTTTGCGTATTTGCACTTTCGCTCCGGCAGCATCGTCGGCCACATGTTTCTGGGCATTTTGGTGGGCATCAGCTACCTCATGCTCAACAACGTGCTGGGCTATGTGGGCAATCTGCACGGCTGGCCGCCCCTGCTGGCCGCGGCTACGCCGGCCATGCTCTACAGCGCGCTGGCGCTGGGCGTGTTCGTTTACATGGTGCGCAAGCGGTGAATGGTGTTGCACATCAAAGTAAAAATGGCTTGATGCGAGAATTGCCGAAATGACGTTATTTTATTGCTTTTGATTTGTAAAAAAGGGGCCGCCTGGAGAGGCGGCCCTTTCGGCATGCGCGTCGTTCCAAGACGGCCGGCTTACTCCGGCGCGCGCTCCACCGCCATCGTGCGCGCCAGCCAGGGCTTGCGCGCCAGGCGCTCTGCCTCGAATGCGCGAATCTTGTCGGCGTGGCGCAGCGTCAGGCCAATGTCGTCAAAGCCATTGAGCAGGCAGTATTTGCGAAACGGGATGATGTCAAAGGGCAGCGGCTCGCCCTGCGGCGGCAGGATGTGCTGGTTTTCCAGATCGATGGTCAGCTCGTAGCCGGGGAAGGCGCACACCTCGTCAAACAGGCGGCTGACGACCGGCTCGGGCTGCACGATGGGCAGCAGGCCGTTTTTGAAGCTGTTGTTGAAAAAGATGTCCGCGTAGCTGGGCGCGATGATGGCGCGAAAGCCGTATTGCACCAGCGCCCAGGGCGCGTGTTCGCGCGAGGAACCGCAGCCGAAGTTCTGGCGCGTCAGCAGGATCGAGGCCCCTTTGTAGCGTGGCTGGTTGAGCACAAAGTCCGGGTTGGGCTTGCGCTCGGACTCGGGCACGCCGGGCTGGCCGGGCTGGTCCAGATAACGCCATTCGTCAAACAGGTTGGGGCCAAAGCCCGTGCGTTTGATGGATTTGAGAAATTGCTTGGGGATGATGGCGTCGGTATCGACGTTTTCCCGGTCAAGCGGGGCGACTAAGCCTTTGTGGACGGTGAACTTTTGCATGGTGCTCCGGAGGGGACGGCGGTGCGGGATTGTTCCAATCAAAGGAAATTTTGCTTTATGCCTATCATGCCGAAAAAGCAATGTTTTATTTCTTTTGATTTGTAAAATAAACCCAGCCCGCCCCGGGCGGATGGAGGCGGGCCGGGTGGGCAGGCCCTTGCGGGCCGGGGCGTTACTTGGCTTTTTCAGCAGCGCGTTCGATGGCCGCGCCGCCTTTTTGCACGTCCTGGCCTACGCCTTGCACGGTGTTGCAGCCTGTCACGGCCAAGGCCAGCAGCGATGCGAACAGGGCCGATGCGATGGTTTTCATCATGTGTTTCTCCTTGAGAAATTATGGGAACAATCCGGCGCTCTCGCAGGGGGGATGCGCCGGAGGGGCGACCTTACAACGTTTTGGCGTGCGGGCTGAGCAGGCTGAGCAGACGGGCCGTGCGCTCAGGCAAAGCGGCGCACGTCCACAAAATGCCCGTGGATGGCGGCGGCGGCGGCCATGGCGGGGCTGACCAGATGGGTGCGCCCGCCCGCGCCCTGGCGGCCTTCGAAGTTGCGGTTGCTGGTGGAGGCGCAGCGTTCGCCGGGTTCGAGCCGGTCGGCATTCATGGCCAGGCACATGGAGCAGCCCGGTTCGCGCCATTCAAAGCCTGCGGCGGTGAAGATTTTGTCCAGCCCTTCGCGCTCGGCCTGCTCGCGCACCAGGCCAGAGCCGGGCACGACCATCGCCAGCTTGACGTTTCTGGCGACTTTCTGGCCGAGTTTTTTCACCACGGCGGCGGCTTCGCGCATGTCTTCAATGCGGCTGTTGGTGCACGAGCCGATGAAGACTTTGTCCACGTGGATGTCGGACAGGGGCTTGCCCGGCTCCAGGTTCATGTAGTGCAGGGCGCGCTCCATGGCGTTGCGCTTGACGGCGTCCTTTTCCTTGTCGGGATCGGGCACGCGCGCGTCCACGCCCAGCACCATCTCCGGCGAGGTGCCCCAGGTGACCTGGGGCACGATTTGCGCGGCGTCCAGCTCGACGATTTTGTCGAACACGGCATCGGGGTCGGAGTGCAGGGTGCGCCAGTAGGCGACGGCGTGATCCCACTCGGGGCCGCCGACGAAGCGGCCGGTGGCTTCGTCAAAGCCGGGCGCCAGCGGGCGGCCTTTGAGGTATTCGATGGTTTTGTCGTCCACGGCCACCAGCCCGGCGCGCGCGCCCGCTTCAATGGCCATGTTGCAGATGGTCATGCGCCCTTCCATGCTCAGGGCGCGGATGGCGCTGCCGGCGAATTCGATGGTGTAGCCCGTGCCGCCTGCGGTGCCGATCTTGCCGATGATGGCCAGCACGATGTCCTTGGCGGTGATGCCTGGCGCCACTTGCCCTTCGACGCGGATGAGCATGTTCCTGGCTTTTTTCGCCAGCAGGGTTTGCGTGGCCATGACGTGCTCGACCTCGCTGGTGCCGATGCCGTGCGCCAGCGCGCCAAACGCGCCGTGGGTGGAGGTGTGGCTGTCGCCGCAAACGACGGTCATGCCCGGCAAGGTGGCGCCGTTTTCCGGCCCGACGACGTGCACGATGCCCTGGCGGCGGCTCATGAAGGGGAAGAAGGCCGCCGCGCCAAACTGGTTGATGTTGTGGTTGAGGGTGACGATTTGCTCTTTGCTGATGGGGTCTTCAATGCCGTCGTAGCCGCGCTCCCAGCCGGTGGTGGGGGTGTTGTGGTCGGCCGTGGCGACGATGGAGCTGATGCGCCAGACTTTGCGACCGGCCTCGCGCAGGCCCTCGAAAGCCTGCGGGCTGGTGACTTCGTGCACCAGGTGGCGGTCGATGTAGAGCACGGCGGTGCCGTCTTCCTCGGTGTGCACGACGTGCTCGTCGAATATCTTGTCGTAGAGGGTTTTGCTCATGGCGCTGTTCGTGAGGTGTAGGGGTAGGGAGACAAACGCTCTATTGTAAAGAGGCGGCGTTTTTTTCCGCTTCGGGCAAAGCTTTGGCACGCGCGCTGCGCGCCTGGCGCTGCGGCTTATTTTTCAAATCAATGGAAAATTGATTTATTGAAAATACTGCCTAAATAGCGTTATTTTATTTCCATTGATTTGTAAATGTATCAATCCAGCCGCCCTTCCTGCACGGCGTGGCAGGCGACCTGGGTGCTGCCGGCCTGGAACATGGCGGGGCGTTCGTTGCGGCAGCGGTCGTTGGCGTGGGGGCAGCGGGGGTTGAAGGCGCAGCCTTTGGGCGGGTTCAGCGGGTTGGGCACTTCGCCTTGCACGGGGGTGCGGGCGCGGCCGGTGTCGTGCATTTTGGGGATGGCGTCCAGCAGCATGCGCGTGTAGGGGTGGCGCGGGCGG
>JAUMYU010000026.1 GCA_030528485.1 Comamonadaceae bacterium
CGCTGGACTGCGGCGCCACCAAGATCACGGACGAGATGAAGCTGGCCTGCGTGCATGAAATCGCCGCCCTGGCCAAGGCCGAAGCCAGCGATGAGGTCGCCGCCGCCTACTCCGGCAAGGAGCTGAGCTTCGGCCCCGAATACCTCATTCCCACCCCGTTCGATGGCCGCCTGATTCTGCGCATCGCCCCCGCCGTGGCCGAAGCCGCCGCGCGCTCGGGCGTGGCCACCCGCCCCATCGAGGACATCGCCGCCTACCGCGAAAGCCTGCAACGCTTCGTCTATCAAACCGGCATGTTCATGAAGCCCGTCTTCCGCGCCGCCAAAGCCGCCCTGCGCCGCGTGGCCTATGCCGAAGGCGAGGACGAGCGCGTGCTGCGCGCCGTGCAAGCCGTGGTGGACGACGGCCTGGCCCGCCCCATCCTCATCGGCCGTCCCGCCGTCATCGCCGAACGCATCCAGCGCGCCGGCCTGCGCATCCGCATCGGTCAGGACGTGGACAACGTCAACCCCGAGGACGATCCGCGTTTTCGCCAGTACTGGGAGGCCTACCACAAGATCATGGGCCGCAGCGGCGTCACGCCCGAGACGGCCAAAAGCGCCGTGCGCCGCTCCAACACCATCATCGCCGCGCTGATGATCCACCTGGGCGACGCCGACGCCATGCTCTGCGGCATGGTCGGGCGCTTTGACGACCACCTGCGCCGCATCCACGACATCGTTGGCGTGCGCGACGACTCCGAAGGCCTGGCCACCCTCAACGCCCTGCTGCTGGACGACCACACCCTGTTCGTGGCCGACACCTACATCCACGAGGATCCGGACCCCGAAGGGCTGGTCTCCATCGCCCAGATGGCCGTGCGCGAAGTGCAACGCTTTGGCGTGCCGCCCAAAGTGGCGTTTCTCTCGCACTCCAACTTCGGATCTTCAGCGCGCCCCAGCGCCCTCAAGATGCGCCAGGCCACGGCCCTGTTCAAGCAGCGTTTCCCCGACATCGAGTGCGACGGCGAAATGCACGGCGACGCCGCCCTTTCCGCCGAAGTGCGTGGCCGCACCCTGCTGGACAGCAGCCTCATCGGCGACGCCAACATCCTCATTTGCCCCAACCTGGATTCGGCCAACATCCTGTTCAACGTGCTCAAGCAAGTCAGCGCCCACGGCACCACCATCGGCCCCATCCTCATGGGCGCAGCCGCATCGGCGCACATCCTCACCCCATCGGCCACCGTGCGCCGCATCGTCAACATGTCGGCCCTGGCCGCCGCCCAGGCTGGCAGCGCGAGCTGATCGGCCAATCGGCTGATCGGCCCTGGGGGGTGCGCACCGAGGCTGTCAACACCCCCTGCCCTTCTCGGGCGGGCCGTAAATTACCAATCAAAGGAAACAAAATCACCATGTTTCGGTATGATTATAGGAAAGTGAATTTTCCTTTGAATTGAAATTGGAAATTCAGACCAACAAAAAAGCTCTTTGGGAGCCAACTGCCCAAAGCGTTTTTTTGCATGGCGTTTGATCTGCTATCTCATTTGCCGTCCCATCCGCCATCCATCTGCATCTCAAGCCGCTTGCAGCGCCTGATCCAGATCGGCGATCAAGTCGTCCACATGCTCGATGCCGATGGACAGGCGCACGGTTTCTTCCTTCACGCCGGCCTTGGCCAGCTCCTCGGGCGAGAGCTGGCGGTGGGTGGTGGAGGCCGGGTGCGTGGCCAGCGAGCGGGTGTCGCCGATGTTGACCAGGCGGGTAAACAGTTGCAGCGCATCGAGCAGGCGCTCGCCCGCCGCGCGGCCGCCTTGCACGCCAAAGGTCAGCACGCCCGAGCCGTGCCCGCCCAGGTAGCGCCGGGCCAGGGCGTGATCGGGGTGCTCGGGCAAGGCGGCGTAGCTGACCCATTGCACTTTGGGGTGGTTTTGCAGGAATTGCGCAATGGCCAGGCTGTTGCGGTTGATGCAATCCATGCGCAGGGCCAGGGTTTCGATGCCTTGCAGGATTTGCCAGGCGTTGAAGGGCGAGATGGCCGCGCCCATGTTGCGCAGGGGCACGACGCGGGCGCGGGCGATGTAGGCAGCGGCGCCCAGCGCCTCGGTATAGACGACGCCGTGGTAGCTCACGTCCGGCTCGTTCAGGCGTTTGAAGCGCGCCTTGTGCTCGGCCCAGGGGAAGCGCCCGGAATCGACGATGGCGCCGCCCAGGCTGTTGCCGTGGCCGCCGAGGTATTTGGTCAGCGAGTGCACGACGATGTCTGCGCCGTGCTCGAAGGGGCGCAGCAGGTAGGGGGTGGCGACGGTGTTGTCCACAATCAGCGGCACGCCGTGACGGTGGGCGATGTCGGCCACGGCGGCGATGTCGGTGATGTTGCCCAGCGGGTTGCCGATGGATTCGACATAGACGGCTTTGGTGCGCTCGTCAAACAGGCCCTCGAAGCTGCGCAAATCGCGCGTGTCGGCAAAGCGCGTGGCGATGCCGTATTGCGGCAGGGTGTGGGCAAAGAGGTTGTAGGTGCCGCCATACAGGGTGCTGGCCGAGACGATGTTGTCCCCCGCCTCGGCAATGGTCTGGATGGCGTAGGTGACGGCGGCCTGCCCCGATGCCAGCGCCAGCGCGCCCACACCGCCTTCCAGCGCGGCCAGGCGTTTTTCCAGCACATCGGTGGTGGGGTTCATGATGCGCGTGTAGATGTTGCCGGGCACTTTCAGGTCGAACAAGTCGGCGCCGTGCTGGGCGCTGTCAAAGGCGTAGGCAACGGTTTGGTAGATGGGCACGGCCACGGATTTGGTGCTCGGCTCGGGGGTGTAACCGCCGTGCACGGCGATGGTGGGCAGCTTCCATTGCGGTTGGGGTGTGGTCATTGGGGGACTCCTTGTTGGCTTCAGGGGAAAAAGAAAATCAGCGCCCGCCTTCTTGCTGGCTGCGCAAAAAGTCGTAGCTGCCCAGGTTTTCCACCTGGGTGTAACCCAGGTGCAGCAGCGTTTGCAGGGCGATTTCGGAGCGCCGCCCGCTGCGGCAATACAGGGCAATGGGCGCGTTTTTGTCTGGCGCGGCAGCGGCGATGCGCTGGGCGATTTCGTCGTAGGGGATGTTCAGCGATTGCGGTATATGGCCCTGGGCATGCTCTTGCGGCGTGCGCACATCAATCCAGATAGGCTGGCGCGCCGCCATAGGGGCGCTTTCCTGCACATTGGCGCTGGCCGCTTGTGCTGGCGCTGCGCACAGCAGGGCAGCGACCGCCAGCGCCTGGGCGCCAAGGGCGTGCCTGGCGCGGCTGTTCCAGTTTGAAAACATGGCTTGTCCTTCTGGCACGGAAAATGCCTTACCCAAAATTACAAATCAAATGTAAAACTAAATTCATGACAGTATTGCCGTAATAGGCATTAATTTTTTCTTATTGAATTGTAATTTTACAGAGTTCAGTTTTCCGGGGCAATTTCGCCCGCCCATTCATAGAGCGCGCCAAGGATATCCTGCTGCGCCTCGCTGGCCTGCTCGTACAGGGCGTCGATTTCGTCCATCAACTGCCCGGCGGTGCGCGCGCCGCCCTGGCCTTGCAGCAGCGTGGCGCGGCGGTGCGCTTGCCAGCGCGCCCGCTCCTGCTCACTCAAGCGGCGCGGGAAGTTGCGCGCGCGAAAGAAGAACACCAGCTCGTCCAGGCGCGCATCCTCGAAGCCCAATTGCTGCGGCCAACTGCCCACGGGGCGCTGGCGCAGCGCGTCCAGCCGCTGGCGGTCGGCGTCGCTGATGAAGCCGCCGTACAAATCCTGCTCGGCGGGGATGCGCTCGCCCTCCTCCGGCGCGGGCCGGGCGTACACCTCGGCCCAGATGGCGCTCATGTCGGGCAAATCGCGCGCAATGGCGGCGTGCTGCGCCATGCGCTGCATATCCAGGCCCCAGCGATCTTGCACGGCGGGGGTGAGCACGCGCAAATCGCCCACCACCATGGGGGATTTGTTCAGATGCACGCTTTTGAGCGGCAGGCGCTGCACGCCTTCAGGCAAATCGGCCTGGCGCGTGAACAGGCGCTGGCGGATGGCGGCGGCATCCAGCGCAGCCAGCTCGCCCGGATCGTGCGCCAAATCCCAGGCCAGCACTTCGTTGCGGTTGTGCGGGTGGCTGGCCAGCGGCCACATCAGCGCCAGGCAGCCGCGCTCGGGCGCGAACATGCCCGAGATGTGGACGAAGGCCCGCTCCTGCCCCTTGAGGGCGGGAAAGCCCAGCTCCTTGGCCACCTCGCGCTTGTCGCGCAGCCTGAGGGCGAACTCGAACAAGCGCGGCTGGCGCGCGCGGATCAGCCGCGCCAGCGCCAGCGTGGCGCGCACATCGCTCAAGGCATCGTGCGCGGCCTCGTGCGCCAGGGCATTGGCGGCGCTAAGGCGCTCGAGCTTGAAGCTCACCTGCCCGCGCTCGTCCCTGGGCCACTCGATGCCCTCGGGCCGCAAGGCCCAGACCAGGCGCGCCACATCCAGCAAATCCCAGCGGGCATTGCCGTTGCGCCACTCGCGCCCGTAGGGATCGAGCAAATTGCGCCAGAACAGAAAGCGGGTGAACTCGTCGTCAAAGCGGATCGTGTTGTAGCCCACGCCAATCGTGCCCGGGCGCGAAAACGCCTGGTAAATCTGCCAGGCGAAGGCGTGCTCGGGCAGCCCTTTCTCGCGCGCCTGCTGCGGCGTGATTCCGGTAATCAGGCACGACTGCGGATCGGGCAGATAGTCCAGCGGCGGCTGGCAAAACCACTCCATCGACTCGATCTCCTGCAACTGCGCATCGGTGCGCACAGCCGCAAACTGCGCCGGGCGATCGCGCCGGGGATCCGCGCCAAAAGTCTCGTAGTCGTGCCACAAAAAAGTGTGCATGCCTGATGCCTTCGATTGCCAGCCAAATTGAGCCAAGAAAGGCGCGATTGTAGAAGGCCGAAAAAGCCTTCCAGAGAGCAAAAAAGCGCACGCAAAACGCAACACACCCCACCCGGGCCAGCATGAAAAACCGAAAAATATCAGCCAGTTGGGCCCATCTTTTGCAGCCAAACCCTACAATTTCGCCCCTATGGAAACACCCGCCTCCCTGACCGACCGTCTGCACTGGCAAGTCGAGCAATTGCTCGCACGCTTGGCCAGCGCCGAGCACAGCCAGGCCCAATTGGCCCGGCAGTTGCAAACCCTCACCGAGGAACGTGACGCCCTGCAAGCCCGCCTGGACACGGCGCGCGAGCGCATCGACGCCCTCATTGAGCGGCTGCCAGCCATCCAGAACGCGCTGGAGGGCGGGCGATGAAACAGGTGGAAGTCAAAATCCTCCAGCAAAGCTATTTGCTGACCTGCCAGGACGGGCAGGAGCAACGCCTCTCGCAAGCCGTGCGCCTGGTTGATGACGCCATGACGCGCATCCACGACGCCGGCAAAGTGCGCGCCCGCGAACGCATCGCCGTGCTCGCCGCCTTGAACCTCGCCTATGAGCTGGGCGACTTGCGCCAGGCCCTAGATGAGCAAACCGAGCTGGCCGCCCAGGCCGCCGCAGCCAGCGCCGACGCGCACGATGCCGACGCCGCACAACAAGCTGCGCAACAAGCCGCCCACAACACCGCGCAGCTAGAGCACACCGAACACGCCTTGCGCGCCCTCGTGCAACGCCTGGACGATGCGCTGGGTTATGGCGAAAGCGCGCAGGATGGCTATGCATCCGACAGCCACGCATTCGGCGGCAATGCCTCCGACGGCAGCGAAAGCACCGCGCATGGCGATGACGGCGACAACAGCGAAACCACCCGCCCAGCCCGCCCCACCCGCCATGACGACGGGGACGGCCTCGACCCCATCGGCTTTTAACCCCCTTTTTTGCCATCGCCCAGCCCCCAGGAGCGCCCATGCCCATCTACGCCCTTGACGCCGCCGCCCCCGACATCGCCCCCAGCGCCTGGGTAGCCGACAACGCCACCGTGCTGGGCGCCGTCAGCGTCGGTGCGCATGCCAGCATCTGGTTTGGCGCCGTGGTACGCGGCGATACCGACCACATCACCATCGGCGAAGGCAGCAACATCCAGGATGGCAGCGTGCTGCATGCCGACGAAGGCGTGCCGCTGACCATTGGCCGCCACGTCACCGTCGGGCATCAAGTCATGCTGCACGGCTGCACCATTGGCGACGAATCGCTCATCGGCATCGGCGCCGTCGTGCTCAACGGCGCAAAAATCGGCAAGCATTGCCTGGTGGGCGCGCGCGCACTGGTGACGGAAAACAAGGAATTCCCCGATGGCTGGCTGATCCTGGGCAGCCCCGCCAAAGCCGTGCGCCCCCTGACCGAGCAGGAAATCCAGGGCCTGCGCCACAGCGCCCAGCACTACATCGACAACGCCCGCCGCTACGCCAAGGGGTTTCGGCGCATCGGCTGATGCGGCGTTTTTCTGATGCAGTGTTTCTGAAAACGCTTTAATTACCAATCAAAAAGAAATAAAACCACCCTGTTTCGGCATGATGGCAGGAGATCGTTATTTCTATTGATATATAAATCTCCCTTCCCTTCGCCTCGCCATTGCGAGGCGAAGGCGTTTTGGGGCCGCTCTGCTTCAATCCAGGCCACTTGCAGTGCCTCTGACCACTTTGGGCCGCTTCAAGCCGCTACGCGCACCCTCCCCCATGTCCGCCCAGCTTGAAAACCACCCCCAGCGGCGCGATATGGGCAGGGTTTTCCAACTTTCCAAGGGCTGCTCCCCCTACCCCCACACCATGACCGAACTGCAAAAATTCCTCTTTGAAGGGCTGCCCGTGCGCGGCGCCATCGTCCGCGTGCAAGCGCCCTGGCAGCAAGTGCTGGAGCGCCGCGCCGCCAATACCGAAACCGGCGCTTACCCGCCCGCCGTCAGCCGCCTGCTGGGCGAAATGGTCGCCGCGGGCCTGCTGATGCAAGCCAACATCCACTTTGAAGGCTCACTCATCCTGCAAATCCAGGGCGATGGGCCGGTGCGCCTGGCCGTGGCCGAAGTCGATTCCAGCCTGCGCCTGCGCGCCACCGCCCAGCTCGCCGCCGATGCTGCGCAAAGCCTTGCGGCCGATGCCAGCCTGCCCGCCATGCTCGATGCCCGCGGCCAGGGCCGCTGCGCCATCACGCTGGACGCGGGCGAAAAGCGCCCCGGCCAGCAGGCCTACCAGGGCATCGTCGCGCTGCGCGATGCGCAAGGGCAAAGCCTGCCATCGCTAAGCGCCGTGTTGCAGCAATACATGCAACAGTCCGAGCAGCTCGACACCGTCATCGTGCTGGCCGCCAACGAGCAAGTGGCCGCGGGCCTGCTGGTGCAGCGCATCCCCATCAAGGGCCAGGGCAACCTGGCTGGCCAACAGCACGACACGCAAACGCAAGATGCCCTGGGCGCGAACGAGGATTTCAACCGCATCGCCACGCTGGCGGCCAGCCTGAAGACCGAGGAGCTGCTGGAGCTGGATACGGCCACCATCCTGCGCCGCCTGTTCTGGCAGGAAACTTTGCAAGCCATCGACACCCAGGGCGCCACCCCCCATTTCGCCTGCCAGTGCAGCCGCGAGCGCGTCGCCAACATGCTGCGCGGCCTGGGACAAGAGCAGGTGCAGCCCATGCTGGAAGAAAACGGCAAGCCGCTGGAGATCGGCTGCGAGTTCTGCGGCGCGCAATACGCGTTTGACGCTGTGGACATCGGCCATTTGTTCGCGCCCCTGGCCCCAAAGGCGCAGCAAGGACTGCACTGATCCATGCGGCAACCCATCAAACCGTGGCTGGGCCACGGCCGCGATCCATGAAGAAAGGGGCCTTGTGGCCCCTTTCTTCATGCTTGCGACCATGTACGGGCGGGCCAACAGCGCCCAAACCCGATATTTCAATCAAAAGAAAACCAATTTCATATACATCAAGCCAAAACAAGGCTGTTTTGTTTCCTATTGATTGGTAAAATAATTCCGATCAGCACAATGCTCAATGCTTGTGCTCCTTGTGTTCCATGTGATGGCCATGCATACCCGCTTTCATGTCCTTGACCACCACCTCAATGGGCACCTCGCCCGCTTGCTGGAACTGCACCGTCATCTTGAACTTGTCGCCCTCTTTCAGCGGCTCTTTCAAGTTCATCAGCATCACATGCAGCTTGTTGCCCTCGCCCAGCGTGATGCTGTGGCCCGCAGGCACTTCGATGCCCTCGATCTGGAACATGTGCATCACATCGCCCTCCATCTTCATGTCATGGATTTCCGTGTGGCCCGCCACATCGGTTTTCGCGCCCACAACGCGGTCTGCCGCCTTGCCGCTGTTTTTCACGCTGAACCAAACCGCGCCGTTTTTCACCCCAGCCACCGTGGCGCGCGCGTAGGGGCCGGAGACCTCGACATCCCCCTGCTTGAAATCTTGCGCATGCACAGGCAGCAAAGCCGCGCCAGCGCACAGCGCAAGGATGTTGAGCAGTTTCTTCATGGCAAATCCTTTCAAAAAAACATTGCACGATTGCAATTGCACAAAGGCGCGCAGTGTAAGTCGTTCCAGATCGCACAATCGCAGGTAACGGGCGGGCCAGGGCCCACTGTCAGGGCATGCCATCGAAGCCGCCGCACATGGCGCTCGCCCCAGACCAGAATGGCCGGAATGGGGCGCACTTTGCAGCGCAGCAGGCCACCATCCCGGATACGCGCGCGGCTCGAGGATTTGAATAACACGCCCTGACAGGCTGCGCCGCTTTTTCAGTTAGGATGCCGCGCCGCTGCGCCCTGCGGGGCGCGTTTTTTCGCCCAGGCGAAACCTCTCCGACGACTTCGCGCCCTTTCATGCCCTACCCCAAGCCCCACACGGGCCAGGCGCCCGATACGCCCTCTCCCACATCTTCCACATCCCCCGCGCAATCCGCCGCCCAGCCGCTGGAGCTGGCTGGCAGGCACATCGTGCTGGGCCTGACTGGCGGCATCGCCTGCTACAAATCGGCCGAGCTGTGCCGCCTGCTCACCAAAGCGGGCGCGCGCGTGCAGGTGGTGATGACCGAAGCCGCCTGCCAGTTCATCACCCCGGTGACCATGCAAGCCCTCTCGGGGCGGCCGGTGTTCCTCTCGCAATGGGACGGCCGCACTAGCGACAACATGGCCCATATCCAGCTCAGCCGCGAGGCCGACGCCATCGTGCTGGCCCCATGCAGCGCCGATTTCATCGCCCGCCTGGCGCAAGGGCGCGCCGATGAACTGCTCAGCCTGCTGTGCCTGGCGCGCCCGCTGGAGCGCGTGCCGCTGCTCATCGCCCCCGCCATGAACCGCGAGATGTGGCAGCACCCCAGCACTGTGCGCAACCTGCGCCAGGTGGTGCAAGACGGCGCTTTCTCCCTGGGCGTCGGCTGCGGCGAGCAAGCCTGCGGCGAAACAGGCGATGGCCGCATGCTGGAGCCGCCCGAGATCCTGCACGAGCTCATCGCCCACTTCACCCCCAAAACCCTGGCTGGCAAACGCCTGCTCATCACCGCAGGCCCCACCTTCGAAGCCATCGACCCCGTGCGCGGCATCACCAACCGCTCCAGCGGCAAGATGGGCTTTGCCATCGCCCAGGCCGCGCAAGCGGCGGGCGCGGCCGTCACCCTCATCAGCGGCCCTGTCGCCCTGCCCACGCCACGCGGTGTGGCGCGCATCGATGTGCAATCGGCCCAGCAAATGCTGCAAGCGACCTTGGCCGAGGCCGAGCGCAGCGATGTCTTCATTGCCACCGCCGCCGTCGCCGATTGGCGCCCTGCCGAAGTGGCGCACAGCAAAATCAAGAAAACCGCAGGCCAGGCCACGCCCATGCTGGAGTTTGTGGAAAACCCCGACATCCTCGCCACCATCGCCGCCAGCGAGCGCGCCCGCAGCGGCTTGCTGTACTGCGTCGGCTTTGCCGCCGAGAGCGACAACCTCATCAAGCACGCCAGCGCCAAACGCCTGCGCAAAGGCATTCCGCTGCTGGTGGGCAACATCGGCCCCGCCACTTTCGGGCAGGACGACAACCAGCTCACCCTCTTTGACGTGCACGGCCACACCGAACTGCCCCGCGCCAGCAAAACAACGCTGGCGCGCCATCTGGTAGCGGAAATCGCCGCACGCCTGTCCAAAGACTGACCCAACCCTCCCCCTACCCCGCCAAACCCCATGCTTCGCACCGCCACCGCCGCCCTCGCCAGCTTGATGCTGGGCATCACCGCCCTCGCCCAAACGTCACAAACGCCGCCGGCACAAAGCGCGCCTGCTGCGCCCGCCCCCGCATCCAATACAGCTCCCAGTGCAGCCCCAAGTACAGTCCCCGGCACGGCACCCAATCACAACCTGGCACAACTGGATTTGCCACGCGCCACCCTCTCCATCCTCATGCACCGCATTGATGCGCAAATTGCCAGCACTCCCGCGCAGCGCCAGGTGGGCCTGATGTTCCGCGCCAGCATGCCCGCGCAGGAAGGCATGCTGTTCGTCTTCGAGCGCCCCGCCGTGCAGTGCTTCTGGATGAAAAACACCTGGCTGCCGCTGACCGCCGCCTTCATCGACGAGCAAGGCGTCATCGTCAACCTGGCCGATATGCAGCCCATGACGACCGACTCGCACTGCTCCGAAAAACCCGTGCGCTACGTGCTGGAGATGAACCAGGGCTGGTTCGCCCAGCGCAACCTGGGGCCTGGCAGCAAGCTCAAGGGCGGGCCGTTCAAACGCTAACCATCAGGCGCTAGCGTTCAAGCCCTGGAGCGTTCTGGAAACACCCAAAAAATCCAAATCAAAGGAAATAAAATCAAGCCATTTCGGCATGATATGAATTGATACAAATTTCCTTTGATCGATAACCATTCAACACAGCGGATCGTAGCCGAACAGCCGCTCGGCCTCGATGCGGCGCTGGGCCATTTCCATGTTTCGGGAGACGAGGAAGTTCATCATCATGCCGCCGTCCTCGTGCTCCAGGTTGTGGCAATGCAGCAGGTAGTTGCCTTCGTAGGCGTCAAAACGCACCAGCACGTCCACTGCCTCGCCGGGGCGGGCCAGCACGGTGTCTTTCCAGCCTTTTTCCCAGGCCTGGATGCGGCGCGGCTGGCCGTCGGCGGCGGTGCCGCCCACGACCTGGAAGTGCGCGCCGTGCATGTGCACAGGGTGCGGCGTTTCGCCAATGGCGACGAAGCGCCAACGCTCGACCTTGCCAAAGGGCACGGCAAAGTCGGTGCGGTAAATATCGTGCGTCAGGCCGTTGATGAGGGTGTTGTCCTGGAAGATGAAGGCGCGGTCTGGCTCGGCGTCTTCGGGCTTGACGCCGGGGGCGGTGCTGGGGTGGGCCAACGGCTCGATGCGCGAGAGGCGCGCGGGCGGCTCCCAGTTCGCAGCGGCTGATGCGGCCTGGGTGACTTCAATATCCAGCAGCTTCCAGCCCGCCGCCTCGCAATGCAGGCCGATGTGCTGGCCAGGGGCGATGCGGCGCAAATCCAGCAGCACATCGACGCGCTCGGCCGGGGCCATTTCGATGCGCTCGACGGTCGCGGGCGCTTCAAGCAGGCCGCCGTCGTTGCCGATCAGCACCAGCGGCAGCGCCTCTTGCCCGTTGCCACCGCTTTGGCGGCAACGCAGCATGAACACCCGCGCATTGGCCCCGTTGAGGATGCGCAAGCGCACCCATTGGTTGGGCAGGCGCGTGCGCGGCCAGGGCACGCCGTTGACCAGCGGAAAGTCGCCCAGGCTGCCCGACGGGGTGTTGGGGTACACCCATTTCTTCTTGCCGTTGAGCTGGGCATCGCGCAGCACCAGCAGCAGCTCCTGCTCGCCCGCGGGCAGGCCCAGCGCGTCCTCCTCCTCATCGCCCACGACGATCAGGCCCGCCATGCCTTGCCAGGCTTGCGAGGCGGTTTTTTCGTGCGGATGGGGGTGGTACCAGTACAGCCCGGCGCGCTGGCGGATATCGAAGGCGATATCGGCATCCTCACCCGGGCGCAGGGGGTAGCGCGGCTGGCCGTCCATCTCGGTGGGCGCGGGCAGGCCATGCCAGTGCACCACCGTGTCCTCCTTCAAGCGGTTGCGCACCTGCTGGCGAAAGGCCTGGCCGGTGCGCAGGCGAATGGTGGGGCCGGGCAACGCGCCGTTGTAGGCGCTCATGTCGTGCTGGCCCAGGCCGGGCAGCTTGACCTTCAGGGGCGCGGCGGTCAGGGGGGTGCCCGGTTGCAGGTCTTTGGGCTGGATCAGCCAGGGCCGCTGGGCCGGCTCCCGCGCCGTGCGCGCCAGCAGCGGGCGGCTGAACAACAGGCCCGGCGCAGCCACTGCGGCGCAAGCGCCCAGCATGACGCCCATGCTGGCGCGGCGGGAGATTGGAAAAACAGGCGTGGATGGCGGCAAGGGATGGGATGGCATGAGCTACAAGGGAAATGGCGCTGCGGCCTGCCGGGCTGCGGCCCCACCCCGCCCGCCCGGCCCTTCGGATGGCCCGAATGCCAGGGCTGGCGCGGCGTGGGCTTGCCGCTTTAATTTCATTTCATAAGAAATTCAATTTCACACCCAACATGCCTAAATAAGGGTATTTTTTATCCTTTTGATTTGTAAAAAATCACCCTTCAGAGGGCGAAGGCATGCCAATGGTGTGGCTGAAGCCGCCATCGACGTAGAGAATTTCGCTGGTGATGCCCGCGGCCAGGTCGGAGAGCAAAAAGGCCGCAGCATTGCCCACATCCTCGATCGTGACGTTGCGGCGCAGCGGCGAGGTGGCGGCGAAGTTGGCCAGCAGCTTGCCGAAATCCTTGATGCCGCTGGCGGCCAAGGTCTTGATCGGCCCGGCGCTGATGCCGTTGGCGCGGATGCCTTGCGGGCCGACGGCTTCGGCCAGGTAGCGCACGCTCGCTTCCAGGCTGGCCTTGGCCAGGCCCATGGTGTTGTAGTTGGGCACGGCGCGCTCAGCGCCCAGGTACGAGAGCGTCAGCAGCGAAGCGCCCGGGTTCAGGTGCGGCAGCGCGGCCTTGGCCATGGCCGGGAAGCTGTAGGCGCTGATGTCGTGCGCGACGCGGAAGTTCTCGCGCGTCAGGCCGTCGAGAAAATTGCCCGCAATGGCCTCGCGCGGCGCAAAGCCGATGCTGTGCACAAAACCGTCGAACTTGCCCCAGTGCGCGGCCAAGTCGGCAAACAGCCGCTCGATTTGCGCGTCATCGCTCACATCGCAATCGAACACGAGTTGGGAATCGAACTCGGCGGCAAACTCGCTGATGCGATCCTTGAAACGCTCGCCCACATAGCTGAAAGCCAGCTCGGCACCCTGATCGCGGCAGGCCCTGGCAATGCCGTAGGCGATGGAACGGTTGGACAACACGCCAGTAATCAGCAATTTCTTGCCGCTGAGAAAACCCATGGAAACACTCCTTGTCGTTGCAATGCGGGGATGGGCCTGCTTGCCCCTTTTTCTGCTGCGCCACGGCGCGCGGGGCGGCCCTGCTTGTGGGGCAGAATTCTCGCATGGACGTTCAATTGATTTTCTGGCCCGGCGGGCCGTTGCGGGCGGCGGGCTTGCCCGCTGTTTTCAAACGCGCTTCTCCCCGTCAGGGGCGCGCCCCGGCCGCGCGCCGCCGCGCATGGCAGGCGCTGGCGCGGGGCCTTGCCATCGCTTGGGTTTGCGCCCTGGGCGCGGGCATTGCCCAGGCCGAGCCTTCCCACGCCTACGCGCTGTGGGGCCAGCCCAAATACCCGGCGGGCTTTGCCCATTTCGACTACGCCAACCCGGCCGCGCCCAAAGGGGGCGAGCTGCGCCTGGTGAGCAACCTGCGCACTTCCACCTTCGACAAATACAACCCCTTCACCCTGCGCGGCTCGGCCCCGGCCTATTTGCAGGCCATGCTGTTCGAGAGCCTGCTCACGGGCGCGCTGGATGAAACCTCCACCGGCTACGGCCTGCTGGCCGAGAGCGTGGAGGTGGCGCCCGATCGCCTCTCGGCCACCTTTCGCATCCGCGCCCAGGCGCGCTTTCACAACGGCAAGCCGGTGCTGGCCGAGGATGTGCGCCACAGCTTCGAGACGCTCATCAGCGCCCAGGCCGCGCCCGGCTACGCCACGCTGCTGGAGAAAGTCGCCCGCGCCGAGGCGCTGGATGCGCGCACCGTGCGCTTTCACTTCAAAAGCCCCGACCGCGAGCTGCCGCTGGTCGTGGGCGGCCTGCCCATCTTCAGCCGCGACTGGGGGCTGGGCGCGGACGGGCAGCGCAAGCCCTTTGACCAAATCATCACCGACACGCCCATTGGCAGCGGCCCCTACCGCATCGGCCCGGTCGTCTTCGGGCGCGACATCACCTACGTGCGCGACCCCGATTACTGGGGGCGCGAGCTGGCCGTCAACGCTGGCGCGCACAACTTCGAGCGCATCACCATCCGCATTTACAAAGACGCCACTGCGCGGCTCGAAGCCCTCAAGGCCGGCGAGTTCGACCTGATGCAGTTTCACAGCGCGGGCGACTGGGCGCGGCGCGTCAAGGGGCGGCGTTTTGACAGCGGCGAGCTGGTCAAGGCCGAGTTCGAGCACCGCAACCCCACGGGCTTTCAAAGCTATTTCCTCAACCTGCGCCGCCCTCATCTGCAAGATGTGCGCGTGCGCCGCGCCCTGGCCCTGGCGATGGATTACGAATGGATGAACCGCCGCCTGTTCTACGGCAGCTACCGCCGCGTCCGTGGCCTGTTTGGCAACACCCAATGCGCCGCCGAGGGCCTGCCCAGCGCCGCCGAGCTGGCCTTGCTCGAACCCTGGCGCGGCCAGATTCCGCCCCAAGCCTTCGGCCCCATGCCCGAGCCGCCGCGCACCGACCACAGCGAGCACGGCCTGCGCGAGAACCTGCGCCAGGCGCGCGAGTTGCTGGCCCAGGCGGGCTGGACGCTGCAAGGCGGCACGCTGCGCAACGCCCAGGGCCAGCCGCTGGTGCTGGAGGTGATGGACAGCAACGAAGCGGGCATCCGCACCGTCGCGCCCTGGCAGCGCAACCTGCAGAAAATCGGCATCGAGCTGCGCTTTCGCGTCGTCGATTTCGCGCTGATGCTCCAGCGCATGGACGCTTTCGACTACGACATCACCTCGCTGAACATCCAGGGCACGCACAACCCCGGCCAGGAATACGCCCAGCTCTTTGGCAGCTTTGCGGCCGATCAAAACGGCTCGGCCAACTACAGCGGCCTGAAAAGCCCGGCGGCAGACGCCCTCATCGCCCGCATGGTGCAGGCAGACACCCAAGCCGACTACCAGGCCGCCTGCCGCGCGCTGGAGCGCGTCGTCACCGCCGAAAGCATCATGGTGCCCGCCTGGTACGCCAGCAACTTCCGCGTTGTTTACAACGCCCGGCGCCTGGCCTTTCAAGCGCCCATGCCGCCTTATGTGCAGGTGATGGAAAACTGGGCCATGACGCACTGGTGGGCCAGAGCGCCACAAGACCGTTGAACACCGAATAGCCAAAGCCAAAGCCTGGCGGGGCCAGGAATCCACTCAAAAATTACACATCAAAGGAAATAAAATAACCTTATTTAGGCAACATATGAAATAAATAAATTTTCCTTTTGATTAATAAATCACCGGAGACACCCCATGCCCGCACCGCCGCCCACCTTTGCCCAATGGCTGCGCGACAGCGCCGCAGGCCGCTACGTCAGCGCCTGGCAGCAAGGCCATTACGACCAGGCCGTGCAAGACATCTTCGGCTACCACGCCCTGCACATCGGCACCCCCGCCATCGCCGCCCTGCGCAACAGCCGCATCCGGCACGCCTGGTACCTGCAAGAGGGCTGGCAACAAGGCTGGCAAGCGGACTCGCAGCAAGACCTGCCACCAGACGAGCAGAAAGACACGCAGCAAGACACGCAAGAAAGCGGGCAAGGCACCGGGCCAGCCCCCGCCAGCCAATTCCCCCAACGCCCCCCCCACAAAGCCCCCGCCGAGGCCCAGCCCTTTTCCGCCGAGCAATTAGACCTCATCGCCAATCCCCACGGTGTGGTAATCAGCCACCAGCCCCATGCCGCCCTGCGCGAGGCCACGCGCGTGCTGCGCCCCGAAGGGCGGCTCATCGTCAGCGGCTTCAACCCTGCCCGCCCCTTTGGCCTGCGCCCCCGGCTGGCTGGTGCGCAACCGGGTGCGCAGCTAGGCGCGCCCATTGGCTACCTGCGCTTGCGCGACTGGCTGCACCTGATGGGCTATGAAGTGCAGGCCAGCCACTTCGGCTGCCACCTGCCCCGGCTGCAAAACGCCAAGTGGTACGAGCGCCTGGGCTGGATCGATCGCCTCAGCCACGATCGCCTGCCGCTGCTGGGCGGCGCGTATTTCCTCGTGGCGGTGAAAAAAGTCCACGGCTGCCGCCTGCTCGAAACCCACTGGCGGCGCTGGCGCGTGCCGCAAAGCCTGCCCGCCATCACCACCCCATCGGCCTCGTCCAGCCGGCGCGCCGCTGAGGGCGGGTGCGTCGAGAGATCTCCCCATCACCCGCCACACGGGGAATTACAAATCATTGGAAAATCAGATTAATACCTACCATGCCTAAACAAGGCAATTTTATTTCCTATTGATTTGTAAATAATCAATAGTTGCGCCCTGCCTTATACATCGCGTGCTGGCGGCGCTGCAAGGCGGCGGTTTTCTCCAGCGCCTGGCGGGTGCGCTGGGCGTGGGCGTGGGTGATGGCCAGGCCCAGCGCATCGGCCGCATCCGTGCCGGGCAGGCCAGGCAGTTGCAGCAGGCGGCGCGCCATCTCCTGAATCTGCGATTTGGCCGCCTTGCCGTGGCCGGTGACGGATTTTTTCACCTGCAAGGCGGTGTACTCCGCCACCGGCAGCCCTTGCGCCACCAGCGCCGTCACGCAAGCGCCCCGCGCCTGGCCCAGCAGCAGCGTCGATTGCGGGTTGACGTTGACGAACACAATCTCCACGCACGCCTGGTCGGGCTGGTATTCGCGCGTGATTTGCGCGATGCCGTCAAACAGGATTTTCAGCCGCCCCGGCACATCGCCGCGCTGCGCCGCCGTGGTGCGGATCGTGCCGCTGGCCACATAGCGCAGATGCTGGCCGTGCGCGTCGATCACGCCAAAACCTGTCGTCTGCAAGCCGGGGTCTATGCCAAGAATGCGCATGGGCAAGTTACACGGGCAGTTACATGGGCCGTTGCGGCGGGGCGAACAACGCTGCCCCGCCCAGCTTATTTTTTCTTGCGCCGCGCCGTCGTCAAGCCCAGGCGCTGCTTGTCGCGCTCGATGCGCTCGGCCTTTTTGCGGTTCTCACGCTCCATCATCTTGCGTTTGGTGTAACCCGACCAGTCGGCCCATGCCCACCACGCCGCCGTCAGGCCAAACGGCACGGCAATCCACCACCAGGGCCATTGGGCCACCGGGCCTATGGCGAAATACTTCATCGCCAGCAAGATCAGGGACAGTCCAAGCAAATACATAAGCAAACGCTTTTTCAGGCCAAACAAAAGCGGCCAGCCCCAACGGCCGACCGCAGCCAATCGCAAAACCACAGCCAAAAGGCCCAACGATTCTACGCCCGGCCCCCTGGCCATCAGCCAGCCTCAATACATGTGCAAACCGCCGTTGATGGCGATGTTGCTGCCCGTGATGTATTCGCCCGCATCGCTGGCGACAAAAGCCACCAGTTGGGCGATGTGCTCGGGCTTGCCCAGCTTGCGCACGGGGATGGTGGGGATGATTTGATCGAGCACATCCTTGGGCATGGCCTCCACCATCTGCGTGGCCAGATAGCCCGGCGAAATGGCGTTGACCGTCACGCCCTTGCTGGCCACTTCCAGCGCCAGGGACTTGGTAAAGCCATACATGCCCGATTTGGTGGTGGCGTAATTGGTTTGCCCGAACTGCCCCTTGGAGCCGTTGACCGAGGAGATATTGATGATGCGCCCCCAGCCGCGCGTGCACATGCCGTCGATAAACGGCTTGGTGACGTTGAAGATCGAATCCAGGTTGGTGCTCAGCACGGCATCCCACTTGTCCTTGCTCAGCTTGCGGAACGTGCCATCGCGCGTGATACCCGCGTTGTTGACGAGGATGTCCACCTGCACGCCCTCTTTTTCCAACTGCTGCGCCAGCGCCTGCGCCGACTCGTAATCGGACACATCCATGCCATAAAAACGCACGTTGCGCCCCGCCTCACGCTGCGCCTGCTCCCAAACCTGCTGGCCCTCTTGCCCAGGCAAATCGCTGGCGATGACCTGATGGCCCGCCTCGTGCAAAGCCTGCACGATGGCCGTGCCCAGCCCGCCCAGAGCGCCCGTGACCAAAGCTGTGCGTTGCGAGGTTGTCATTTCGTGTTGTCCTTTCTGTGAAAAACCAAATCAATCGATACGGGAAAACCCGCAGCCGTCACTGTAGGCCCAAATGCGGGGCCTGGACTTGATCCAGTGCAAGGCGCAGCAAAACACGGCCACCCCCTGAAATAAACGGGGCCGCTGGCTTGCAACCGCCAGCGGCCCCGTTTTTGCGTGCAAAGTGCAGCAGCTTATGGATACAAGCCGCGCAGTTCGCGCGCTTGCAGGATGCGCGAGCAGGCGACGATGAAGGTGGCTGTGCGCAGCGAGACTTTGTGCTGCTGGGCCACGTGCCAGACGGCGCTGAAGGCGTCTTTCATGATCTTGACCAGGCGCTGGTTGATTTCTTCCTCCGTCCAGAAAAAGCTGGAGAAGTCCTGCACCCATTCAAAGTAGCTCACCGTCACGCCGCCGGCGTTGGCGATGACGTCGGGCAGCACCAGCACGCCTTTGTCGTGGAGGATGTCGTCCGCGGCCGGGGTGGTGGGGCCGTTGGCGCCTTCGATCACCATGCGGGCTTTGACCAGCGGGGCGTTGTCGGCAGTGAGCTGCCCCTCCAGCGCAGCGGGGATGAGGATGTCGCAATCGCAGGCCCAGAATTCCCTGGCGCTGATCGTGTCGGCTTGCGCAAAGCCTGCCACGCCGCCCGTGCTTCGCACGTGTTCAAGCAAGGCAGGCACATCCAGCCCGTTTTTGCGATAGACGCCGCCGGTGTGATCTTGCACGGCGACGATGCGTGCGCCGGCCTCGGCAAACAGCCTGGCTGCGGTGCCGCCGACGTTGCCCAGCCCTTGCACGGCCACGCGCGCGCCTTCGATCTCCAGGCCGACGAGCCTGGCCGCCTCCACGCCGACGGTGAACACGCCCCGGCCGGTGGCTTCGCGCCGGCCCAGGGAGCCGCCCAGCTCAATGGGCTTGCCGGTGACTACGCCGGTGGCGGTGCTGCCCACGTTCATGGAGTAGGTGTCCATCATCCAGGCCATCACGCGCTCATTGGTGTTGACATCGGGGGCGGGAATGTCCTTGGTGGGGCCGATGATGAGGCCGATTTCGCTGGTGTAGCGGCGCGCGACTTTCTCCAGCTCGTTTTGCGAGTATTTGCGCGGGTCGATGCGGATGCCGCCTTTGGCGCCGCCATAGGGCACGTTGACGGCGGCGTTCTTGATCGACATCCAGGCCGACAGCGCCATTACTTCGGAGAGGGTGACGTCCTGGTGAAAGCGCACGCCGCCTTTGCCCGGGCCGCGCGAGAGGTTGTGCTGCACGCGATAGCCCTCGAAGTGGGCCACGGTGCCGTCGTCCAGCTCCACCGGCACATCGACGATGAGCGCGCGCTTGGGGCGCTTGAGCGATTCCACCCACTTGGCCAGGTGGCCCAGATAGGGGGTGACGCGATCGACCTGATTGAGGTAAATGCCCCACGGCCCCAGCTCGTTGGCGTCCAGATAAGAGGGCAAGGCATGAGCGCCGACGGGCGCCAGATCAATGCGCGCCGGGCCTGGTGCGCCAGGCTGGGCTTTGCTGGCAGGTTTTTTCGGCGCCGTTTTTTTCACAGGCGCTGCTGCCTGAACGGTCTTGGCGGTTTTGGCCGTCGTTTTTTTGCTTGGGGTTTTCGGGGTACTGAATGGCATGCATGTCTCCTGGATAGTGATGGTTGCTATCGCCTGCGGCGTCGCAGCGCCTTGGAGCATAGCGCCCGCCCCAACTTTGTCCATTGGGAAATCCGGCATTTGTCCAGCCCTGGTTTGGCGCTACTTGGCTTTACCCGCGCGGGTGGTGCTCGGCGTGCAGGTTTTTCAGCCGCTCGCGCGCCACGTGGGTGTAAATGGTGGTGGTGGAAATGTCCGAATGCCCCAGCAGCATTTGCACTGCGCGCAAATCCGCGCCGTGGTTGAGCAAGTGCGTGGCAAAGGCATGGCGCAAGGTGTGCGGCGAGAGCGATTGCGTGATGCCCGCCTGCACGGCGTATTTCTTGACCAGCACCCAGAACATGGCCCGCCCCATCGCCTGGCCGCGTGCGGTGACGAAAAAATCGTCCGTCATCTGCCCGGCCAGGATGAGCGCCCGGCCCTCTTGCGCATAACGCTCCAGCCATTGCCGGGCCACGGCGCCAAAGGGCACCAGGCGCTCCTTGCTGCCCTTGCCGATGACTTGCAGCACGCCCTCGTTGGTGCGGATTTGCCAGGTTTTCAGCGCCACCAGCTCGCTCACGCGCAGGCCGCTGGCATAAAGCAGCTCCAGCATGGCGCGGTCGCGCAGGCCCAGCGCGGTGCTGGCGTCGGGCGCGGCCAGCAGCGCCTCGACCTGGGCCTCGCTCATGGTCTTGGGCACGCGCAGGGCTTGCCGGGCGGCATCCGTGCGGGCGGTGGGGTCGCTGGCGCACAGGCCCTCGCGATGCGCCCAGCGGTAAAAACGCTTGAGCACCGTCAGGCGGCGGTTGGCCGTGCTGGCCCTGGTCTGGCTGTGGCGGGCGGCGAAGTACTGGTGCACATCGCCCTCGCCCACGGCCAGCAGCGCAGGCCCTTGCTGTTGCGCCAGCCAGGCGGCCAGCAGCTCCAAATCCTTGCGGTAGGCGTACAAGGTGTTGCGCGCCAGGCCCTCGTGCAGCCAGAGGCTGTCGATAAAACGATCGATCAGCGCCTGGTCGTCAGGCCGGGGCAAGGCGGGCGCAGCGGGATCGGCGGCAAGGACAGGCGCGTTCATCGGGGTACAGGGCGGCGGGAAAGAAGGCCAAAAGGAGGCACAAAGCAAGCGGGAAATCCAGCAAAGCCGTCATCTTAGAGCGTGTGATGCACTTTCCGCCCACCTGCCAGGCGGACTTTGCGGAATTTTCAAATTACATATCAATGTAAAAATATTTTTATACCTATATTGCCAAAACAAGGATATTTTATTTCCTTTGAATTAGAAATCAAACACAGGAAAAGCAGCCCCCCGCCCCATCCCCCCCTCACCGGCCGCAAACTTGGCTACAGTGCGCGGCTTTTGCTCTCTGCCCTGCCGCCATGTCCGCCCCCGCACCGCCCTCGCCCACCGCCCAGTTTCTGACCGTGCAGGAAGAATGGGCCGGCCAGCGGCTGGACAACTTCCTGTTTCGCACCGTCAAAGGCGTGCCCAAAAGCCATGTGTACCGCCTCATCCGCAGCGGCCAGGTGCGCGTGAACAAAGGCCGCGCCCAGGCCGACAGCCGCCTGGCCGCAGGCGACATCGTGCGCGTGCCGCCCGTGCGCGCCAGCGCCGTGGGTGACGCGGGCGCAAACGCCGCCCCCGGCGCGCCTGCGCCCGCGCGGGAATTTGCCGTGCTGTTCGAGGACGAGCTGCTGCTGGCCATCCACAAACCCGCTGGCGTAGCCGTGCACGGCGGCAGCGGCGTGAGCTTTGGCGTCATCGAACAGTTGCGCGCCGCCCGCCCCGAGGCGCGTTTTCTGGAACTGGCGCACCGGCTGGATAAAGAGACTTCGGGCATCTTGCTCATCGCCAAGCGCCGCAGCGCCTTGACCCACGTGCAAGACCAATTTCGCGCCCGCAGCACGGGCAAAACCTATCTGGCCGTGGTCAAAGGCGCCTGGCCCCAGCGCCGCAAGGTGGTGGACACGCCCCTGCGCAAATACCTGCTGCCCGATGGCGAACGCCGCGTGCGCCCGACGGAGAAAAGCGACGCCGAGGGCATGCACGCGCTCTCGCTGTTCGCCGTGCGCCACACCTGGCCCGCCCAGCCCGAGCGGGGCCTGCCCGCCACCAGCCTGATCGAGGTGACGATCAAGACCGGCCGCACGCACCAAATCCGCGTGCACACCGCCAGCAGCGGCCACCCCATCGCGGGCGACGAGAAATACGGCGATTTCGACTGGAACAAACGCCTGGCCAAGCAGGGCCTGGGCCGCATGTTCTTGCACGCCTGGCGGCTGCGCTTTACCCACCCGCGCAGCGGCGAAACCGTGGCGCTGGAGTGCCCGCCGGGAGGGGATTGGCCGGCGGATTGGCTGCGCTGAGGCGCGCTCCCGAAATAGCCCCCGATAAAGCCACCTAGTGCTCCGATATTCAGGAGAACGCCCCAGGCCGGCGGTCGCCCTATCCCTCAACCTGGACGAATCGCCGCACCAACGCATCCAGCATTTGGCGCAAACCCAAAACCGCACGGCGCATGCCATCGCTGATTGGGTCGCCGCGCGCTGCGGGCGATCTTCGGCGCCTTTACCGTTTTCTCACCCCCAAAATACCGGTTCTGCCCCGCGCGCCCTCAGGGCGTGCCGCGCTGGCAACAGACGCATGCATCAGACCCTTGGAACTACAGCCCCACATGGGGCGGCGGCCCGTAGAAGGCATGGCCGAGCCCTCCCCCTTGCCAAGGCTGGCAGCCTTGGCGGCGCGGCGCAAAGGGTGAAAAGAAGGGGGCGCTCATGGTGCAAGGACTGGGGCCGGGGCCTGGACAGGGCGTGCAGGGCAGCACGCCCTACGGCGCGGCGATCATGCAAAATTACAATTCAAAGGATAAAAAATCCATATTTTTCGGCATGATGGTCAATAAGCCAATTTTTCTTTGATTGAAATAAGAGAAATTCAGCCTTCGGCCATGCCGAGCGCCTCCTGCATATCGACGGCGACGATGCGCGAGACGCCCCGCTCCTGCATGGTTACGCCGATGAGCTGCTCGGCCATTTCCATGGCGATTTTGTTGTGGCTGATGTAGAGGAACTGGGTCATGGCGCTCATGCGCTTGACCAGGCGGGCGTAGCGTTCGGTGTTGGCGTCGTCCAGCGGCGCGTCCACCTCGTCGAGCAGGCAAAACGGCGCGGGGTTGAGCTGGAAGATGGCAAAGACCAGCGCAATGGCAGTCAGCGCCTTTTCTCCGCCGGAGAGCAAATGAATGGTCTGGTTGCGCTTGCCCGGCGGCTGGGCCATGACTTGCACGCCGGCGTCGAGGATTTCGCCGCCGGTCATGATGAGTTTGGCCTGCCCGCCGCCAAACAGCTCGGGGAACATCTCGCCAAAGTGGCGGTTGACGGTGTCGAAGGTGGTTTGCAGCAGCTCGCGCGTTTGCGCGTCGATGGTGCGGATGGCCTGCTCCAGCGTTTGCATGGCTTCTTGCAGGTCTTTGGCCTGGCCGTCCAGGTAGGTTTCGCGCTCGCGGGCCTGCTCCAGCTCTTGCAGCGCGGCGAGGTTGACGGGGCCCAGGGCCTGCATCTGGCGCTGCATGCGGTCGATCTCGCCTTGCAGGCCCTCCAGCCGCACCTGGCCTGCGGCAATGCTTTGGGCGACGGCGGCTTTGTCGGCCCCGGCTTCGACGAGCAGCTCCTCGAACTGTTGCCAGGCCAGTTGCGCGGCCTGCTCTTTCAGGCGCAGCTCGGTGATGCGCTGGCGCAGCGGCTCCAGCGCGCGTTCTTGCTGCATGCGCGCTTCGTCGGCGGCGCGCAGTTGGCGGCCCATGTCGTCGTAGTGCTGGCGCGCCTGGTGCAGGGCTTGTTCGCGCTCGGCTTTGCGGGCCTGGGCCTCCTCCAGCCCATCAAGCGCAGCGTGCCCGGCCAGGCGCTCCAGCTCCATGTGGGCTTCCTGCATTTCGGCCTGCACGGTGTGCAGTTGCTGGTCGGCGGTGTGCAGGTGGCGTTGCAATTCTTCGCGGCGGCTTTGCAGGCTTTGCAAGCCGAATTGCGCCTCCTGCCATTGGCGCTCGAGTTGGCGCTGCTGCTCGCGCGCCTGAGTGAGCTGGCGCTCGGCGCTGGCGCTGGCATCGTCGCAAGCGAGCTGGCGCTCTTGCAGCTCGGCCAGTTGGGCGTCGAGTGCTTCAAAGCGGGCCTCGGCCTCCAGGGCGCGCTCTTGCAGTTCTTCTTGCACGGCTTGCAGCTCTTGCCAATCGCCATCGAGCCGGGCGTGGGCGGAGCGCAGGTGTTCGGCCTCCTGCGTCAGCCGCAGCACCTGCACTTGCAGGTCGTGGGCGCGTTTTTGCGCCTGGTCGGCAGCGGCGCGCTGCTGCTGCACGGCGGCGGCGGCGCTTTGGTAGGCGGCTTCGGCCTGGGCCTGGGCGCTGCGCTCGTCCTGCACGGTGGCTTCCTGCGCGGCACATTGTTCTTGCAGGGTTTCGATTTCCTGCGCGCGCGCCAGCAGGCCGGCTTGCTCGCTGTCCTCGGCGTAAAAGCCCAGGCTGTGACGAGTGATGCAATGGCCTGCGGCCAGCAGGATTTGCTCGCCGGGGGCCAGGCGCTCGCGCACGGCCAGGGCGTCGTCCAGATGGGCGGCGCTGTAGCAGCCGTGCAGCCAATCGGCCAGCACGGCGCTCAGGCGCGCGTCGTCGCAGCGCAGCTTGTCGGCCAGGGCGGGCAAGCCCAGGGCGGTTGATGGGGGCTGGCCGGGCGTTTCCCCGCCCAGCCCCTCGGCATAGAACACCAGCTTGGCGGGCGGGCGGCGCTCGGCGCTGGCAAAGCCGCGCACGGCTTCCAGCCGCGAGACGGGCAGCGCGGCCATGCGTTCGCGCAGCGCGGCTTCCACGGCTTGCTCCCACCCGGCATCGACGTGCAGGCGCTGCCAGAGCTGCTGGAAATCGCCCAGCCCCTGCTCGGCCAGCCAGGGGGCGAGCTTGGCATCGGCCTGCACTTTCTCTTGCAAGGCGCGCAGGGCGTGCAGGCGCGCCTCCAGGCTGGCAAGCTGGCCCGCGCTGGCTTGCAGGCGCTGCTGGGCCTGGCGGCGCTGCTCGTCCAGCCCGGGGATGCTGTCGTGCAGCTCGGCCCAGGCGGCCTGGTTGAATTCGGCCTCCTCGCGCGCGGCGGCCAGCGCGGCTTGCTGCTCTTGCAAATGGGCCTCGTCAAAGGCTTGCAAGCCTTTGCGCTCTTGCGCGATGCGCTCGAGCCGCTGCTGGGTTTGCTGCTGGCGCTCTTGCAGGCCACGCTGCTCGGCAGCCAGCACTTGCAATTGCTGCTGGGCTTGCTGGGCCTGCTGGCGCGCTTGCTCGGCGGCCTGGCGGGCCTGGCTCCAGGCTTGCTCCAGTTCGGGCAACAACGCCGCCTGCTCTTGCACCTGGGCGGCCAGGGTTTCGTTGCGCTCGGCGGCGCTAGCGTCGTCATCGTCCAGCGTGGCGAGTTCTTCGCTGGATTGGCCTGCCGCGCCCTGCCATTGCGCCAATTGCTGCTCCAGCGCGATCAGGCGCTGCTGGGCGCGCTGCTGGCCTTCGAGCACGAAGCGAATTTCGGCTTCCAGCTTGCCCACTTCGGCCGATGCCTCGTACAGCGCCCCTTGCGCGGCGTTGACTTGCTCGCCCGCGGCGTAGTGCAGCTCGCGCGCCTGCTCCATGCGCGCGGCGGCTTCTTCCATTTCGCCAGTGTGGGCCTGCAAGCCTTGCACGGCCTGTTGGCCTTGCTGCTGGGCTTCGTCCAGCTCTTGCTGCGCCTTGTTCTGGCGCAGCAGCCACAACTGCTGCTGGGCCTGCTGCGCCTGCTCTTGCAAGCGGGTGTATTGCGCGGCCACTTCGGCCTGGCCTTCTAAATGGGCCAGGTTTTTCGTCAGCTCGCGCAGGATGTCTTCAATGCGGGTGAGGTTTTCGCGCGTGTCTTTCAGGCGCGCCTCGGTCTCCTTGCGGCGCTCCTTGTATTTGGAGACGCCGGCGGCCTCCTCCAGAAACAGCCGCAGCTCCTCGGGCTTGGATTCGATGATGCGGCTGATCGTGCCCTGCCCGATGATGGCGTAGGCACGCGGCCCCAGACCCGTGCCCATGAACACATCCTGCACATCCTTGCGGCGCACCTGCTGGCCGTTGATGTAGTAGGTGCTGGCGCCCTCGCGCGTGAGCGTGCGGCGCACGGCGATCTCGCCATACTGGTTCCACTGCCCGCCCGCGCGCTGGCTGTCGTTGTTGAACACCAGCTCCACGCTGGAGCGGCTGGCGGCCTTGCGCGTGTGCGTGCCGCTGAAGATCACGTCCTGCATGGATTCGCCGCGCAGCTCGCTGGCCTTGGATTCGCCCAGCACCCAACGCACTGCATCCATGATGTTGGACTTGCCGCAGCCATTGGGGCCGACCACGCCCACCATTTGCCCCGGCAGCATGAAGGTGGTGGGCTCGGCAAAGGACTTGAAGCCCGAGAGCTTGATGGAATTGAGTCGCACGGTGCAGAAAAACGAAAAGCGGCCCCAGGGGGTGATGAACTTTGCGCTCCCCCGCGCAAAAAAGGCGGCAATGGTAAAGGCAAAGCCGGGGGCGGCCCTATCCAAATGAGCCACCCCAACACGCCACCCCCACGGCTATGGCCACGCCGCCGCGACGATCCTGTTGCACAAGACGATAGGACAGGCCAGACGCCCTTTGCGTCCCCCAATCACTGACTGGTTCGCACCAACCGCACCGCACGCCGGTCGCCGCGGCTGTTGCTGCCGCTGGCGCTGCCATAGTTGAAATCGACGCCCCAGGCGTTGGCGGAATTGCCCGCATAGGGCGTGGCCGTCCAGTACCAGCCCGCTCTGGTGCCCGGGAACACCGTGGCATCAATGGTCGGCCTTGTGCAACCATGGTCCACCAGACTGCTGAGCTCCTTCACGTTGGGCAGACGCCAGCCCGCCTGCCCTTTGGCGTAGGCCAGGGCGGCTTCATGCGTCATGGCGCTCACTGTGCCGGTGCAGGCGTTGCCATCCCAGCTTCGGCCCACGCTGCATCGCTGCCAGATCAGGCCCGTTTCCGTGTCTTTCACTTCGGCGTTATTCGCGCCAGTAGGCACAAAGCGCCCCGGCGCGCTGCTGGGGCAGGCGGCCAGCGCGGGCATGGCGGCTGCGCCCAGTGCCAAGGCGGCGAGGGCTGTGCACCAGCGCAAGCGGGGCCGGATAGTGGTGCGGGGGAATGGCGGGGGCTGGATGGTGGGCATGGTGATCTCGCTTTGAAGGGGATGAGGTGGTCTTTGGGAGCCAAGGGCTGAAGAAGCAGGTTGAAGGGATTGCGGGCAAGCGCCTGGCAGGCTGCTCACGATCTCGGCGCCAAGTGGGCCAAAAGCGGCTTGGGATGGGCTGCAAGGCGCAGCCGGAGCAGAGGTGGCCCGGCAAGGCTTTGCAGCTCGGCGAACCGCCCAGGGCCATGCTTTTCACTGGCTGGCACGCACCAACCGCACCGCACGTCGGAGATCGCGGCCGCCACCGACGGCATTGCCATAGCCGAAATTGACGCCCCAGGCACGGGCGGAATTGCCCGCAGCCGAATCGGAGGCCCAAGTGCCGCCGTAATTCCAGGCACTGGCCCAGGTGTGCGGAAACCAATGGGTGTCGATGGTGGGACCGGGGCTGGGTTTGCCGTAGTCCACCAGGCCTTGCAGCTCCCGCACGGTGGGCAGGCGCCAGTCGCTGAAACCGCACAGGCCCTGGGCGTTGACTGCCGCCACGTAGGCGCTGGCGTCGCCCGGCTGGTCGTTGCCCAGGTTGGTGTAGAGGTTTTCGTAATGCCGCAAATGCCCGCTTTGGTTGAGCTTGCCTTCCCAGATCAGGCCGGTGTTGTTGTCCTTGACGCATTCGGTCTTGTCGTAATGGCCGCCTGCCGGGTTGGGCACGGCGCTGTAGCTCAGCGGGTTGATGTGGCGGCGCATGCCGTCCTGCTTTTCCGCGCCGCTCAGGGCAATGGCTTCGGGGCTGTCGCAGGCCACCAGATCGTCGCTGCCAACCTGGTAGCACTGCTGGTCGGTGGTGCCGGTGTGGGGTAGTTTGGCGGGGCCGGCCGCGCCCGTCTTGCGCACGGTGATGCGCACCTGCACGCCCGCGCCGGGGGCGGTTTGCGTGAATTCGGCCCGCACGATCTGGCCGGGGGCGGCGAAAGTGCCCGGCGGCGGGGCGATGACGGCGCTGCCCGCATGGGCGGGCTGGGGCGCGCCCAGCCCCAGCGTGCCGAGCGTGATGGCGCCCAGCAGGCCCAGAGAGGCGCTGCCACCCATGCCTGCCCCCTTCATGCGCATGCCGTGGCGGCTGCGCCAAAGCAGTGCGGAGAGGCCCAGGCTCAAGGCCAGCAGCAGCGCGGCGATGCTGCCCAGCGTGGGCACGGGCTGCACGCCGCCGGGGCTGCCGCTGCCCAGCAGGCCACCCAGGCTGCCGCCCAGCACACTGAGCACGTTGCCGCTGACAGTGGAGGTGAGCATCACGCCCTGCGGCGTGCTGGGAAACAGCGCGGCGGGCAGGGTGCCGGTGAGAATGATCTGGGCGGGGTCGTGCGGATCGGGCGCTACGCCCCAACCGCTGGTGGAAAAGGGCGTGGGGGCTTGCAACGCGCCGCCGCTGCATTCGGCGCTTCGGGCCTGGGTGACGTTCAGGCTGGCGTCGTCAAAGGCGATGCGCACCTGGCGCTCGAAGCCTGCAATGGCCTGGCCTGCGGCGACGGTATTGCAGCCGGTGGCGGCGATGCCATCCAGGTCGAAGAAAAAGTCGATCTGCACGGGCGCGGCCTGGGCTGCCAGCGGCAGGGCCAGGGCCGCGCCCAGCACGGCGGTGTTCAGCCATCGCAGGACGCGCTGGCGCAAGGTAGCTTGCATGAAGGCTCCTTTAGGCAAGTGAGGGAACAATGAATAGTGCCATGCCAATGGCCTGACAGCACGCAAGGCGCAACCCGCCCAAGCACATGGACAAAAGGGAAAGCCAGAGCGCAAAAAACCCGGCGCGCCAATAGCGTGGCCGGGTAGGCAAGGGAGAACAACTGCGAGGGGCGAAAAATTTTCGCCTGGGGGACTTTTACGGGACACGCATCCAGTGCTACGAGCAAAGTCTTCATTTGAAGTGCTCACAGGCCCGAAAGTGCAACGGTTCCTATATGCGTGTAAGTACTGCACGCTGGCCTTTTTTGCCGATGCTGGATCAGGAAAATCCTGATTTGTCTTTGAATGGTGAGTGCATGGACATTCTTTGCCGTAGGTGGGGGACATGTGCCGACCAGCGGGGCCTCACCAATGGGGTTGGGCTTGTTGTGCAGGAACATCAAAGGGCATGCGCCAGGTCAACGCGGGCCCGGCGTTCTGACACGCTAACTGTCAAAGGATTTATTCTTAAATCAAAAGAAAAATTGTCCACATTTATTCAATAAATACATAAATCAAGTTTTATTCTGATTTGGAATTTTAATTCATACGCATGCAACCTCACACCAGCACCAGGTTATCGCGGTGCACCATCTCCGGCTCGGCCACGTAGCCCAGCAGGGCCTCGATGTCGTCGGAGCTGTGGCGGCAGAGTTTGCGCGCTTCCTGGTCGTTGTAATTGGCCAGGCCGCGCCCGATCTGGCGGCCCGATTCGTCCTCGATCGCAATCACTTCGCCGCGCGTGAAGGCCCCGCGCACGGCCACCATGCCCACGGGCAACAGGCTTTTGCCCTCGCTGGCGATTTTGCTGACTGCGCCTGCGTCGATCACCACCGCGCCGTGCAGTTGCAAATGGTCGGCCAGCCATTGCTTGCGCGCTTGCAATTTGTGCATGGGGGCGTAGAGCAGCGAGCCGATGTTGTGCTCGCCGCCCATCAGGCGCGGCAGGATGTCCCGCTCGCGTCCCCAGGCGATGATGGTGGATGCGCCCGAGCGCGCCGCGCGCTTGGCCGCCAGCACTTTGGTGAGCATGCCGCCGGTGCCGATGGCTGAGCCGGCCCCGCCCGCCATGGCCTCCAGCGCCGCATCGCCCGCCTGGGCCAGATGCACCTTGGTCGCCTCGGGGTGCTTGCGCGGATCGGCGGTGTAAAAGCCGTTTTGGTCGGTGAGGATGATGAGCAAATCGGCTACCACCAGATTGGCTACCAGCGCCGCCAGCGTGTCGTTATCGCCAAAGCGGATTTCGTCGTTGACCACCGTGTCGTTCTCGTTGATGACGGGCACGATGCCGCGTTTGAGCAGCGTCAGCAGCGTGACGCGGGCGTTGAGGTAACGCTCGCGGTCGGCCATGTCGGCGTGGGTCAGCAGCACCTGCGCGCTGCCGAGCTGGTAATGGCGCAGCATGGTTTCGTACATCTGCACCAGGCCCATTTGCCCCACGGCGGCGGCGGCCTGCAATTCGTGCAGCGCGCGCGGGCGGCGGGCCATGCCCATGCGCTTCATGCCCTCGGCAATGGCGCCGCTGGAGACCATGATGACTTCGCGCCGCTGCTGGCCGTTGCCTGCACCGTTGCCCGCGCCTTCACCCTGCGGGCCGCCGCGCACGATCAGGCTTAGTTGCCGCGCCCATTCACTGATCGCCGCCGCATCCAGCCCCTGGCCCTGGTTGGTGACCAGGCTGGAGCCGACCTTGACCACGATGCGCCGCGCATGGCGCACCTGATCCCAGGCGCTGGCGCCATCGGTGGAGGGATGGGAGTGAGAAAAAGCCTTGTCCTGCTGCTGCATATCCATCATCGGCTGGCACCTGCTGCGCCCGTCAGGCATGGGGGCAGCAGGCGCAAATACTGCGAAAAAGCCCGCAATTCTGGCATAGGGCTTGGCTGGCGCCTTGAAACTGCCCTTTGCTGTTCCTCAAACCTTTTGGCACAGGAATAACCCGCCTCTATACACAAGGAAAAAAATGCAAATAAATCAGGGCAAGAATCACGAAGGTCGCAAATTTTCTTATCCTCTGCAATGCATGCAGAAAGCAAAACGCGGCAACCGGAATGAGGGGCATGATGGCATAGTATTGCGATATCCAATTCTGAACCTGGTCACCACCCCTATTGCCTCTAGCCGAAACAAACCCGTTTACTTCGACCTGAAAAGCAAATAATTTTCGTACCAGCAATTATCCAATCTGGCGGTTTTTTCTATGCAATTACCAGTGGCGCAAAAAGAATCTCCGGTATAAACCGATGCGCCTGCAATTTCTTCCATGACGCCAAAACCAATCCAGTAATACCCGTACGCATTGACCTCCTCAACAAAAGTGCCCTGACCGATATAGCTTATAAATCTGAAAAAATCCTCCAGATTGGAATCAGACAGCAGTCCGTCCGGTATTTTTTTCAGTATGACCCAATCTCCAGGCGCGATGTTTTTCGCCAGCATGACGGGCGACACCATGCCAATGCCTTTCATGCATTACCCCAACTTTTTCAAAACCCCGGCGCAACAGGCTTTAAAAATTACAAACCAAAAGAAAACAAATTAACCAGTTTAGGCATAACAGTAAACAAATCGAATTCACTATTGATCTGCAATCCGATCATCCGTACACCATCTGTACGCCCGCGCCGCCGTTGAGCACGCGCAGGGCGTGCAGGGCTTCTTCGCTGGGGAAGATGGCCTGGGCGGGCGGCGCAAGCAGGGCGACGGTGGCGCTGTCTGGCCCGGCCTGGCATTGCATGTGCAGGCGCAGGCGCACGCCTGCCGGGCGGGCGGGGGCGTCCTCCTCCGGGTGGACTGTGCTGGCCGGGGCTTCTTCCTGGGCGATGGCGTGCAGGATGGCGTTGGGATCCAGGGGCGCGCCGCCGCCGGTTTCGTAGAGGGCGGCCAGGCTGGCGTCGAAGGCGTCTTCGGGGGCCACAGGCGCGGCGCGGGGGGCGGGCGCAGCACTTTGGGGCATGGTTGGGGCCGGGCCGGGCCTGGCGGGCGCTGCCGCGGCGGCTGGCCGGGGGCGGTGCGCTTGCAGCCAGGCGTCCAGTTGTTGCAGGGCGTCGGGCTTGGCGGCGATGGCGTCGTCCCAGTCCAGGCGTAGCCAGCGGCCAAAGGCGCAGCGCGCCTGGGGCAAGTCCATGACGTCGATGACGCTCAGGCGCGGCTCAAAGCCGTTGCGCCCGGGCTGGTAGCGGACGTTGAGGATGACGAGTTCGTCTTCGCGGATGCAGTCGCCGCTGCGTGCCATGAGGGCTTCGTCCACCACGGCTTCGATGCCGCCGCTTTTGTCATCAAGCTGGAAGATGAAGACTTTGCCGCGCTGGCCGTTGACGCTGCGCAGCTCGCCAACGATGCCTGCCACGCGCTGGGGTTCGCGGCTGTCTTGCAGCTCGGCGATGGGGGTGCGGGCGAATTGGCGCACTTCGGCTTCGTATTCGTCGAACAAGTGGCCGGAGAGGAAAAAGCCCAGCGCGGTTTTCTCGT
>JAUMYU010000096.1 GCA_030528485.1 Comamonadaceae bacterium
CGCCTTGATGTGCCTTGAGACGCCTTGAACCGGAATTTTTTGCGCAGGAACTTTCGCCATGAACCACGCCGAGCACGACCCCAACTGCATCTTCTGCAAAATCGTCGAGGGTCAAATCCCCTCCAAAAAGGTGTACGAGGACGAGCAAATCTACGCCTTTCACGACATCAACCCCTGGGCGCCCGTGCATTTTCTGATCGTGCCCAAGCGCCATATCGCCTCAATGGCGCAGGTAGGCCAGGGGGACGCGGCCTTGCTGGGCCACATCATGAGCAAGGCCCCGCAACTGGCGCTGGAGCAAGGCTGCAACCCCTACCCGGCAGGCGGCTTTCGCATCGTGGTGAACACGGGCGAGGAGGGCGGGCAGGAAGTCCATCACCTGCACGTGCACGTCATGGGCGGCCCCCGGCCTTGGTTGAAGGGCTAAACGGCGCTGGCGGCAGGATGCCCCGCCGTCACATTTGTTTCAATCAAAAAGAAAATTCATTTCAATAGGAATATGCCGAAATAGGCGGAAATTTTTTCTTATTGATTGGTAATTTGGGCATCTTCCAGTGTTGGCGCGGGTTGCATTTGCCGCGCCATCAGGGCAATCAGCAGCAGCACGGGCAGGCCCAGGCAGGCCGTGAGGCTGAAAAACTGCGTGTAGCCCAGCGCCTCCACCACCTGGCCGGAAAAGCCGCCCAGCCATTTGGGCAGCAGCATCATCATGGAGCTGAACAGCGCGTATTGCGTGGCCGAATACTGGATGTTGGTCAGGCTGGAGAGGTAGGCGATAAAGGCCGAGGAGGCCAGCCCGCCGGCCAGGTTGTCGGCCGAGACCACCAGCACCAGCCCCAGAAAGCGCGGCCCCAGGCTGGCCAGCCAGGGCGAGAGTTCGGCCAGGCTGCGGCTGCATCCCGCATCGGGCGGCAGGGTGGAGAGCCAGGCGAACAGCACGTTGGTGCCGGCCGAGAGCACCGCGCCCAGCAACAAAATGCGCAGCAGGCCGATGCGCATGGCCACCACGCCGCCGATGAAGGCCCCTGTCAGCGTCATCAGCACGCCATAGACCTTGGTGACCAGGGCGATCTCGTCCTTGGTGTAGCCCATGTCCACATAAAACGGGTTGGCCATCACGCCCATCACGATGTCGCTGATGCGATAGACGGCGATCAAGGCCAGGATCAGCAGCGCCTGGCGGCGGTAGCGGCGCACGAAGTCGGCAAAGGGGGCGATCAGGGTTTCGTACAGCCATTGCCTGAAGTCGCGCAGCGCAGCGGTTGCGGCTGCGGGGCGCGCTGGCTCGGGCGAGAGCAGCACCGTGGTCGCGCCCACCAGCATGCTGGCCGCCATCACGCTATAGGCCCAGGCCCAGGCCGCTTGCTGGTAGCCCTGCACAGCGGCGCTTTCGCCGCGCGCGGCCAGCCACAGCGCGCCCGCGCCAGCCCAAATCATGGCGATGCGGTAGCCGCTCTGGTACATGGCCGCCATCGCCGTCTGGCGCGAGGCATCGCCGGTTTCGATGCGGTAGGCATCGAGCGCGATGTCCTGCGTGGCCGAGCCGAAGGCCGCCAGCAGGGCAAAGCCCACCAGGGCGGCGAGCTGCTGGCGCGGATCGGCCCAGGCCATGCCCAGCAAGCCCACTACGATGGCCGCCTGCGCCAGCAGCAGCCAACTGCGCCGCCGCCCCAGCCAGCGCGTGAGCATGGGGATGGGCACGTGATCGACCACCGGCGCCCAGGCCCATTTGAAGCCATAGGCCAGGGCCACCCAGGAGAGATGGCCGATGGTGCTGCGGTCGATGCCCGCCTCGCGCAAGCGAAAGCTCAGCGTGCCCAGCACCAGCAGCAGGGGCAGGCCAGCGGCAAAGCCCAGAAACAGCATGCGCACGCAGCGCGGCTCTAGATAGATGCGAAGCGATTGCAGCCAGCGGGCCGTGGCGCAAGGGCTGGAAGGGGAGGTCATGGCGGTTGGTCTCTGGCCTGTGCGCAGCGCGCAAGGCAAGCGAGCGGGGGGTGAGAGGGCGCCCAAAAGCCAGGGCTTTGCGCGCAAGCCCTGGCTTTTGGGTGCGATTCATGGGATTTTCCAATCAAGGAAAACCTATTCTATGCCCATCATGCCAAAGAGGGTTGATTTTATTTCTTTTGATTTGTATTTTTGGGGCGGATTCTCAAGGCCGAAGCCAGCCGCCGTCGCGTTGGCCTGGCTTGCCCGCGCCGCCGGACTCAGGTGCCGCCCACAAAAGGGTTGCTGGCCCGCTCGCGGGCAAACGTGCTGTTGGGGCCGTGGCCGGGCACGAACTCCGTTGCGTCGCCCAGCGGCCAGAGTTTGAGGACGATGCTGTCGAGCAACTGCTGGTGGTTGCCGCGCGGGAAGTCGGTGCGGCCAATGCTGCCAGCGAACAAGACATCGCCCACAAACGCCAGCCGCGCCTCGGGGCAGTGGAACACCACATGCCCCGGCGTGTGCCCGGGCGTGTGCCGCACATGCAGCGTGAGCTGGCCCAACTGCACGGTGTCACCCTCGTCCAGCCAGCGTGTGGGCGTGAACGTTTGCGCCGGGGGAAAGCCATAGGCCGCGGCTTGCTGGGGCAGGCCGTCGATGAGGAATTGGTCTTGCGGATGCGGGCCGATGATGGGCAAACCCTTGAGCTGGGCCAGCTCGCCCGCAGCGCCTGCGTGGTCGATGTGGGCGTGGGTGAGCCAAATCGCCTTGGGCACGACGCCCAATTGCTCCACCGCGTGCAGGATGCGTGGCAGATCGCCGCCGGGATCGATGATGGCGGCCTCCATCGTTTGATCGCACCAGACGATGGAGCAGTTTTGCTGAAAGGGCGTAACGGGGATGGTGTGGTACTGAAGCATGGCGGGCGATTCTACGGGGCGATGCCCTCGGCCCAGCGCGCAGCGCCTGGCGGGCGCACTGGGCCGGGCCTTTGGCGGTTTGCATCGGCATGCACCGGCTGCGCCCTTGCTGGGCAAGGGTTTGCGATTTCCGGTGCAGCAACGGCAAGGGCTGCGAGGCATTTTCGGCTCTCAAGGCGCATGGTTGAGGGAAAAAAGCCGGTTGGCCTTGTGATGCACAAACACTAAATGTAGTGGTTGATGGGGATTGGGGGCACTAAATGTAGTAGCATTGCGGCCATCAGCCAGGCAACGCCTGGCTGCTTTTTGTTCCATCGCCAAGGAGTAATTCATGCAGGTCACGGTCTTCAGCACGCCTTCTTGTGTTCAATGCAATGCGACTTATCGGGCGTTGGAGCGCCAAGGCATTGCCTATGAAGTGGTCGATCTGACGCAGGATGCGGCGGCCATGGAAATGGTCAAATCCCTGGGCTACACCCAGGCGCCCGTGGTGATGGCGGGCACGGAGCATTGGAGCGGCTTTCGCCCCGACTTGATCGGGGGCTTGAAAGCCACGGCCTGAGCGAAAACCGAGC
>JAUMYU010000097.1 GCA_030528485.1 Comamonadaceae bacterium
TGCAGCGAAGGCGTGAGCTGGATGGTGCTCAAGAGCTTTGACCACATCGGCAAAGACCAGGTCGAGAAATTCAGCCGCGTGATGGGTGGCCCGAACAACCGCCCGGTGCAGCCGGCCAATGCCCGCATCGTGGTGCAGTAAACCAATGCGCTGACAAAGCCGTGGCTTGAAGGCAGCGCTTGATACTTGAGGCGCTGCCGGATATAGCCAAAACATGGCGCTTGACGGCGCTTGCCAAGCAGCCTGTGGCTGGGAGAGACTCCCGGCGCACAGGCTGTTTGTTTTTGTGCTTGGCTGTTTTTCGCGGGTCAGCAGCCAGGTCTGGCGCAAGGCGCCAGATCGCAGCGTCGGGATGCGTTTTGTGCCGGCCACGCCATTGCGTGCTTGGTTTGCTGATTCATGTCGGCAATGCGGGCTGGCTATATCGCAAGCCGAAAGCAAAGCTGCTGTAGGCATCACTTACGGCGTTGCGCTTCTTGCGCAGATACCTCCGGTTTGCATTGCGCCCGCATGCTGTGCTCTGCGCTTCGATGGGTACCTCTGGCAGAACGCATCGCCTCAAGCCTGTTCAGGCATTTTGTCATGGGCGCTTGAATCATGATTGCGGGCGCGGGTTTGCGGCAATTGCCAATCTTGGCATCCGTTTTACCCGCATCCTGCCTGTGTTGCACGGGCGCAGCGCCATGTGTTTTGACGGACGCTTTGCATTTCATTTCGCCGCGCCATGCCATATCCGATTGCTTCGCGCAGCCGAATCGCGAGCAGGGTAGGCCCTAGCTCTGCCCGCTGTGGCGAATCAGCTCATCAAAGGCCGATAGCGCCGCTTTGGCCCCTTCGCCCATCGCGACCACGATTTGTTTGTAGGGCACGCTGGTGCAGTCGCCTGCGGCAAATACGCCGGGGGCGCTGGTGGCGGCGCGGCTGTCGATTTCGATTTCACCAGCACGGTTGAGCGCCACGGCGCCCGCCAGCCACTGGGTGTTGGGCAGCAGGCCGATTTGCACGAATACGCCGGCCAGCGGCAATTCGTGCTTGGCTTGAGTCGCGCGATCGGTGTAGCGCAGGCCCGTTACGCGCTGGCCATCGCCCAGCACTTCGGTGACTTGTGCGTTTGTCAGCACGCGCACATTGGGTAGGGCCAGCAGCTTTTGCTGCAACACGGCATCGGCCTTGAGGGCGGGCATGTACTCGAACAATGTGACGTGCTCGACGATGCCCGCCAGATCAATGGCGGCTTCCACGCCCGAATTGCCGCCGCCGATCACGGCCACGCGCTTGCCTTTGAACAGCGGCCCATCGCAGTGCGTGCAAAAGGCAATGCCGCGCGTTTTGTATTGCGCTTCGCCCGGCACATTCATCTCGCGCCAGCGCGCGCCGGTGGCCAGAATCACGGTGCGCGCCTTGAGCACCGCGCCGTTGGCCAACGTGACTTCGGCCAGCCCGCCGGCTTGCGCAGCGGGCTTGAGTGCCGCAGCCTGCTGCCCGCTCAGCACGTCCACGCCGTTTTGCCGCACATTGCTTTGCAGCACGGCTGCGAGTTGCGGGCCGTCGGTTTCGGGGATGGCGATCAGATTTTCGATGCACTGGGTATCCAGAATTTGCCCGCCCATGCGTTCGGCCAGCAAGCCGGTGCGGATGCCCTTGCGCGCGGCGTAGATGGCCGCGGCCGAGCCGGCCGGTCCGCCGCCGATCACCAGCACGTCGTAGGGCGCTTTGTCTTGCAGGGAAGCGGCTTGTTGCGCAGCGGCATCGGGCGTGAGCTTGGCCAGAATGTCTTCCACGCCCATGCGGCCGCTGGCAAAGATTTCACCATCCAGCATCACGGTGGGCACGGCCATGATCTGGCGCGCCTCCACCTCGGGCTGAAAAAGCGCGCCATCGACCACGGTGACTTGCACGCGCGGGTTGTGCACGGCCATCAGCGCCAGCGCCTGCACCACTTCGGGGCAGCTTTGGCAGCTCAGGCTCATGAAGACCTCGAAGCGGTAGCTGCCCGGCAGGGCTTGGATGCGCTCGATGATGGCCGCATCGACCTTGGGCAGGTGCCCGCCCGTCCACAACAGCGCCAGCACCAGTGAGGTGAACTCGTGCCCCAGCGGGATGGCGGCAAAGCGCAGATGCTGCTCGGCATCCGGGCGGCCGATGCTGAACGAGGGTTTGCGCCCATCGCTGGCGCCGCTTGTGCTGCTGTTGGCGTCATCGGTCAACGTCAGTGTGATGTGATCGCTCATGCTGGCGATTTGCTGCAGCAGGGCGTGCAGCTCGGCCGACTTGGCGTCGCCGCCCAGCGAGGCCGTCAACGTGAGTGGGCGGCGCAGCATGCCCATGTATTGCTGCAATTGGGCGGCCGTTTCCTGGTCGAGCATGTTTGTTTCCTTGGCGAATCAATGGGTGAGGGGCGATGGCGTTTCCATCACGGCCAGGCAGGCCAGGCATGAGGCACTTGCTTGGGCGGCAAGCGCCGGGGAAAGGCCATGCTTTTGCAGCAGAGCAAAGCTCCATTGGCCCTGGCTGCGCCTGAAGCCTTAGCGATTGTGCGCATTAGCAAGGAGGGCTGCCAGAAACTTTGGGAGCTGTTCAAAATCCCCTTATCCCCTTGCGGGCGCTTGAATGATGAGGCGGGCGATGCGCGGCGCGATGGCGAGCGGCGAGGGCGTTTGCCCCCCATGCCACGTCATGTGCATTGCCTCGCCTTGAGATCGTGAGCAGCTTCTCAGATCTTGCCCACCAGATCCAGCGAGGGCTTGAGCGTTTCCGCGCCCTCCTGCCACTTGGCTGGGCAGACTTCGCCAGGATGTTCGGCCACGTATTTGGCAGCCTTGAGGCGGCGCAGCAAATCCTTGGCGTCGCGGCCGATGCCGTTGTCGTTCACTTCCATGGCCTTGATTTGGCCTTCGGGGTTGATGATGAAGGTGCCGCGCAGCGCCATGCCCTCGGCTTCGATCATCACCTGGAAGTTGCGGCAGATGGCGCCGGTGGGGTCAGCCAGCATGGGAAAGCGGATTTTCTGGATGGTCTCGGACGCATCGTGCCAGGCCTTGTGGGTGAAGTGGGTGTCGGTGGAGACGCTGTAGATCTCTGCGCCCAGCTTCTGGAACTCGGCGTAGTTGTCGGCCAGATCGCCCAGCTCGGTGGGGCAGACGAAGGTGAAATCAGCCGGATAGAACACGAAGACCGACCACTTGCCCTTGAGCGTGTCTTGGCTCACTTCTACGAACTGGCCGTTGTGGTAAGCCGTGGCCTGAAAAGGCAGAACGGAAGTATTGATCAGAGACATGACAGAAGCTCCTGATGAATGCAAGGTTGGAAAAAACAAGCCGCGCAAG
>JAUMYU010000027.1 GCA_030528485.1 Comamonadaceae bacterium
TCGATCTGGGCGTGCACCAGGACGGGCTGGTGCACGTGAGCCAACTGGCCAACAAGTTCGTTGCCGACGCGCGCGAAATCGTCAAGACCGGCCAGGTCGTCAAAGTCAAGGTGCTGGAAGTGGACGTGCCGCGCAAGCGCATCAGCCTGACCATGCGCCTGGACGCCAGCGCCGCCAGCCACAGCCAAGGCGCTGCCGCGCGCGGCGAGCGCGGCCGCAGCCCCGCTGGCAACCGCAACGCCGCGCGCCAGGCCCAGCCGCAATCGGCCATGCAATCGGCCTTTGCCAAATTGCAGGGGTTGAAGAAGTAAGCGCCAGTTCAGAGCACGTCAGCTCATGCACACAAATTATTTCAATCAAAAGAAAAATCCCTTCAATAGGGACATGCCAAAATAGGCATAATTTTTTTCCTTTGATTGGTAATTAAAAAACGTTCCCAAGCTTGCAAGCACCCTGCCTGCTTTTGGGGCTACGCAAGCCCCCATGCGCCCCAGGTTTTGAACGGGCTTTTTACTGCACCGTAACGTCCTGACCGCTGTGGCGCTGCAAGCCCCCGCCCAGGGCTTTGTAGAGATCGGCCAGGTTCTCCAGTTGGGTCAATTGGGTGGCCAACAGGCCCATGTTGGCGGCGTAGCTGCTGCGTTCGGCGTCGAGCAAGTCCAGCGCGCTGGCAACGCCGTGCTGGTAGCGCAGGCGTACCAGGTGCAAGGCGTCGGCGTAAGCTTGGCTTTGGCGGCTGGCGGCTTGCAGGCGTTGTTCAAGCTGCGCGCGGGCGGCCAGTGCGTCGGCCACATCGCGAAAGGCCGCTTGCACGGCGGCTTCGTAGTTCACCACCTGGATTTGCTGGCGGACTTTGGCCGCATCCAGATTGGCCTGCAGGCTGCCCCAGTTGAAGATGGGCAGGTTGATGGAGGGCATGAAACTCCAGGCGCCATTGCCGCCGCCGAACAACTGGCCCAGTTCATTGGAGCCAGCGCCCACCGATCCCGTCAGGCGGATGCTGGGGAAGAACGCCGCGCGCGCCGCGCCGATGTGGGCGTTGGCCTGTTTCAGCGCGAATTCGGCGGCGCGGATGTCCGGGCGTTGCAGCAGCACTTCGGATCTGAGGTCAGCGGGCAAACGCGCCAAGGGCAATTGCTGCGTCAGGGGCAATGCCTCTGGCAGACCTGCGGGTACCGGCTGGTTGATGAGCAGCGCCAAGGCATTGCGCGCCCGCTCGCGCGCTTGCACGGCATTGGCATGGTCGGCCTTGGCCGATTCGATCAGGGCTTCCTGCTGGCGCAAATCGATGGCGGAAACCACCCCGGCGCGGTGCTTGAGCTGTGTCAGCTCGTAGGTTTGCTCGCGGCTTTTCAGCACGCTTTGCGCCAGCGCCATGGCGTTTTCGGCGTAACGCTCGTTGAAATACGCTTTGGCAACCGAGGCCACCAGGCTCAAATGCGTGGCGTCCTGCACGGCGGCGCTGCCCAGGTAGCTTTGCAATGCGGCATCGTTGGCGCTGCGCAGCTTGCCGAACAGGTCGATTTCATAAGCGGTAATGCCCAGGCCCACGCTGTAGGAGGCATTGATCGCCGAGCGGCCCGTAGGGCTGAGATCTTGCGCCACACGCATGCGTGAACCGCTGGCGGCGCCCGCCAACTGGGGCAGCCTGTCGGCCCGCGTAATCAGGTATTGCTGGCGCACGGCCTCGGCATTGAGGGCGGCCTTGCGCAAATCGGTGTTGCGCGCAAGCGCCAGCTCGATCAGGCGGTGCAGGCGCGCATCGGCAAAAAAGTCCTGCCAGCCCAGCGATGCGGCCTGGATGCCGCCTGGCTCGTCGCCGGGCTGCGTGGCGTAGGCAAAGGTTTGCGGCACATCAACCGCAGGCTGCTCATAGACCGGCGCCAGGGTGCAGCCGCCCAGGGTGAGCAGGGCCGCCACTGCGACCAGGCCAAGGGGGGATCGGGTGAATGTCATGGATGAAATCCTCCTGGGGCCATCAGGCCGCCGTATCGGGCTGCACGCGCGCGCCGCCCTTGAAAAGCTTGCGCACGACGACGTAGAACATCGGCACGAAGAACACCGACAGCAAGGTGCCCACCAGCATGCCCCACAGCACGGGCGTGCCGATGGCGCGCTGGCTGGCGGCGCTGGCGCCGCTGGCCAGGTACAGCGGCACCACGCCCAGGATGAAGGCCAGCGAGGTCATCAAAATGGGCCTAAAGCGCAGGTGTGCGGCTTGCAGTGCAGCCTCCAGCGCGCTTTTGCCGCTGGCTTGCAAGTCCTTAGCGAACTCGATGATGAGGATGGCATTTTTGGCCGACAGGCCAATGACCGTGATCAGGCCGACCTGGAAGTAAATGTCGTTGAGGTAGGTTGCGGGCAGGCCAAAGAGCTGGGCATTGAACCAGTTGCGCCCCAGCGCGCCCAGCACCACGCCCAGAAAGCCCAGCGGCACCACCAGGATGACCGCCAGCGGGATGGACCAGCTCTCATACAAAGCGGCCAGCGCCAGGAACACGGCCAGGATGGCAAAGCCGTACAGCAGCATGGTTTGCGTGCTGCCCTTGGCCTCCTCGCGCGATTGGCCGGCCCACTCCAGGCTGAAGCCGGGCATGTCATCGACCAGGCGCTGCACCTCGGCCATCAAATCGCCTGAGGAATAGCCCGAGCCAGGCCGGGCCGCGCCTTCGAGCTTCATGGCCGGATAGCCGTTGAAGCGCACGCTTTGCTGCATGCCCTTTTGCCAACTGGCGCTGGCGATGGTGCCCAGCGGCACGGCCTGGCCGGCGCTGTTGGGCACGCTCAGCGCCAGGATGTCCTCGGGCTGCATGCGCGCGCTGGCTTCGGCCTGCACGATGACGCGCTGCAAGCGGCCGTTGTTGGGGAAGTCGTTGACGTAGGACGAGCCCAGCGCCGTGACCAGCACGCTGCGGATGCTGGTGAAGTCGATGCCCTGCGCGGCGGCGGCGGCGCGGTTGATCTCGATCTTCACCTGCGGCGCATCCTCCAGGCCGGAGGCGCGCGTTTGGCTGGGGTCGAACATGGGGTTTTGGCGCAGCTTGCCCAGCAGCTCATTGCGCCGGGCCAGCAGGGCCTCGTGGCCGGCGTTGCTGCGGTCTTGCAGGTACATCTCAAAGCCCGAGCTGTTGCCCAGCTCGAAGATGGCCGGCGGGTTGATGACGATGGCAAAGCCGTCTTGCACGCTGCCCATCAGCGCGCCGGTGAACTTGCCTGCCACCGAGGCGGCGTCGCTGCCCGGCGCGGTGCGCTGCTGCCAGTCCGTCAGGGTCAGAAAGCCCATGCCCATGTGCTGCGCCGCGCCCGAGAAGCTGAAGCCGGAGACGCCGATGAAGCTCTGCACCTCCGGCATCTGGTTGGCGATCTGGCTGGCCACGGCCAGCGTGGCGTCGGTGCGCTCCTTGGTCGCGCCCGAGGGCAGTTGCACGATCATCATCAGCGAGCCCTGGTCTTCCTCGGGCAGGAAGGAGGTGGGCAGGCGCGTGAACATCCACGCCGCGCCAGCGGCCAGCGCCAAATACACCACCATCAGGCTGGCCGAGCGGCGCAGCAGCCGCGCCACCACGCCTTCATAGCCGCGGTTGAGCTTGCTGAAGCTGCGGTTGAACCAGCCGAAAAAGCCGCGCTTTTGCATGTGGTGGCCCTTGGCCACGGGCTTGAGCATGGTGGCCGCCAGCGCCGGCGTGAGCGACAGCGCCAGAAAGGCCGAGAAGGCAATGGCCAGCGCCATGGTCAGCGCGAACTGGCGGTAGATGTTGCCCGTGGCGCCGCTGAACATGGCCAGCGGGATGAACACCGAGATCAGCACCGCCGTGATGCCGATCACCGCGCCGGAGATCTGGCCCATGGCCTTGCGCGTGGCTTGCAGCGGCGGCAGGCCCTCCTCGCTCATGATGCGCTCGACGTTTTCCACCACCACGATGGCGTCGTCCACCACGATGCCGATCACCAGCACCATGGCAAACATGGTCAGCACGTTGATGGACAGGCCCAGATACCAAATGCCCGCAAACGCCCCCATCAGCGAGATGGGCACGACAATGGTGGGGATCAGCGTGTAGCGGATGTTCTGCAGGAAGATGAACATCACGATGAACACCAGCGCGATGGCTTCGAGCAAGGTCTTGACCACCGCCTCGATGGAGAGCTTGACGAAGGCGGAGGTGTCATACGGGGCCGACCATTGCAGATCGGCGGGGAAGAACTTTTGCAGCTCGGCCATCTTCGCGCGCACCGCCTGGGCCGTGGCCATGGCATTGCCGCTGCTCGAGAGCATCACCGCCATGCCCACGGCCGATTGGCCGTTGAGGGTGGTGGAGGAGCCGTAACTCTGGCTGCCCAGTTCGATGCGCGCCACGTCCTTCAGATACACATTGGCCCCGCCCGTGGTGGAGCGCAGCATGATGTTGCCGAACTGCTCGGGCGTGCGCAACTGCCCGTCCACGGCCACGGTGGCCGTGATGGCCTGGCCCTGGGCCACGGGTTGCTGGCCAATGGCGCCAGCGGAAATCTGCGCATTCTGCGCGCCGATGGCCGCCGTCACGTTGGCAAACGAGAGGTTGTAGTTTTGCAGCTTGGCCGGATCGACCCAGACGCGCATGGCCCGCTCGGAGCCAAACAGCCGCGCCTCGCCCACGCCGTCGATGCGCTGGATGGCTGGCTTGATGTTGCGCTCGATGTAGTCGGAGACTTCCTCGCTGCCCATGCTTTGCGAGGACATCATCAGCACCATCAGGAAGTTCGAGCGCGACTTGCTCACCCGCACGCCGTTTTGCTGCACGGTGGCGGGCAGCAAGGCCGTGACTTCGGAGAGCTTGTTCTGCACGCTCACCTGCGCCAGGTCTTCGTCGGTCTCGGGCGTGAAGGTCAGGCTGACCGAGCCTGCGCCGTCCGCCGTGGCGCTGGTGCGCATGTAGTCCAGCCCTTCCAGGCCGTTCATGCTGCGCTCGATCACGGCCAGCACGCTGTCCTCCATCACCTGCGCCGAAGCGCCGGGATAGGCGGCCGACAAGGTGATGGTGGGCGCGCCCACGGCCGGGTATTGCGACACCGGCAGGTTGCGGATGCCGATCACGCCGGCGATGACGATGAAAATCGAAATCACCCACGCAAAAATGGGGCGATTGATGAAAAACTGGGCCATGCAAGCTCCTGGTTCTGGACGGGGGCGCTATGGCCTGTTTACTGCGCGGCCGCGCCGGGCTTGGCCGCTGCATCTGCGCCAGCCGGGGCGGCGCCTGCTGCGGGCGCAACCGCGCCGGGGGGCGTCCACTCGCGCGTTTGCACCTGCCGGGCGCCGCTCATGCCCGCAATCATGGTGCCATCGACAACCACCTTGTCGCCCTCGTTGAGGCCGCCGGTGACGATCCAATACGCGCCCTGCTGGCCGCCCACCGTCACCATGCGCGGCTGCATCTGGCCTTGCTCATCGACGATCAGCGCCACATCCTGCTTGCCGCGCGTGATGGCCTGCTGCGGCACCAGGAAGGCATTGCCGATGTCGCCCTGGGGCAGGCCCACGCGCACGTACAGGCCGGGCAGCAGCACGTTGTCGGGGTTGGGGATTTCCGCGCGCAGCGTCACCTGGCCGGTCGATTCATTGACCGTCAAATCGGCAAACAGCAAGCGGCCCTTGTGCGGGTACTCCTTGCCGTTTTCAAACTTGATGCCCACCTGCACCGCGCCATCGACCAATTGGCGCTTGCCATCGGCAACGTCCTGCTTGAGCTGCATCACCTCGTTGGCCGACTGCGTCACGTTCACGTACATCGGGTGGGTTTGCTGGATGGTGGCCAGCTTGTTGGCATCGCCCGCCGTCACCAGCGCCCCTTCGGAGACGTAGGACTGGCCGATGTAGCCCGAAATCGGCGCCGTGATGCGCGAATAGCTCACATTGATCTGCGCCGACTTGATCGCCGCCTGGGCCGCCTTCACGCTGGCCTCGGCCGAACGCTGCGTGGCCACGGCCGCGTCGTACTCCTGCTGGCTGATGGCATTGGCCGCCGCCAGCGGCTTGTAGCGCAGCAAATCGGCCTTGGCCTTGGCCAGCGCCGCCTGGGCCGAAGCCAGTTGCGCGCGGGCGCTCTCCAGCGTGGCCACGTAGGGCGCGTCATCGAGCTGGTACAGCGCCTGCCCGGCCTTGACGTAGCTGCCCTCCTGGAACAAACGCTTTTGCACGATGCCGCCCACGCGCGGGCGCACATCGGCCACGCGGTGCGCGGCCAGGCGACCGGGCAGCTCGGTGTGGGTGCCTACCGACTGCGAGCGCACCGTCAGCACGCGCACCTCGGGCAGCCTCGCCTGGCTTGGCTGCTGGCCCTGTTGCCGGCCTTGCTGGGTCTGCCCTTGTGGCCCGCTGGCGCGGCTCTCGCCACATGCGGTGAGAACCAAAGCGGCAGAAATCGCCGCCACCGCGACGGCCATGCGGCCCAGTTGAGGGGAAAGAGAGAGCGCCATAAAGAAATTTCCTGTTCTGGTTTTTTTCGCTGCGGGTGCGAAAGGTGTTTTGTGTTGTGTGTTTTGCTTGTATCGCCCGCAAAAGGGCGCGCCGCGCCGCAGCACCCCCTTCCGGGATGCGCCTCACCCCACAAAAACGGGCATTATACATACATGACTGCATGTATTGTCGCAGCACAGCCGGCTTTCACATCAAGCCGCCCCGTCCACATTATTACCAATCAAAATAAAATTAACTCTATACCTATCATGCCAAAACAAGGCAATTTATTTTCCTTTTGATGTGTAATTAAAAGCTGAAACGGGCTTCGAACGGCAAAGCGCCCGCACTCTGGAAAGCCTGCGCCACGCCCGGCAAAGGGGAGTGGAAACGATAAACTAGCCGCCTTCATCCCTTCCCTCCCTGGAGTACACGAAATGGCATTTTCTTGGAGCCGTTGCACCGCCAGCATTGCCGCTGCCTGCCTGGCCGCCCTGGGCCTGGGCGCCTGCGGATCGGGCGACGTGGTATCGGCATTGCAGCCTGCGCGCATCGTTTCCTTTGGCGACGGACACAGCGACATTGGCCAAAGCGGCACGCGCTACACCGTCAACGGCGCCAGCGACCACTTGAACTGGACCGAGCAACTAGCCCACGAATACGGCCTGCGCCTGCAACCGGCCGCGCAAGCGGGGTGGTCCTACGCCCAGGGCAATGCCCTCATTCAGGCCAAGCCCGATGTCGCGGGCGCGGCCACGCTGGCCGCGCAAATCGACCAATTCCTGAGCAGCCACGCCATTGGCGAGCGGGATTTGCTGCTGGTCAGCGGCGGCACGAGCGACCTGATCGCCCTGGCGCGCGCCGCGCTGGACGGGCGCATCACGCGCGCGCAAGCGATGGCCCAAGCCGCCGAGGCGGGCCAGGCCCTGTCCGCGCAAGTACAACGCCTGATTGCCAGGGGCGCGCAGCATGTGGCCGTCATCGGCACTTACAACCTGGGCGAGTCCTTGTGGGCGAACCACCTGCGCGAAAAAGCCTTTTTGACCGGGCTTTCGCGCAAGTTCAACGAGAGTTTCAAAATCGCCATGGATAAAGAAGGCTTTGGCAACAGCGCCTTGTATCTGGACTTTGAATACTTCATCAACAACATCGTCAACGGCCCGCAATACTTTGGCATCGAGCACATGGATCGGCCGGTGTGCACCTCCATCGACGCGGGCGCGGGCATCGGCATTGGCGCGGGGCAAATCAACTCGGGCCTGTGCAACCTCTCCACCGTTGCCTCTGATCGCATCGACCGCTACGGCTTTGCCGATTGGGTGTACTTCACCCCCACCGTGCAGCGCCAATTCGGCATTTGGGCCACAGGGCGGATTCGCGACCGCTGGTAAAGCCGGGCCGCCCGCCAAGGGCGGCAGTACGGCCCCGGCAGGCGCTTCACGCAAGCGCGCGAGGCTTCTTTCCGGAATTCAAATTACCAATCAAAAGAAATAAATCTTGCCTATTATGGCAACATGGCATTGAAATCATTTTTCTTTTTGATTTAAAAAAGCCGCTGGCAACCCGGCGGCTTTTTTGCATGCATCTGCGAGGATGCAGGCCAATCACTCCAGCAAAGAAATCTTCTTGGCCGTATAGACGTTGGAGCCAGAGCGGTCAAACTCCACGCTGACTTTCTGCCCGGTGCGCAAGGTGGCGAACGACTCCAGCGCGCCGCCGTAGGCCGTCTCCGTCGTGGTCTGGAAGGTGATGCCTGCAACCACCAGGGTTTGGTTGCTCTGGTTGGCCACATCCACGCGCCCTTTCAGGGTTTCGGCAAAGCTGGCGGTCGTGGCGCAAGCGGCCAACAACACGCCAGCCAGCGCGATCGCGGGCTGTTTGGGGGAAAAACGTTGCAGGGAAAAACGCATCTCTTGCTCCTCTCTTGCGTAAAAGTCTCGCGTGAAAACCGCGACTTTCGGGGCATTGATTGTGCCCGCGAAAGTCAATCCTTCGAAACCGACACCACCACGTAGCGCCCGCCATCGCGCTCGAACTCCAGCCTCACGCGGTCGCCCTGCTTGAGCGCCTGAAACCCGCCCCCGTCGTACTGGGTATTGCCCGTGGTCTGGAAGGTGATGCCGTTGAGCTGAATGGTTCTGGCGCCGCTATCCACCGCATCAATACGCCCCTTCATGGTTTCCGCAGCGGCGCTGGCGCACACGGCAACAGATGCGGCCAAAGCGGCAATGCGAATGGTGTTGGGGATGCCCATGGCGATACCTCCTGCAAAACATGGCAAAAACACAGCGCCCGCGCGGGGCGCTGCAAAAATTCTAGCGATGGCGCGCAAGCCGCTTTGGCCCGCATGCAAAGCTGCGGTAAAGCCGCCCTGCCCCGTGGGCAGGCGCTGTCACTTGAACCACAGCAGCATGGAGTCCCACATGCGGCCGAAAAAGCCCGCTTCTTCCACGCTTTCCAGCGCCACGACGGGCACTTCCTTGAGCGCCTTCTGGCCTACGCTGACTTTGAGCGTGCCCACCGATTGGTCCACATGGATGGGCGCCAGCAAGGGATCGGGGCGCTCCATCGTGGTGCGCACCTGGCCCGTCGTGCCGGTGGGCAAGGCCAGGTAAACGGCTGCATGGCTGCCGACTTTGACCGTGTTTTGCGCCCCTTTCCACAGCTCGGGCGATTCCATCGGCTGGCCAGCATCAAAGAGCTTGACCATGTCGAACGCGGTATAGCCCCAGTTGAGCAGCTTTTGGCTTTCATTGGCGCGCGCGGCTTCGCTGGCCGCGCCCAGCACGATGGAGAGCAGGCGGCGGTTGCCCACACCCGGCAAATCGCGCCTGGCGGTGGACACCAGACAAAAGCCGGCGGCTTCGGTGTAGCCGGTTTTCAGGCCGTCCACGCTGGGATCGCGAAACAGCAGCAGGTTGCGGTTTTTGGTGTTGGCCGCGGGCGTGCCGGGATAGCGGTACTCCTTGGTGGCGTAGTAGTGCATGAACTCGGGGAACTCGCGCATCAGGCTGGTGGCCAGGATGCTCAAATCGCGCGCCGTCGTCAGGTGCCCAGGCGCCGTCAGGCCCTCGGGGTTCATGTAGCGCGTGTTGTTCATGCCCAAAGCTTTGGCCTGGTTGTTCATCAGCGCAACGAAATGCTCCACCGTGCCGCCCACGCCTTCGGCCAGCGCCACCGTGGCATCGTTGCCCGATTGCACGATCATGCCTTTGAGCAAATCGTCCACGCTCACTTGCATCCTGGGGTCGATAAACATGCGAGAGCCGGGCATCTTCCAGGCCTTTTCGCTCACGGGCAGGGTTTGCTCCAAGGTGATCTTGCGCGCGCGCAGCGCGTCGAAGACGACGTAGGCGCTCATGAGCTTGGTCAGCGAGGCTTGCTCCACCGGGGCATCGATGTCCTTGGCCGCCAGAATCTGGTTGGCCGTCACATCCAGCAGCAGGTAATTGCGCGCCACGATTTCCGGCGGTTGCGGCATTTGCGCCTGCGCAGGCGCGCCCGACAAACAGGCCACGGCGGCGACAAAACCCAGCAGGCCGAAGCGGCAATATTCAAAAAAATTCATAGAGTTACAAAACAACATCAAAGGCCCATGCAGGCTGCTTCAACACAACAGGGAGCGTCCGGAGGGCCATCCGCCGGGGGTGCGCTGCGCGCCCCTGCCCCATCATCACCCTTGCGCGCCCATGCAAGCCACCGCCTGCATATGCCGCACCACCAAATCCTTGAGCTGCACCTGGCGGCCGTGGAAGAAATGCTCGCACCCGGGCAAGACCAGCATCGGCAGCGATTGCGCCCGCGCCCAATCCATCACCGGGCCGATGGGCACGGTGTCGTCCTGCTCGCCATGCACCACCAGGCTGCGCACATGCAACGCGGCGGGGATAGGCTCGACCTGGAAGCGGCTGGCCGCAGTGCCCACGAAGACCACGGCTTGAATCTCCCGCTGCGCATGCACCTGCGCCAGCACCCGGCTGGCCACGTAAGTGCCAAAGGAGAAGCCCGCCAACACCAGCGGCCCTTCGGGCGCCGCCTGCTCGATTACGCGCAGCAGATCTTCGGCCTCGCCCACGCCACGGTCGTGCTCGCCAGCCGAGAGGCCCACGCCACGAAAGTTGAAACGCCAGGCATCCCAGCCCGTGGCGACCATCGCGCGCGCCAGGGTTTGCACCACCTTGTTGTTCATCGTGCCCGCAAACAGCGGATGGGGGTGGCAAATGATGGCTGTGCCCTTGCGCTCTGCGCCCAGGGCCAGGTCTTTCAGGGCTTCGATCGCGCCAGCGGCGCCGTCAAGCGTGTGTTTTTCAGTCTGCGCGTTCACGGTCAGAGAAAAAGAGGGAGTCGAGAAACAGGGGCTATGGCCACGCAGGCGCACAAGGCTTAGTGCACTGGTGTATCTGGCGCATCCGCCGCAGGCGAAAGCGGCGCGGCAGGCTCCAGGGGTTGGGCAGCGGGCGGCTCTGGCGATGGCTGCGCCGGGGCGGCGGTTTCGGCCTGGGCGTCGGGCGTAACAGCCGCGGCGGCTTCATCCGCCTGACCGGGCAAGTTGGCCTGCCCGGAGGCTGGCTCCGCCAATGCAGGCGGGGCAGGCAGGGTCTCGTCCAATTCGCCCGCCGCAGGCTGATAGCGGCCTTGCGGCGCTGGCGCCGGCTGCGCTGGCGGCGGCGGTGGCTCGACACGCAGCAACCGCCCGTTCGGCCCATCGGTGAGCACGTACAGCAAGCCGTCATGCCCCTGGCGCACATCGCGCACGCGCTGGCCCTTGGGCAAGCTGAACCAGGCTTCCTCCTGCACGGCCTGATCGTGCACCCGCAAGCGCACCAAAGCGCCGTGCTGCAACGATCCCGCCACAAAACTGCCCTGCCATGCCGCGCCGTAGCGTTCGCTGTTCACATACAGCAGGCTTGAGGGCTGAATGGGCGCGCTCCAGTAATGCACGGGCGCAATCATGGCTGTTTGGCGCGCCCGCGCTGCACTGGCAGCGTAGCCACGGCCAAAGGTCTGCGCAGGCCAGCCGTAGTTGCCGCCAGGGCGCACCCAATTGAACTCATCGCCGCCTTGCGGCCCAGGCTCGTGCGCCCACAGTTGGCCTTCGGGCGTCAAGGCAATACCCTGGGGATTGCGGTGGCCCCAGCTCCAGATTTCCGGCTTGCCGCCGCCTTTGCGGGCAAAGGGGTTGTCTGGATGGGGTTTGCCATCGGCTTGCACCCGCACGATCACGCCCAAATGGTTGCTGGTGCGCTGGGCTTGCTCGGGCGCGATGGAGCGGTCGCCCAGCGTCAGAAACAGCGAACCATCGCCGCTTTGCACAATGCGGCAGCCAAAGTGCGCGCTACTGCGCACGCGCGGCATTTGATGGAACAGCACGCGCACGTGCTCCAGCCGGTCGGCGCGTTCGGACAGCGTGGCCGATGCCAGCGCGGTGCTGCTGCGGCTTTCATTGCCGGAGTCTGGCTCGGCAAAGCAGAAGAACACCCGCCGGTTGGCGGCAAAGTCGCGGTCCAGCACCAAATCCAGCAGGCCGCCCGCGCCTTCCGCCGCCACGCTCGGCACGCCTTGCAGCGCAGGGCCTACGCGGCCATGGGCATCGACGATGCGCATCGCGCCTGCGCGCTCGGTCACCAGAAAATCCCCGTTGGGCAAGGGGGCAAATGCCCACGGCTGGCGCAAGCCGTAGGCCAGCTCGGAAACGGGCAGCGGCTGCGCCTTGGCGGCATCGTAGGTGGAGGAACTGGGTTCGGAGGGGCCGGGGGCTTGTGCCGCCGCGCTGCCCCAGGCCAGCGGGAGCGCAAACGCTGCAAAAGCGAAAGTTGGCAAAGCTCTGGCGCCTGAAGCCTTGCGCCATCCATGTAAACGGGCGAAGCCAAAGAGATGGCGTGTAAGTGAGAGGCTGAATGTTTTTTGCATACCTTTTGCCGCACGTGTCGGCCCTTTTGGGGCGTGGCGCGCCTGTGTTGTGGCGCAGCCCATCATGGCGGCGGAAGTCACGAAAAGGCGCCCATCCTAGCGCAATGCTTCGCCCCACCGCGCTAAGTACCGTCGCCACACGCCCTGTGGCATTTCACAATATTACAAATCAAACTGAATTCGATTTGAATACCACTATGCAGAAACAGGCATTTTTTATTTCCTTTTGATTTATAAAATTAATCAATCCCACGACGCCAATAACGCGGCGCATCCTGGCGCATGCAGTCCAGCGCCTCGGGGCGCTGCGAGCGCCAGGCCATCGCCCCGCACTGGGCCGAGCTGCGCAGGGCCACGCCCGCCGCCTGATAGCGCTGCACCACCTGGGCATGCGGATGCCCGAAGCGGTTGCGATAGCCCGCCTGGGCCACGGCATGCCGGGGCTGCACGACCTGCAAAAACGCCTGCGAGGAAGAACTGCGGCTGCCGTGGTGCGGCGCCAGCAGCCAGTCGGCGCGCAAGCTCTCGCCGTATTGCAGGCGCAGCTCCATCTCCTGCAACCAGCCGATATCGCCCGTGAGCAAGGCCGCGCGCCCATCGCTGGCCTGCACGTACAGCACGCAGCTATAGGCATTGCGCGCGCCGCTGGCGGCCAGCGCACCCGCAGGCGTTTGCGCCGCCTGCAAACGGCGCTGCAACGCTTGCTCGGGCGGGGCCAAAAAGGCAAAACGCACGCCATCCCACTGCCAGGCCACGCCTGCGTGGCACAGCCGCCAATTGGCCGCCGCAGCGCCCGTGTGCGCCAGCGCGCCGGGGGCGAACGAGGCATACACCGGCCCATCAACGCCGTAGGCCAGCACTGCCGCAGCGCCGCCAATGTGGTCGCTATCGGCATGGCTGAGCGCCAGGCCCTGTAAGCGCCAGCCCTGCGCCTGCAAAAACGGCACGATCACGCTCCGCCCCGCATCGCTGCCGGGGCCGTAGCGCGGCCCCGCGTCGTAGAGAAAGCTATGGCCGTGCGTGCGCACCAGCACGGCCGCGCCCTGCCCCACGTCCAGCGCCACAACCTGGAACTGCCCCGGCGCTGGCACGCTCGGACGCCACAGCAGCGCGGCCGCCAGCCACAGCCCCCCGTGCACGCGCAGCCAGGGCGGCAAACGGCTGATCGCCAAAGCCGCGCCCGCCAAACCCAGCGCCGCCCAAAGCAAGGGCAACTGCGGCCAATGGCTGGCGGCATGGGGCCAGCTCGCCATCCATTGCAGGCATTGCAGCAAGCCTTGCATCGACCAGCCCGCCAGCGGCAGCAGCGGCTCGACCACGGCAGCCAGCAAGGCCAACGGCGTCACCCACAGCGTCACCAGCGGAATCGCCACCATATTGGCCAGCAAACCCACCCAACTGACTTGCCCGAACAAGGCGATGGTCAGCGGCATCAGCGCCAGAGAAAGCCGCCATTGCAGCCGCCACAAGGCCAGCGCCTTGCGCCCCAGGCCCAGCCCCAGTTCCCGCACCCAAGCCCCCAACCCAATCGGGCGGCGGGGGCGCAACGCCGTGCCGGCACTGCGGCCTTGCCTGGCAGGCACCACAGTACCGGCCCGCTCCTCCGAGAGCATCGCCACACCGGCATTGCGCGCTGACGCCAACGCCCCCGCCCACTGCTGCGCGCCCGCCACGCTGGCTGGCTCGGGCGCCAGCCGCAGCAGCACCGCCACCGCCACAAAGCTCAGCCAAAACCCGGCCTGTTGCAAAGCCCAGGGGTCGATCACCAACACCACGGCCGCCGCCAGCGCCAGCGTGGCATGCCAGGGCCAGCGCACGCCCCAGGTGCGCAACGCCACCACGGTGGCCAGCATCCATATCGTGCGTTGGGCGGGCAACTGCCAGCCGCTGAAGACGGCATACGCACACGCCAGCGCCAGCCCGCCCCACTGCGCGGCCGTGGGCGCCGCCGCCAGCCGCATGGCCAGCGGCCATTGCCGCCACAAGCGGTTGAGCAGCCCCATCGCCAGCCACGCGAACATGGTGATGTGCAGGCCGGAAATGGCCATCAAATGGCTGACGCCGGTGATGCGGAAAACCTCCCAGTCGCCCGCCTCAATGCTGCGCTGATCGCCCGTGACCAAAGCCGCCAGCACGGCCGCGCTGCGCTGGGCCAGCGGATCGGCCTGCGCCGCTGCGCCCGCCCCGCCCAGGCGCGCCAGGATGCGATCGCGCACCCGCTGACGCCGGCGCTCGACCCGGTAGCGGCCCGAGTCGCCCAGCAACGCCGCCTCGCCCCCATCGCGCACCACCGCCGTGGCCTGCACGCCTTGCAGCCACAACCATTGCTCATAGTCGAACAGCCCCGGATTGAGCCGCCCCGCAGGCATGCGCAAACGCAGCCGCAACCGCACCCGATCACCCGCCTGCAAGGCAGCAATGGGGGCGGCAGACGGGCGCGGCGCTGGCTGTGCGTTGGGCGTTTGGCCGGCTGGATTTGTTTGATTCGTTTGATTTGTTTGGATCGGCGCGCCTGGCGGCGATCCGCCGTGCGCTGGGGCAGCCTGCGCGCTTTGCGCTGGCGCGCGCTCGCCATACCAGGCCACATCCAGCCGCTGCACCAGCGCCACCGGCCCCTTGGGTGTTTCCGCCGTATCTGCCCATTGAGCCGATTCCGGCTGCAAGCGAAAGCGCACGCCATCGGCCTGCCAGCGCGGCATGGCCGCCACCACGCCGATTACATCCACTTCCTGCCCGGCCCACGCAGGCGGCAATGCGGCACGTTCCACCCAAGCCGCGCGCAACCCGGGCCAGGCAAAGCCCGCGCCCAGCGCCGCCAGGCACAACAGCACACCGCTGATGGATGGGGGAGAAAAAAACCTCGCAGGAGCCGCAGCCCCCTCGGGCGCCGATGCCATGCCCCGCCGCCAGAGCAGGCACGCCAGCCCCGCCGCGCCACAGGCCGCCAGCAGCCCGGCATACACCACCAGCGGCCACAGCCGGGGCTGCTGCCATTGCCAGGCCATGCCCAAAGCCAGGGCCAGCAATAACGCCGGGGCGCGGCCCCCATAGCCCGCCAGGCGCTGAAAAAGCCGGGAAAGCTGGGAAAAAACGGCGGCGGACATGCTGCTGTGTCCCCTTCATCAAGCGTGCGCAGCAAGGGCCACCAAGGGCGGGATCTGCCCCAGAGCCTGCTCAGCCCCCCGCGATGGTCATCCGCTCGATCAGCACGGAACCGGTGGTCTTGGCGCCGTAGTTGTAAGCGTCCGCGCCGATGGCGGCAATGCCCATGAACATCTCTTTGAGGTTTCCCGCGATGGTGATTTCCTGCACGGGGTAGGCAATCTCGCCGTTTTCCACCCAAAAGCCGCTGGCGCCGCGCGAATAGTCGCCCGTGACGGCGTTCACGCCCTGCCCCATCAGCTCGATCACGAACAGGCCCGTGCCCAGCTTTTGCAGCATGGCGGGCAGCTCGTCATCGGCCTGGGTGAGTTTGGAATTGAGCGTGAGGTTGTGCGAGCCGCCCGCATTGCCCGTGGTGCGCATGCCCAGCTTGCGCGCGGTGTAGCTGGAGAGCAAATAGCCCTGCACGCGCCCGTCGCGCACCAGTTTGCGCGGCTGCACGCGCACGCCCTCGGCATCGAAGGGCGCGCTGCCCTTGCCGCCGAGGAGGAAGGGGTTTTCCTCCACCTCCACATGAGCGGGGAAGACCTGTTTGCCCAGCGAATCCATCAGAAAACTGCTTTGGCGGTACAGCGCGCCGCCGTTGATGGCCTGGGCAAACGCCCCCAGCAGCCCCGCCGCCAGCGGCGACTCGAACAGCACCGGGCACTGGCGCGTAGCAATGCGCCGGCTGTCCAGGCGCGAGAGCGCACGCTCGGCCGCATAGCGGCCCACCGCCTCGGGCCGCGCCAGGCGCTGGGCGTCGCGCATGGAGCTATACCAGTAATCGCGCTGCATGCCCTCGCCCTTGCCCGCAATGGGCGCGACCGAAATGCCGTGGCGCGAGCTGGCGTAGCCACCCTCGAAGCCGTTGGTGTACGCCGCATAGAAATGGCTGTGCTGGGCCGAGACGGATGCCCCCTCGCTGTTGGTGATGCGGCAGTCGGTCTCCAGCGCGGCCTGCTCGCAACGCAGCGCCAGCGCGGCGGCCTCCTCGCTGCCAATCGCCCAGGGATGGTAGAGATCCAGATCCAGATGCGTGCCCGGCGCGGCGATATCGGCCGCATCGGCCAGGCCCGCGTGCGGATCTTCCGCCGTATAGCGGGCGATGTCGTAAGCGGCCTGCACGGTGCGGGCGATGGCCTCCTCGGAGAAATCCGACGTGCTGGCATTGCCCCGGCGCTGGCCCAGATACACCGTCACCCCCAGGCCCTTGTCGCGGTTACGCTCCACCGTCTCCAGCTCGCCCATGCGCACGCTCACGGACAGGCCACTGCCCTCGGAAACCTCCACCGCCGCATCGCTGGCGCCCAGCCGCCTGGCATGCGCCAGGGCCTGGTGCGTCAGCGCCTGAAACTGCTCGCGCGTGTAGGCAAAGGGATTGAAAGGCGCCGGTTCAGCCGCCGGGGCGCGCTTGCGGGCGGGGCTTCGGGCGCTTTTTTGGGCTGTTTTCTGGGGGGAGGAATGGGTTGGGGCGGCAGCCTGCGCGGCGGCAGGCAAGGGCTTGCTGGAGTGCTTTTTCATGGCCGGTATGATACTTGGCCGCCTGCGCCGCCGCCCCTGGGCCGCCGCCAGGCGGCCTGTTTCCTCCCCCCTCTTTGCGCATGCCCGGCACCGGGCCTTGCCCCCTTCCCTTCTTTTCTTTTATGAGCAGAAAACCCCGCAAAGGCTACTTCGTGCGCGGCCAATTCATTGCCCAAGGCAGCGAAGAAGACCTGCAATTCAAGGCCGAACTCAAAGGCCGCGACACCAGCAAAAGCGACAAGAAACGCGAAAGCCAGGCCCTGCAAGCCCTGGGCGAGGAACTGCTGGGCCTGCGCAGCGACCTGTTTGACGCCCTGCAACTGGACGAAGAATTGACCGACGCCCTGGCCGAAGTGCGCCGCATCAGCGACTTCGAAGGCCGTCGCCGCCAACTGCAATACGTGGGCAAACTCATGCGCCGCCTGGACGAGGAGGAAATTGCTGCCATCCGCGACGCGCTGGACGTGCAGCGCCAGGGCAGCGCCGAGCAAACCCAGGCCCTGCACTGGGCCGAGCAGTGGCGCGAGCGCCTGATTGCCGACGATGCCGCGCTGGCGCAATGGCTGCAAGCGCACCCCGACGACGAAATCCAGCCCCTGCGCGCCCTCATCCGCCAGGCCCGCAAAGATGCCGCCGGCATCGACGCCGCCAGCGTCAGCCAAGGCCAGGCCCCGCGCAAGGGCAAAGCCTACCGCGAGCTGTTCCAGTGGATCCAGCGCGCCCAGCAGCGCCAGAGCACGCCGGCAGCACCGGAATAGCCTTTCATTACAAATCAAAAAGAAATAAAACCACCTTGTTACGGCAATATAGACATTGAATTGAATTTACATTGATTTGTAATTCAACCCTCTTGCCCAACCGCCTTCGCCTGCTCCGTTGCGCCCCATTGCCCCCTGACCCCATGCCTTCCGATTTGCACACCCTGGCCCGCTGGCCCGCCATGCTGGCCGCCGCCGTGCTGCTGGCCCTGCTGGGCGCTTGCAGCAGGCCCGAGCCAACACCCCCTGTGGTGCGCTCCGTCAAACTGCTCACCGCAGGCGCTTCCCCGAAAGTGGCGCGCACGGAATACGCAGGCGTCGTCACCGCCCGCAGCGAAACCACGCTGGGCTTTCGCGTGGCGGGCAAGCTGCTCGAGCGCCCCGTGGCGATGGGCCAGGCCGTGCGCAAAGGCCAATTGCTGGCGAAGCTGGATGCCAGCGATTACCACCTCTCCGCCGCTGCGGTCGCAGCCCAATTGCGCGCCGCCGTCACCGAGCGCGACCTGCAAGCCGCCGACCTCAAACGCTTTGAAGAACTGCGGGCGCAAAACTTCATCAGCGCCGCCGAGCTGGATCGCCGCCGCGCCGCGCTCAAAGCCGCGCAATCGCGCGTGGCCCAGGCCCAGGCGCAACTGGCCGCCCAGGGCAACCAGACCGGATACACCCGCCTGGTGGCCGATGCCGATGCCATCGTCACCGCCACGCTGGCCGAGCCGGGCCAGGTGGTTGCCGCAGGCACACCCGTCGTGCGCCTGGCGCTGGACGGCCAGCGCGACGTCAGCTTTGCCGTGCCCGAACAGCGCCTGGCCCAGGTGCGCCCCGGCCAGCAGGTGCAGGTGCGCGCCTGGGGCGAGCAGCCCCAGCCCTTGCTGCCCGCCCGAGTGCGCGAAATCGCCGCCAGCGCCGACCCGGCCACCCGCACCTTTGCCGTGAAGGTGGAAATCCTCGGCGCGCGCCAGCCGCCGCTGGGTGCGACCGTCACCGTCATCTGGCCGCAGGCGGCCAGCGACAGCGCCCCCGTCATCCACCTGCCCGGCACGGCCATCTGGCGCAACCAGGCCGGGCGCGATGCCGTCTGGGTATTCCAGCCCCAGGGCGACGGCAGCAGCGGCACACTAGCCGAGCGGGAAGTCGCGCTCGAAGGCCCCGCCCCCGGCGGCTGGATCGTGCGCAGCGGCCTGCGCGAGGGCGAGCGCGTGGTCAGCACCGGCACGCATGTGGTGCAGGCGGGCGAGCTGGTGCGCGTGTACGAAGGCAACCCCCACGCCGGCGCAGGCCGCGCCGCCGAAAACTCCGACGCCGCCAATGCCTCCGCGCCCGACGGCAAGGAGCGCCCATGAGCAGCCCCAGCCCCCCGGTTTCGCGCCACAACCTCTCGCGCTGGGCGCTGGAGCACCCGGCGCTGACGCGCTACCTGCTGGCGGTGCTGATGCTGCTGGGCAGCCTGGCCTACTTCCAGCTCGGGCAGGACGAAGACCCGCCCTTTACCTTCCGCGTCATGGTCATCCAGGCCTACTGGCCCGGCGCCACCGCGCACGAGGTGGCCGAACAAGTCACCAGCCGCATCGAACGCACCTTGCAGGAAGTGCCCTACGCCGACAAGATCGACAGCCAGTCCCGGCCCGGCTACGCGCAAATCCTGCTGCAACTGGCCGACAACAGCCCGCCGGGCGAAGTGCCCCAGCTCTGGTACACCGTGCGCAAGAAAGTCGGCGACATGCGCGCCCACATCAGTACCCAATTGCCCCAGGGCGTGCATGGCCCCTACTTTCTGGACGACTTCGGCGATGTGTATGGCGTGATCTACGCCCTCAGCGGCGAAGGCTTCAGCGACGCCGAGCTGAAAACCCAGGCCGAGGCCGTGCGCCAGCGCCTGCTGCGCGTGCCCGATGTCGCCAAGGTGGAGCTGTTTGGCCAGCAGCAAGAGCGCCTCTACATCGAAGCGCCCCAGCGCCGCCTGGCGCAACTGGGGCTGAACATGAACGCCGTGCTGGCCCAGCTCGGCCAGCAAAACGCCGTGGCCGACGGCGGCTATGTGCAGGCCGATGGCGAGCAAGTGCGCGTGCGCGTGCAAGGCCCTTTCACCGCCATCGAGGAGCTGCGCGCCATGCCCATCCGCGCCGCCAGCGGCCAGCAACTGCGCCTGGGCGACATCGCCCAGGTCTGGCGCGGCTATGAGGAGCCCGCCCCCATTACCGTGCGCTTTGACGGCCGGGACGTCATCGCCCTGGGCATCTCCATGCGCAAAGGCGGCGACATCGTGGCGCTGGGCCAGGCCCTGCGCGCCGAGGCCGAGCGCATCGGCCACAGTCTGCCCGCAGGCATGCAATTGCAAAACGTGCAGGATCAGCCCCGGGCCGTGACCAGCGCCGTCAACGAATTCGTGGCCGTGCTGATCGAGGCCGTCACCATCGTGCTGGCGGTGAGCTTTCTCAGCCTGGGCCTGCACCGGCGCAGCGGCCCGGCAGGCCAGAGCTGGCTGCCCTGGCGGCGCTGGAGCCTGGACATGCGTCCCGGCCTGGTGGTGGCCATCACCATCCCGCTGGTGCTGGCCATGACGTTTCTGGCCATGCTGTACTGGGGCATCGGCCTGCACAAAATCTCGCTGGGTTCGCTCATCATCGCCCTGGGCCTGCTGGTGGACGACGCCATCATCGCCGTGGAAATGATGGTGCGCAAAATGGAGGAGGGCTACAGCAAATACCGCTCCGCCCTGTTCGCCTACGACATCACCGCCAAGCCCATGCTCACCGGCACGCTGATCACCGCAGCAGGCTTTCTGCCCATCGGCATTGCACGCTCCACCACCGGCGAATACACCTTTGCCATCTTCGGCGTCACCGTCGTGGCGCTGCTGCTCTCGTGGCTGGTGTCGGTCTATTTCGTGCCCTATCTGGGCGTGCGGCTGCTCAAAGCCCCCGCGAACGCGCCGCGCCGCGCTGATGGCGACGACGATAGCGCAGGCGCCCGCCATGACGGGCACGGCAGCCATGACAGCGACGCCGCCGTTTACGCCAGCCCCTTCTACCAACGCTTTCGCCGCTTGGTCGGCTGGTGCATGGCGCACCGCTGGCTCACCATCGCCATCACCCTGGCGCTCTTTGGCGCGGGCCTGGCAGGCATGGGGCGCGTACAGCAGCAGTTCTTCCCCGACTCCAGCCGCCCCGAAATCATGATCGACCTCTGGCTGCCCGAGGGCGCAGCCATCGCCGCCACGCAAGACGTGGCCCTGCGCGCCGAAACCGCCCTGCGCCAGCAGCCCGGCGTGCAAAGCGTCTCCACCTGGATCGGCACCGGCACGCCGCGCTTTTACCTACCGCTCGATCAAGTCTTCCCCCAATCCAACGTCGCGCAATTCATCGTCATGCCCCACAGCCTGGCCGAGCGCGATGCGCTGCTGCGCAGCCTGCCGCAGTACATGGCCAGCCACTTCCCCGAAGCGCGCGCGCGCATCAAACTCCTGCCCATGGGGCCGCCCGTGCCCTACCCCGTGCAATTTCGCGTCCTCGGCCCCGACCCGCAGCAACTGCGCCACTACGCCGACGAGGTGCAGGCCGCCCTGCGCGCCAACCCCCATATGCGCGGCGTCAACGACAACTGGAACCAGCCCGTCAAAGCCTGGCGCCTGCACATCGACCAGGACAAGGCCCTGGCCCTGGGCGTGAGCAGCCAGGCCATCGCCCGCAGCGCCCGTACGATTTTGGAAGGCGAAACCATCGGCCAATACCGTGAGGGCGACCAGCTCATCCCCATCGTGCTGCGCCCGCCGCTGCAAGAGCGCCAAAGCCTGCCCGATCTGGCCAACGCCTACATCCACACCAACCAGGGCAAGGCCATCCCCCTCGCCCAGATCGCCGAACCGCAACTGGCCTGGGAGCACGGTGTACTCTGGCGCCACAACCGCGAATACGCCATCACCGTGCAAGGCGACGTGGCCGAGGGCCTGCAAGGGGCCACCGTCACGCAAAAGCTCCTGCCCGCACTGCGCGCAATCGAAGCGCGCTGGCACGCCAGCGGCCACGGCGATTACCGCATCGAAGTCGCCGGCAGCATCGCCGAAAGCGCCAAGGGCTCGGCCTCCATCGCCGCAGGCGTGCCGCTGATGCTGTTCATCGTCTTCACGCTGCTGGTGGTGCAGCTCAAAAGCTTCTCGCGCGCGCTGCTGGTCTTTCTCACCGGCCCGATGGGCATCACCGGCGTGGCCGTCGCCCTGCTGCTGTTCGGGCGACCCTTTGGCTTCGTGGCCTTGCTGGGCGTCATCGCCCTGATGGGCATGATCCAGCGCAACGCCGTCATCCTCATCGACCAGATCGAACTCGAACGCGCCGCAGGCACCCCCGCATGGGACGCCATCCTCAACGCCGCCACCCACCGCCTGCGCCCCATCGCACTCACTGCTGCGGCTGCCGTGCTCGCCATGATCCCGCTCTCGCGCAGCGTGTTCTGGGGGCCGATGGCCATTGCCATCATGGGCGGCCTCATCGTCGCCACCATGCTCACCCTGCTGGCCCTGCCCGCCATGTATGCCGCCTGGTTCCGCGTGCGCCGCCCCGGCGCGGCCTGAAGCTGCGCGGCGCGCACAAGCGCCCCAAGCGCAAAAGCAAAGGAATTCCTGGCCAAGCAAAAAGCAAAAAGCAAAAAGGGCAGCCGATGAAGGCTGCCCTTGTCTTTTTGGTGCCGCTTGCCGGATTCGAAAAATTCAGTATTCCCAATGCTTACAAGCGGTTTGTTGGGCTTTATTTGGGCCTTCTATCTTCGTCCCAGCGCAGCACGTCGGCACGCAACCAGCGGCGACCGACTCTTGGTGGTAGCTCGCCAGCCAGCTCGCGGTTTCGGATTGTGCGCACGCTGACGCCGTAGTGAGCGGCAAGCTCTGTGACGCCCCACTGTTCGCCAGTGACGCGAGCAGCGAGTGTCACGGCTTTTTCGGCCGCTCTGTCCAGCATGTCCTGCAATTGGGCTGGACTGATCTGGATCATGGTGATGGTGGCCGCGTCTGTATTGTTACCTGCTTTCATTTGTCGCCCTCCCCCATTGCACGACGCAGCGCATCCAGCACAGCGTCTTTGACCTGCTGACCGATCTCCGTGTTGACTTCGCGCTCTGCGGCTACGCTGGCTGCCGCAATGCGGACGGTCAATGGCGACGGGAATAGGCTGAAACAGAATCCCAGCACGCAGAGCGTGGTGATTAACAACATGACTTGGCGCATGCTTACTTCGAAAATGTCGGCTACAAGCGGTGCCGCCAGCAGCAGAACAAACGCCAAAAACATGAAAAATACAGCGCCGCCGCGCACGGACTGCGCCACATCGGCCAGCCACAGCAGCCAAAAAATATCGGTCATGGCTTGGCCCTTTCCTCCTGCACCAGTTCCACATACTGGCCCACGGTTTGGCATTGACCGGCGCGGCTGGCGCTGATGTTGAGGTTCAGCGCCAGGCAGGCTTCGTCATTGATTTCGTGCATGAGGCTGCCGGGGATTGGGCTGGCGGCGCTGACGTCTTGCGGGTCGATGCCCAGCACTTGGGCGGCGATGTGCGCGATGGCGCGCTCGATGGTTTGGATGGTCATGTTTTGGACGTGAAAAAGCCCGCCGGGCTGGTGGGCCGGGCGGGCTGGTTGAGGTGATGATGGTTATTTGCCGTTCCCGGCAGGGAATATGCCGCGTATGACGCCTAAAAAAGCAGCAAGCACACTGACCGTGACGCCTGTGGTAACAGCAATGACGATTTTGTCGGAGAACATCGGCTGTCCATTGCAAGCATTGGAAATGCCCGCTATCAGTAGAAAAACGCCCCAGCCGGCCAAGGCGGTTTTGGCCAGTTTGTAGGCTTTGCTTGCGTACACGCCGCGCATTTCGCGTGTGTGTTTTTTGTCTTCGACTTCTTCATCGGCCAAAGATCGTCCGCGAGACTTTCCGGGCGGAGCATCGGTCTTCGCATTGCTCTTTGGTGCGTTGCTGGGTAAATCTTTCGCAGCAACCGCAAAAGCTTTATCCCAATGGTTTTTGGGATCGCTCATGCTGGTGTTTTGAAGACTGCAATGTCATTGCGCATCTGATCATGTGTGATGACGCTGCCGTCTGGCGGTTCGACTGCCGCCCATGCGCTTCCCTTGATGTGCGTTATGGCCGATAGCTGCGGGCCTGATAGGTGGCCGTAGTGCCTGGCGATGATTCGAAGAAGCTCCCATGTGTCCGTATCTTGTTGGGGCACGGTTGGCACAATGACATGGTACCCGTCATCGTTGGTACTAAGCGTGTTGGCGCATTGCTTGATGGGGCGCGCCCTGTAGGCTTTGAATTCGTGATAGATGGCCGGGATGACGGGGCCATGCTGCCAACGGGAGAAGTGGTCGTCCAGTAGCGGTGTTTCTTTTACGCGCAAGTACCATGCTTGTGCAAAATACATGAGCTTTTGCAGCTTCATGGGCGTCAGCCCGCCAAGCTCACCATCCTGCGCCAATGTGATGAACGCATTGGCGATAGCGTATGCAGAGTAGGCCATCAGAGTGCCCACAAAAAGACTTCGCGCCTCGCCGGGCGCATGATTGGCATGGTGCTGTGCTTCATGGTGTAACTCCGGCAGATCAAGAACTTAAACAAAATTTTATCTATTCCCGCAATTTTTTCCCGCAATTTCCGGGGGTATTGGGGGAATTACGGATGACTCTATGCGCTCCGGGCACTGGCCGCGCACGAATGGTGGCGGCCCCATCATGGTTTGCTGCCCGCCGGGTCTGCCGGGGCTGGTGCGGCGCTGGCAGTCGGCGCAGCCACGCCGGAACGCTGTGCAGGGGAAGCCGCCGCGCTCGTTGGGGATTTGCACGGTCGCACCCTGGCATCGGGCGATGTCGTAGGGCAGGGTCATGTGGTAAGGGTCTCCAATTTCTGGAGATCATCGGCAGCGATCCCCGCTCGGTAGTCTTTGAACACGCTGCCCAGGGTGGCATTGCCCACGCGGCAGGCTTTTACCCATACCTGCTTGCCCGATGGGAGATTGCGCCAGTGGCCGCGCCGGTCGTGGGCGCGTGGGCTGGCGTGAGTGCCGCCTTGGTGGGGCGTCTTGGGCGCGGATGCTTCCAGGGTGACGGTGTGCCACGAGTAGCGCAGGGGCGGCTTGCCTTTTGCCATGCGCTTTCTGTTGGTGTGTCCGCGCTCTGGTGTGCCGCTGTAGCAGCAGGTGGCGGATCACGGCGCGCAGATCGAAGGCGATGTGTGCAACCTCTGGTACATGCCGATTGCCGATGCCCAGGTTGCTGTTCCAGCCGTTGATGGCGGTGCCCTGCGGGCCGTGCTCGGACAGCAGGTGCGCCATTTCAGGCAGCAGCCGGTCGATGGCGTTGTGGTACTCCATTGGAATCTGGCCGGGCATGTGGCGCAGGAATTCCGGCCACTGGCCCAGGCCCAGCCGCGCCAGCAGTTCGCAGGCGTCGCCGATGACGCGCGCTTGCGCTTCGGTGATGGTGAGGGTGTAGCGGCGCTCGGTCATTGGAGTGTTTCCTGCTGTGGCGTTCCTGCCGGGAAAAGTTGGCGCGCAATCGCGGCAGTCTCAATGCCCTTTTCGGCAGCAAGAGTTGCTGCTGGTCGAGTTTGCCGCGCAGGTACTGGCAGGCGTTGTCAAACTGCTCGGCAGGCAGGTTTTGATAGCGCGGCACGCTGAACTTGCGGTGCAGGCGCGCCCAGGTTTCGGCGTGGCTTTTTTGCTTGCCCGATTCGACTACCAGATCGACCAATTCCTTGAGGTGCTGTTGCTGGGCGGCGGTGATGGTGGCGGGCTGGGCCTGGGCCAGCAACGCCGCTTCCATCTGGTTGAAGGCGTCGATGTAGGCTTCCTTCCATCGCGCAGCATCTTTGCCTGTGAAGCCCATTGCCAAGAACACAAAACCATCGCGCGTGATGCGGTAGCAGGGCAGCTTGCGGCCTGTGCTGTCGGTGTAGTCACTCGCCGCAAAATTGCGGTCAGTGAATTCGGGTGAGCATTCCAGCCTGGTGATGGCGCGCAGAACGGTGTCGTGGCGCTTGTCGAAGTGCTCTGCAATTTGCAGGCTGGTGGTGGTGACGTGCCCGTCGATAATTTCAAGGGCTGGCTTGGTGACTGCGACTGCGGTCATGTCGTACTCCGTTGGTGAGATTTCCTGATCCACCACGCCGTTTGAAAGCATGGTGGGGCAGGTGTTCAAACACATCAACCAACGCGATGCTGCCCCGCCTCACGGCTAGGGCCACCTGCCCCAAAACCTTGACGGAATTCGGGCACGACAAAGCCGCGCTTACGGGGCGGCCCATCCGGTTAGTTGGGGTGTGTTTGAAGCACCACCTCTTGCGAGGCAGCGCCATCATACCCCAAGCAGCGCGTGTGTGGGCGCGCGCTTGATAACTATACGCCATTGGCGTATGATCGGCGCATGGTTTTCATTGAAACGCCTACCTTTACCCGCCAGATCGTCGCGCTTATCTCTGATGAGGAGTACGGTCGCTTTCAGCAGGCACTGGCTGCCAACCCGGAAATGGGCGATTTGCTCAAAGGTGGCGGCGGTATCCGCAAGGTGCGCTGGGCAGGCTCTGGCACGGGTAAAAGCGGCGGCATCCGAAGCATTTATTTTTGGAAGAAGGCCGAAGATCAAATCTTCATGCTGCTGGCCTACCCCAAATCGGCCAAGGACACGCTGACGGATCAGGAAACCGCCATTTTGAGAAAACTGGTCAAGGAGCTTTAAATGGACAAGAATCTGTTCAAGGAACTGGTGCAAAGCTTGGGTGAGGCCAAAGCCATTGCCCAAGGGCAGGCTGCGCCTTCGCGCCAGTTCACGGTGGATGTGAATGTGGCCCGCGCTGCGCGTGAGCAAACGGGTTTGAGTCAAAGCGAGTTTGCTCGCATGCTGCGCGTGAGCGTCAAGACGCTGCAAAACTGGGAGCAGCAGCGCCGCACGCCCACGGGGCCCGCTGCGGCGCTGTTGGCTATTGTTTGCCAGTCACCAGAGGTGGCGCTCAAAGCCTTGCGCTGAATGAGGCGTGGGGGCAAGCGGTTGTCTGCGGCTGCCGCATGATTGCATGACGGACATAACAGCAAGGGCACTTAGCGCCTCTGGTGGGCGTTGTCATGCTTGCTCTTTTTCGATCCCCTCGGCCCAGCCGTGGACGATGCGGGATGCGCCCTCCATTTGGCGGCCGTGCTCGGCGATCTCGCCCAGGCCGCCGTAGTACTGCATGAGCAGGGCGGTTTGGGCCATGCGCTCGGCCGTGGCGCGGATGTGGGCAATCAGTTCGGCGCGGGTGATGGGGTGCATGGCTTTGATTCCGCTGCGAATTTCAGGGCCGCCTGCCATGAGTCCCACGCAATAGCTGATGGGGCGTACAGGTATGAACCGCGCTTGTCCTTAGCTGTTTTTGCGCCATGCCGTTTGAGGTATTTCTCAAATGCGGTGCGCGATTCTGGGCTGTTGGGCTTCATGGCTGCACTCCATGGATGGCCAACAAAACGGCGTCGCTCGCAATATCGCAAGCCTCCGCCAGTGCATCCCTTAACGAATGCAAATTTTCAGCAGCTCGGCCGCCACCTCGCAGCAGGTTGGAGCACATGGCTTCGATGCGCAGCAGCGCCTCCAGCATTTCAGGTGCAGCGGCGATGAGGCGAGCATCATATTGTTGTTTTGTGGGGTGTCCGGTGATCACGGCCACAGTGTCCGGGTGGCCGGGTCTGCGCTCATGAATCGTTTCAATATAAATATCATTCGCCTTCCACGGCCCCGACGTGTGCTTATTCATATTCTACTCCTGTTGCTTTCTTGATTACCTCGGCAGCTATGGTTTTAATATCGTCCATCTGGGCAATTAGATAATCTATGTCTTCTTCGCGCTTAATTGGCATCGTGTCGTTATAGGTCGCTAAAATATCCTGGAGTGTGTGAAGCATCTCCGGCGCGGCGGCTATAAGGCGTACGTCTGCAAGGGCCTGTTCGTCGCACTCTGCCATGTAGGCGATGCGGTCGCCCTTCTTTGCGTAAACCTGATTGCCGCTGGCAAACCAAGGGCCGGTTGTGTGGTTGCTCATGGCTCAATCTCTTGAAATTTGGTTTGCTTTTGCCTGCTTGACCGCTTCCCGCGCTTCTTCCTCGATGCAGTAGAGTTGCAGGAACTCATCGACAACCATTTGATCCCCCGCGTACCAACGCTGCCCCAATTCGGTCAGGTGCTGTTTCAATTGGCGCAGCGTTTCGGCCAGGAGCGGATGATCCCGCTTCATCGCTTTGCGGCTTTGGTCAATCAAGCCCTGGTAGCAGACCTTCATGCCTTTGTGGTCTGGTGCAAGTGGTACGGTTTTCACGGTTCAACCCTCCGAAACTCGATCACCCATACCCACGGGTTTTGATCCCATGATTTAGGGCCGTGAATGAATTCCCACAAACGCTTGTAAGCGCGGCGCGGGTCTTTTTCCCATTCGCGCCATGGCCAGCCATCGCCATCTGGTAGGCCGTCGCGGTCTGGCAAGCCGCTTTTCCAGGTGCGCCCGCCATCTTTTGACAGGGTTTTCAGCCCCTCGGCAATGGCCTCCTCCTCGCTGATGTCCTGCAAGCGTTGCACGCGCACGCCGGTCACTTCCAGCAGGATTCGACTGGCCCAGCGGGGCATGATGGCGCTGGATTTCCACGCGCCGAATTCGGCGGGCGGGTTGGCGTCTGGCTCGTAATCGGCGCGCCAGATGACGCACGATGCATCTTGATCGAGCGGATACCCGCAGGCACTTTCCCCTGCCTGCGCGCGGATCGGCTCACGATGTGCTGGGGGGCAGGGCGGGTTTAATCGTGGCGGTGGTACTCGCCCTTGTAGATGGCGACCTCATTTGCCCCCATCGCGGTGCGGATGCGCTCGGCCAGTTCTTCGGCCATTTCGTGCTGGTGCAGTTCGCGCTTGATGACGCGCAGGGTGATGGTGGGCTTGTCATCGCCGGTCAAAACGCCCAGGCGCAGCACGAACTGGCGCTCTTGCAAATCGGCGTAGGGCTGGCAGCGGAAATAGATCAGCGTGGGCAGCGGCTCCTTGCTGGTGGCGGTGATGTCCTCAAACGCGCTGCGGGTGGTGCGCAGGGCTTGTTCTTCGTTCTCCAGCTTGCGGATGGCTTCGATGCTGATTTTGCGCACGGCGGCCACGGCGCGCGGCGGGGCGATTTCGCCATCATCATTGAAGCAGGTGATGTGCTCCGTCCAGTCCTGCAAGAATTCGGCCACGTCCTTTTGGCTGTTCTTGCCCGCCGTCATGCGATTGAGCGCGTTGTAGGCGGCTGTGGTGACGGGTGCGTAGCACGCTTTGTTGTCAGCCTGGCCGGGCGCGTCGGGCTGGCCCAGATTCAGCACGGCAGTGGCGCGCATGTTTTCAGGCGAAATGAAAATGGATGCGCCGCGTTCGGCGTGGGCTGACGTGTAGTCAGCGAAGGACTGCAAATCAGGCGTTTCCATTTTGCCGCGCGCGCGGCGACGCTGAGGCTCGAATTTCTCCAGGTCGTGCTGTTTGTAGTCGCTGGGCAGCGCCACGACGTGCCGGGCGGCGGCGCTGGTGGACATGGCGGCGTTGGCCTGGCGGATGCTTTCGCCCTCTTGCAGGGCCTCGATGGCTTGTTTGTCGAACATTGGGTGCCTTTCGTGCATGAAAAAGGCCGCCTGCTGTGGCGGCCGGGGTTGGTGAAATGGTTAGGCCATCTGGCCCTGGCGGTCGATAAAGCTCATTTGGTTTTCGGGGGCCAGTGTCAATTTGCCGTATTTGCCCACGTAAAGGGATGTGGTGCGGCTTTCTTCCTCGCTGGCCTTGCCGTCCATCGTGGGCTTGGTGTACTTCATGGCGTGCGTGACATGCACCTGGTGCGTGCCGGCGATGCGCTTGAAACCGAGTTTGATGGTGACTTCGCCGGTCTTGTCGTGATCGACAACGGCGCTGGCCACCTGGCTCAGGGCGATGGAGAGCTTGCGGTCGAACATGCCGCCGTCCAAGTCGGTGATGAATTCGGCCACGTCGGTGGCGGCGGATTGGGATTGATGTGTTGTCATCGCTTCTTCCTTTCGTAAAAAAGCCCGCATTACGCGGGCTGGGTGTTGGTTTGTTTGATGACTTCTGCCAGTCGGGCCGCCATCTCCGGCGGCAGCCCGATGACGCGGGGTTGGGGTTGGGGTTGGCAGGCTTGCGGGTCGCAGGCGGATTGTTCTTCCTCCGGCTGCTCTTTGTCGCCTTCTTCCAGCGCGGCTTTGACCAGCGCCGCGCCCAGGGTGGTTTCTTGGGGGGTGAGGTGGATGTTCAGGGTGTGGATGGTGATTTGCATGGTTGCTCCTTGTTGAGGTTGAAATGGGTGGCAATCAGTTGGCAGAAAGCGCGGTATTGCGCCAGGTGTTCGGGGTTGTCGGCGTGGGTTTTTTCGATGGCGGCGGTAAACGCCGCGAAATCGCCGGTAAAACATCCGCAGTTGATGCGCACGCCTAGTTTTTCGTCTCGGTTTGCGGTAGTAAATCGACTGCTGCTTTTTGCGGGGCCAATTAGCAGCCAGTCGTTGCTGCCGCAGACCAGCGCATTGCCGCAGACCTTCGCAGT
>JAUMYU010000098.1 GCA_030528485.1 Comamonadaceae bacterium
AAGGCACCAACGAAATCATGCGCGTCATCATCGCCCGCCGCATGCTCGACGGCGATGCGCCGGATGTGATTCGCTGATGGCGCTGCCCTGCCCCATGCGAATGCACGAGCCACTGTACGGGCCAATGCACGACGACAAGGCGCGGTTCTTGCGCGAATTGCCCCAGGAGCAATACGACGAATGGGTGCGCGCCAAAGTCGCAGCGGCCCGGGTGGATACGCGGCCAAGCATGAGCACCGAGCAGGTGCGGCAATTGCTCCGAGCGCGCTACCCAGCCTGGTGCAAAAACGCAGCGGGCCGTACCTAAACCCCATTTTTTTCTTCCCCCATCACCTCTACTACCCCTACCAAGGAGACTCTCATGAAAATCGCATTCATCGGCCTGGGCAACATGGGCAGCGGCATGGCTTTGAACCTGCACAAGGCAGGCCACGAAGTCAGCGGCTTTGACCTGTCCGAAGCGGCCAGGAAATTCCACGCCGAGCAAGGCATCCGCGTCGCAAGCAGTGCGAAAGAAGCCGCCGCTGGCGCCGAAGTCGTCATCACCATGCTGCCGGCCAGCCAGCACGTCGAAGGCATGTTCATCGGCACTGCCGAGCAGCCCGGCCTGCTGGCCGACATGCCTGCGGGCACGCTCATCATCGACAGCAGCACCATCGCCGCCGACACCGCCCGCAAAGTGGGCAAGGCCGCCGCAGCCAAGGGCGTGGACTTCATCGACGCGCCCGTCTCCGGCGGCACCGCCGGCGCGGCCGCCGGCACGCTGACCTTCATGGTCGGCGCCAGCGCCGCCGCGCTGGAGCGCGCCCGCCCGCTGCTGGAAAAAATGGGCAAAAACATCTTCCACGCCGGCGACGTGGGCGCAGGCCAGACCGCCAAGATCTGCAACAACATGCTGCTGGGCATCTTGATGATCGGCACCAGCGAGGCGCTGGCGCTGGGCATGGCCAACGGGCTGGATCCGAAAGTGCTCTCCGAAATCATGCGCCGCAGCTCCGGCGGCAACTGGACGCTGGAGGTTTACAACCCCGTGCCCGGCGTGCAAGAGGCATCGGCGGCCACACGCGGCTACACCGGCGGCTTCGGCACCGACTTGATGCTCAAGGACCTGGGCCTGGCGCTGGAGAACGCCGTCACCGCCAAGGCCAGCACCCCGCTGGGCGCCATGGCCCGCAGCATCTACGCCGCCCACAGCATCGGCGGCCACGGCGGCGAAGATTTCTCCAGCATCATCAAGATGCTGCAAAAGCAAGCCTAATCAGCAAAGCCCATCGGCCTTTGCCATGACAAAGCCCTGCGTTGGAAGCCAGCGCAGTGCTTTTTGCATGCACCATATTTTTCAAATCAAAGGAAATTAATTGCCTTAAATATAATATTAAAATTTCATTTCCTTTGAAATAAAAAGGTAATTCCTAGCCAAGCCGGACCAAATCTTGGAGGATTTGGTCATGAAACATTGTCCTGAATGTAGCGGAGCCAGACACTACCGCTTGAGCGACGGACGCTTCAAATGCCGCGCCTGTGGCAAGCGCTTTAGCTGGACATCGGTATGGGATTCAGTACGACTGCCCGCCAAGGTCAAGCATCGCTTGCTGGACTTGTTTGTCCTGGGGGTGCCCTGCTATCGACAGCGATTTGGTGATGAAGCCAGCAGTGCTGCACGCGAACGCTTTTAGCGCCTGCTGCGTACCTGTTGCGCTCAAGTCGAACAGCTCAGAGAGCCATTTGAAGGCGCCATCGAATGCGATGAAACCACCTTTGGCGGAGCCAGAAAGGACAAACGTGGATGGCTGGGGTGTGCGGCAGGCAAGGTCATTGTGTTTGGGCTTATCAAGCGTAATGGCTGCGTCAAGGCTATGCCCATCCCAGCACATGACCGGGCTTCGGTCATGCGGCAGATTCAGGCCCATACCCGCGAAGGAGCCTTGTACTACACCGATGAGTGGCAGGCGTATGCCACACTCAGGCTGCGCGGTGAGCATGTCATGATTCGCAAGGCGAAAGGGCGCCCTGTCGGGCGCGAGCATATCAATGGCATTGAAGGCTTCTGGAGTTATGCCAAAAATTGGTTGTACCCTTACCGTGGTGTACCGCGTCAATACTTCACCTTTACCTGGCCGAAGTTTGCTATCGCTTCAACCATCGTGGGCAAGACCTTAAACCCTTGCTACACAAGCTTTTGAGGCAGACTTCTATCCAGAGCATCAGAACTGTTCTGGTCCGGAAAGGCTAGGAATTACCTTTTTTTAAAGCCTGCTGCAGCAAGCTAGTGCCTTGTTCATTGGGCTGACTCCAGATCTGGAAGTAGGCGTGTACGGTGCGCCATTTGGGAAAGTCGCTGGGCAGCGCCCGCCATTGGCAACCTGTGCGCAGCAAGTACAGCACTGCGCAGAACACCTCATACAGATCCACCGTGCGTGGGCGGGTGCTTTTGCGTGCGCTCTCCAGCAAAGGGCGCACATGCTCGAATTGCTCGGGACTGATGTCGCTTGGGTATTTAGCTCTCATGCAAAGAGCATAGCCAAATTAAATAGGCTCCTAGAGACCCATAAGATATAGAATCCCCAAAACAACCAAGAAAAAAACCCAAATTGCAATAAAAATTACCCAGATAAATGCGTAAAGAAATGGTGCCGTAAAGTATAAAACCACTGCTACCAGCAAAGCCGGAATCCAACCAAGCACCAATCCCAAAAAATTAAAAATAACAACGGCCACCACCCAAGTGGCAAAGAATGAAAGAACTACCGTACCCCACGCCCCATGCATCAAAGGATTATCTTTTTCACCACTCACACCCGACCCACTTAAGTTAAGAGTTAAAATCCCTTAATTCTACCAAAGCCTCATTTGTTTGCAAGCCATGAAATACTTGTGACCTGCCCACCAGTCGACCATCTAGAGCGTGTTATGAACTTTGCAGAGTGCTGGATTGGGTCTTAGGTACAGTGCCGACATGTACCCCAGTGATGTCAGCGATGAAGAATGGAGCTTTGTCCCACCCTACCTTATCTTGATGCCGCAGCGGCAGCACGATCTGCGTGAAGTGTTCAATGCGCTGCGCTGGTTGGTACGTGCAGGCGCCCCCTGGCGCATGCTGCCCAATGACTTGCCCCCGTGGGAAGCTGTATATCAGCAAAGCAGGCGCTGGCTGGATGCAGGCTGTTTCGAGGCCATCGTGTCAGACCTGCGCTCCATCATCCGAGTCTCTTAGAGCCTGTTCACGATCTTTTTTCTGCGAGCATACTGAGGCCATGCGCCAAAG
>JAUMYU010000028.1 GCA_030528485.1 Comamonadaceae bacterium
GCGGCCCGTCGTGCAGCACGAACAGCGGCCGCCCCTTGCGCGCCGCGCGCAGCTTCTGGTAGAGGCCGCCCTCCTCCCACTGCTGCACCCATTGCGGCTCGCGCTTGGGCAAATCGCCACGCATGGGGAAAGGGGTATCGGGCAGGTTGAGCTTGCTGCGGTAGTCAACAGGGGTGGAGGCCGGGGTGCTGTGATCGGACATGGTCAAAAAAAGCCCGCGCCGCAAGGCAGGCTGGGCAGTGAGGGGCGACAAAAACAAAAAGGGGGCGATTTTAGAGCGTGTTCAAAGTCTCGGCGCGAGTGGGCAAGAAGCGGTTTGGGATGGACGGCAAGGCGCAGAAATTGCCAACAGGGTTTTTCCTGATCCCCAAACGACGCAAAAACGGCTTTGCAGCATTTACATCGACATACAAGTTGTTACACTCCTCCTCATGAGAGTCGATGCCATGCCGTTCATGAACGCTCCCTTGCAGGCGAAAAGTTTTCGCCTGTTTGGGCTTCTCTCATCGCTCACCCGGCCCCGCCTGTTCGCGTCGCCGGTTTTTTTGTGCCCGTTGCCTGCCTGCGCTGATCAGCCCTGAGCGACTCAAAACCAATCAAGGAGGAGCCTCATGCCCATCCCCCCTCCATTACGCCACCGCTCCTTGAGTGTTGCGGCCCTGAGTCTGGCTCTGGTTCTTGCTGCCCAAGTCGCCAGCACCGCCACCCAACCCGCTGCGCCTGCCGCATCGCCCATCACCGTCGCCACCTGCGTCGCCCAGCCCCTGCCCAGCGGCTACCAGGACATCCAAGCCGTCTACCTCGCCTTCTACCTGCGCCCCGGCGACCCCGCCGGGCTGCGCTACTGGGCAGAAAAAGCAGGAGGCGACATCACCACCATCCTGGCCGACTTCGGCCACTCCGCAGAAGCCAAGCGCCTCTACGGCGACATCACGCCAGAAACCATCGGCGATGCTATCGACAAGATTTACCAAGCCCTCTTTGGCAAAGCCCCCGACGCCCCCGGCAAACAACACTACATCGACGGCTACCGTGACGGGCGCTACAGCGCCGCCGACTTGGCCTACCGCATCCTGCAAGGCGCGCAAAACGACGACAAACGCGCCATCGAGCACAAACTGGCCGCCGCCAACTTCTTCACCCGCACCGTCGATGCCGACCTGGACGGCAAAGACCAGCAAGTCACCTATGTGCAAAAAGACGAAGAAACCGTGCGCCAATGGATGCGCGGCATCACCGCCGCAGCCGTCCCCACGCCCGAGCAAGTGCGCGACTTCATGCGCGGCCAAGTCGCCGCCCCCAGCGACTCCCTGCGCCAAACACAAGCCAAGCCCCAACTGGCCAGCCTCACCCCCGGCCAAGCCCAGGCAGGGCAAGCCACCCGCTTCACCATCCGGGGCCAACACCTGCCCAGCACCGCACGGCTGAGCATTGGCAACGCCCAATGCGACGCCCCCGCGCAAGTGCAATGCAACGGCAGCGGCTTCACCCAAAACTGCACCTTGGGCGGCGATGCAGGCAAGCGCACCATCACCGTGCAAACCGCAGAAGGCGGCCAGGCCAACCGCACCCATGAAAACGGCCTGCCCATCGCCAGCTACGACGCGCAAGACCGGCTGCTGGCCTGAAAAGACAACCAGTACACCTACACCCCTGCTGGCGATTTGCTGACCAGAACGTCCCCGCAGGGCCAGACCCGCTACCAATACGATGCCCAGGGCAACCTGCGCCAGGTGTTGTTGCCTGGCGGCCAGCGCATCGATTACGAGATCGATCCTTTGGGCCGCCGTATCGGCAAGCGCAAGGATGGGCAGGTGCAATACCGCCTGATCTACCTGGACGATCTGCGCCCCCTGGCCGAACTGGACGCCCAGGGCCAGATTCGCAGCCTGTTCGTGTACGCAGACCGCAGCAATGCCCCTACCCTGATGCTGCGGGGCGGCAAAACCTGGCGTCTGATCGCCGATCATCTGGGCAGCATCCGCCTGGTCATCGACGCCGAGACGGGCCAGATCGGCCAGCGCATCGACTACGACGCCTGGGGCCGCGTCACCCACGACAGCCAGCCGGGCTTCCAGCCCTTTGGGTTTGCGGGCGGCCTGTACGACCCAGACACCGGCCTGACCCGCTTTGGGGCAAGAGACTACGACGCAGAAACGGGCAGATGGACGGCCAAGGATCCCATTCTGTTCGATGGTGGGGATTCCAACCTCTATGGCTATGTCTTGCAGGATCCGGTGAATGGAGTGGATCCGAGCGGACTATTGCTCCATGGCTTAATTAATGCGGGAGAGTGCTATGGTGATGCAGCAGCACAGTATTGGGCAGACTTGCACATGCAAACGGGTAACCCTCTATATGCCATTCCTGGATTACTGGCATCCCTGTGGACTCCTCAAACTAGCGATGCCACAGCAGCAACGCTATTTGCGGCAGCAACTTTTCCAAAGTCCGCCAATTGGTCTGCATGGTTTCGCCATCCAGTCATGTACGAGTTAGGAGGCAAAACCGTTCCCAACAGTGTATGGAATGGCTTGGGTCTGGCGAGCATGGATGTAGTTCAAAAAGGCAAAGCCATCTTGAGTCATTACGGTTGGAAATTGCTTATCCCATCTCCTAAAGGTGCATGGTCTACGACTGTCAGGCAAGGTTTGACGCCAGGGGGCTGGATGGCATTTCCTTTGATTCTTGGAGCAGCAACAAAAATCGTGAGCTTTAGATTCAACACATCAAATGACTGTTTATGCAAAAAATAAATTTCCGCAAATGTTTCGGATTTAATATATTTGAAGTATTATTCTTCATAATATCCGGAACAATTATTGCGACAATATTTTCATTATTTTTAAAAAATACAGAAAACAGGATATTGATATCATTAATTATCGCTGCATCCTATCTTTCTCCAATTATTTTTTTTGTGCTATTTTCAACCATGAATGATAAAATTGAAAACAAGAAAAAATCACATCGACGCGAGTAATGAAGGATCCTCCCAAAAAGATAGGCTTCGTCCCGACATTCTGCGCCACGCCCACTCTCATCCGACGGCTGGGGCAATCAGCTCGCCCATGTCGTCACACGCAGCCTTAATGTTTGCGGGTGACCTGTACGGCCCAGACACCGGCCTGACCCGCTTTGGGGCAAGAGACTACGACGCAGAAACGGGCAGATGGACGGCCAAGGATCCCATTCTGTTCGATGGTGGGGATTCCAACCTCTATGGCTATGTCTTGCAGGATCCGGTGAATTTTGTGGATCCAGAGGGGCTGCAAGCATTGGATAGTCCCAATGCAACTCTGCGCTCAGCCATCGCAAGGGGGGACGTAGATCAGTTGAAGGCAATTTTGGAGGTCTTGAACCCAGAGCAACAGATCATTGCTCGCCAAGCAATTGAAAAGTTCAGCAGCAAAGCAGCTGATTGGATTGGGAAATATTGCAAAGGAAACATCAACAGAGAGTTTCCCACACAACTCAGAGAAAAAACCATAAAAGAAGTTTTTGATCTGAGCAAATCCGGAAACAAAGACGCAAAAAAAGCATGAAAGCTAATAAATGACTCAAGATTCAAAAAATAAATCATACTTTTCCGTATCGATACTATTCAAATCATCAATCGATGGACTATCAAATGATTCAAGCCTATGGGAGGAACAGATCATACTTGTTCGAGCATTATCAGAAATAGATGCGCAAGAGTTAGCGAAAAACTATGCAATCAGGCAAGAAACATCATACAAAAACATTAACAACTCCACTGTGGAATGGAAATTTTTCAGAATAGAAAGAATAATTGACACGGGATTTTTTGAGATACCCGAAGAAGCCGAAATATTTTCACGCTTCTTGAAGCAAAGCGAGGCAAAAAGCCTGCTTGAACCTTTTGATTGAATACTGATATGGAAAATCTTGGATCAATGCATCGATTACGAAATCGATCCTTTGGGCCGCCGTATCGGCAAGCGCAAGAATGGGCAGGTGCAATACCGCCTGATCTACCTGGACGATCTGCGCCCCCTGGCCGAACTGGACGCCCAGGGCCAGATTCGCAGCCTGTTCGTGTACGCAGACCGCAGCAATGCCCCTACCCTGATGCTGCGGGGCGGCAAAACCTGGCGTCTGATCGCCGACCACCTGGGCAGCATCCGCCTGGTCATCGACGCCGAGACCGGCCAAATCGGCCAGCGCATCGACTACGACGCCTGGGGCCGCATCACCCACGACAGCCAGCCGGGCTTCCAGCCCTTTGGGTTTGCGGGTGGCCTGTACGATCCAGACACCGGCCTGACCCGATTTGGGGCAAGAGACTACGACGCAGAAACGGGCAGATGGACGGCCAAGGATCCCATTCTGTTCGATGGTGGGGATTCCAACCTCTATGGCTATGTCTTGCAGGATCCGGTGAATGGAGTGGATCCGTTAGGAACAGGTCCATGGGACAAGCTTTACGGTTTGCCAAAAGAATTTTGGCATTGGTTTCATAAATTGGATGGAGGTAAAGAGATGAAAGCGCTAAAGGATCCAAAAACAAAAATGGTTCCAGAAGAAGATGCTCGGGCATACTTTGAAGAATGGAAGTCCATAAATAACAAGCAAAATGGTTTTATTGATATGGATTTTCTTCAAGAGATGATTGAGATGTTTTTGATACCTTGGTTTCTTCAGCCTCGCTCGCTCGCGTGCTCGACAATGGACTGTCATTTCGACTGGGATCCCTGTACTAATACCTGGGTAGAAAAGAAAGGTGAGTGATATGGATGTAGAAATTTCTATATCTTGTTTTGGCGAAAATATTGGAAAAACTATTCTTCCGAAGAGTCATGACATTTTTGTAGAAAAAAGCGATCGGCATCTCTCAATGGTTTACAAAAAGAGTCAGGATGTTGACTTGGATGAAATGATGACCGATTTCCTTGATGTGGTGTCAGGCATTGATTTTTCTGCGTTCGATAGTAAATTGTTTAGGGTTGCTTTTTTTGTCTATCCGTCCGATGGTGTTGCATTTTTTTCGACGGAAATTGGTGGACGTGTGATTTCCGTAATTGAGAAGATGGGCGCGGATTTGGAAGTGAGTTTTTATCCTTGTTCCGAATAGTTTGCGTGTGAAAGCAAGGACGGGCAGGTGCAGTACCGCCTGCTGTTTCTCGACAAGCTGCACCCGCTGGCCGAGTTCGACCAGCAGGGCAACATTCGCAGCCTGTTCGTATACGCAGACCGCAGCAACGCCCCCACCCTGATGCTGCGGGGCGGCAAAACCTGGCGTCTGATCGCCGATCATCTGGGCAGCATCCGCCTGGTCATCGACGCCGAGACGGGCCAGATCGGCCAGCGCATCGACTACGACGCCTGGGGCCGCGTCACCCACGACAGCCAGCCGGGCTTCCAGCCCTTTGGGTTTGCCGGTGGCCTGTACGATCCAGACTCCGGCCTGACCCGCTTTGGCGCCAGAGACTACGACGCAGAAACGGGCAGATGGACGGCCAAGGATCCCATTCTGTTCGATGGTGGGGATTCCAACCTCTATGGCTATGTCTTGCAGGATCCGGTGAATTTTGTGGATCCGGAGGGGCTTTTGACCATTTTTGCAGATGGGCAAATCCGTGTATCCGCCTACCCAGGGGAGCCTGCAGGGGGGAAATGAACACGCCAGGAGAGGCGAAGGGAAAAATTATCATATTCATATCTATGATAATCCAAATATGAATATCTTTGATACTTTTAAATAAAAAATCATGAAATCAAAAAATATCGAACGATCATCAATAAAACCAGACCGAAACTATTACAGCGCATCCATTTTTTTCCGTTCCTCCATCAATGGCGACTCCGATAGCTCCAACATTTGGGAGGAGCAAATCGTATTGCTGCAAGCTGCCTCTGAGGAGGAGGCACTCAAGCTGGCTGAGCGCTATGCTGTGGAGCAAGAATCTTCATATAAAAATGTTGAAGGCCATACCGTTGCGTGGGCGTTTTTCACCATTGAAAGACTGATTCGCATAGATGATTTCAACCTTTCCGGGGTGACAGAGGTTTTCTCCAGATTTCTCAAGTACGGTGAAGTGCAAAGCCTGCTTCAGCCTTTTGATGACTGATGAAGACTGATACCCATCCACCTCAGCAGATTTACCCCAACCTGTCTTGGCATTTGCAGAATGCCAACCGAATGACTGGCGCAATATGCATCGAAGCATTCTCAAAATCCGCCAGTCACCAGCCTGCATGGACAGCGTGTTGCACGCCCTAGAATGCGCAGGCGTCAAACATCCAAAAACCACTTGATGGAGACATGCCTCATGAACTTCCCCGCCTTCCAACCTGCCGGCCTGAGCCAGGCGCTGAATCTGCGCGCGCACTGGATGCCTTTCAGCGCCAACCGCGCGTTCCAGCAAGACCCGCGCATCATCGTGCGCGCCGAGGGCAATTGGTTGTACGACCAAGAAGGCCGCAAGATTTACGACAGCCTCTCGGGCCTGTGGACTTGCGGCGCGGGGCATTGCCGGGCGGAAATCCAGCAGGCCGTGGCGGCGCAGTTGAGCACGCTGGATTACTCGCCCGCGTTCCAGTATGCGCACCCGCTGTCCTTCCAACTGGCCGAGAAGATGACGGCCCTGCTGCCGGGCACGCTTGGCCATGTGTTCTTTACCGATTCGGGTTCGGAGTCGGCCGATACGGCGCTCAAGATGGCGCGCGCCTACTGGCGCCTCAAGGGCCAGCCCACCAAGACCAAGCTGATTGGCCGCGCGCGCGGCTACCACGGCGTGAACGTGGGCGGCACCAGCCTGGGCGGCATCGGCGCCAACCGCAAGATGTTCGGGCAGTTGATGGATGTCGATCACCTGCCGCACACGCTGCAAGCCGATTGCGCCTTCTCGCGCGGCATGCCCGCCACGGGCGGCGTGGCGCTGGCCAATGAGCTGCTCAAGCTCATTGAGCTGCACGACGCCTCCAACATCGCCGCCGTTATCGTCGAGCCGATGGCGGGCTCTGCGGGCGTGATCGTGCCGCCCGAGGGGTATTTGCAGCGCCTGCGCGAGATTTGCGACCAGCACGGCATCTTGTTGATCTTCGATGAAGTCATCACCGGCTTTGGTCGCATGGGCAAGTACAGCGGCGCGGAGTTTTTCGGCGTGACGCCCGACATCATGACGGTGGCCAAGCAAGTGACCAACGGCGCCGTTCCGCTGGGGGCGGTGGTGGCCACCAGCGAGATTTACGACACCTTCATGAACCAGCAAGCGCCCCTGCACGCGGTGGAGTTCGGCCACGGCTATACCTACTCGGCCCACCCGGTGGCCTGCGCGGCGGGCCTGGCGGCGCTGGAGCTGCTCGAGCGCGAGCAGTTGGTGCCGCGCGTGGCCGAGCTGGCGCCGCACTTCGAGCAGGCCCTGCACGCGCTGCGCGGCAGCAGCGCCCATGTGCTGGACATCCGCAATTGCGGCCTGGCGGGTGCCATCCAGCTCGCCCCGCGCGAGGGCGACGCCATCGTGCGCCCTTACGAGGCGGGCCTGGCGCTGTGGAAAAAAGGCTTTTACGTGCGCTTTGGCGGCGATACGCTGCAATTTGGCCCGACCTTCACCACCACACCTGCCGAGCTGGACAGCCTGTTCGACGCTGTGGGGCAGACGCTGCGCGAGCTGGCCTGATCGCCAAATTACAAATCAAGAGAAAAAATAAAAAATCCTTATGGCTTGATGGACGTGCCATAAGGCTTTTTGAAAATAACGTTTGATATGGAAAACCGGCATCCTTTGAAAGGATGCCGGTTTTTTTATGGGCTTTTCACGCAACTGCCGCCGTGCAGCGGCTTTGCACAGACTTCTACAGCCCGGCCAGCACGCGAATGTGCGACTCCACGCAACGCGCCAGCACTTCGGGGATGTAGCCGCCCTCCAGGCTGGAGACGATGCGGCCTTTGCTGTGGCGTTCGGCCACTTCCACCACTTTTTGCGTGATCCAGGCGTAATCGTTTTCGTTGAGCATCATCTGGCCCATGTCGTCGTCGCGGTGGGCGTCAAAGCCTGCGCTGATGAAGATCATTTCGGGGGCGAAGGCCTCCAGGCGCGGCATCCAGATCATGTCGATCATCTCGCGCACGTCCACGCCCTTGGTGTACGCGGGCACGGGGATGTTGAGCATGTTTTCGCCTTTGGCCGTCTCGCCGCTGTAGGGGAAGAAGGGGTGCTGGAAGAAGCTGACCATCAGCGCCTTGGGCTCTTTGTGCAGGATGTCTTCGGTGCCGTTGCCGTGGTGCACATCGAAGTCCACCACCGCCACGCGCTGGAGCTGGTGGCGGTGCAGCGCGTACATGGCCCCCACGGCCACGTTGTTGAAAAAGCAAAACGCCATGGCCTTATCGCGCTCGGCGTGGTGGCCGGGCGGGCGCACGGCGCAAAAGGCGTTTTGCAAATCGCCCGCGATGACGCGGTCGGTCGCATCAATCACCGCCCCGGCGGCGCGCAGCGCGGCATTCCAGGTGTGGGGGCTGAGCATGGTGTCGGGATCGATCTGGGAGTAGCCGTCGCCGCCCGCGCGCAGTTCTTCCTGCATCAGCACATCCAGGCCCAGCAGCGAGGCGATGTGAATGCGGCTGTGCGCCAGCTCCAGGTCGTACACCGAGGCTTTGGGCGCATCAAATCGCTGGAGCATGTCCATCACGCCGCTGATGAGCAGCCGATCCTCGATGGCGTCCAGCCGCTGCGGGCATTCGGGGTGGATCGGGCCCATTTCGTGCAGCCAGCAATCTCTGTGGGTGAAATATCCTGTAGCCATGTTGTTTGCCTCTTATGGTTTACCATCAGCTCGGCTGATACGATCGCTTACTTTTTCATACGCTGTCATACACGCAGCAGCCTCCAAGCTCCGGCCCCCCAAGGTTAAACGCAATGCGCCGCCTCGTTTGGCAACCGCCCCCCGGGGGAACCCCTACTTCCAGGCCATTTTTATTCCATGTCGCTACACACCCAGATTGATGCGGTTTTGCATCAGCTCAACCAGCTCATCGTCGGCAAATCCCCTCAAATTCTCGATTGCGTCACCTGCCTGCTCGCAGGCGGGCACTTGCTGATTGAAGACGTGCCCGGCGTGGGCAAAACCACCTTGGCGCACGGCCTGGCCCACACCTTTGGCTTGCAGTTTGCGCGCGTGCAGTTCACGGCGGATTTGATGCCCAGCGATTTGACGGGCGTTTCCGTGTACGACCGGGGGCAGGAGAGATTTGTGTTCCACCCCGGCCCGGTGTTTTCGCAAATTCTGCTGGCCGACGAAATCAACCGCGCCAGCCCCAAATCGCAAAGCGCGCTGCTGGAGGCGATGGAGGAGCAGCAAGTCTCCGCCGAAGGCGTCACGCGCGCGCTGCCGCAACCGTTTTTCGTCATCGCCACGCAAAATCCGCGCGAGCAATTGGGCACTTATCCGCTGCCCGAGTCGCAGTTGGATCGTTTTTTGATGCGCGTCTCTCTGGGCTACCCCGATCGCGCGGCCGAACGCCAATTGCTGGCCTCCAACGGCCACCGCCAGCAGGTGCCGCATTTGGCTGCGCAAATGAACGCCGACGATGTGCTGCGCGCCCAGCAAGCCGTGCTGGCCGTGCACGCCGCCCCGGCCCTGCTGGACTATGTGCTGGACTTGATCGAGGCCAGCCGCTCAGGCCAATGGTTTGTGCAGGGCCTTAGCCCGCGCGCGGCCATTGCACTGGTGCGCGTGGCCAAGGCGCGGGCGCTGATCCTGGGGCGCGACCACATCGCACCCGAAGATGTGCAGGACACCATTGTGCAAACCATTGCCCACCGCCTGGTGCCATTGGCGCAATCGGGCCGCAGCGCCAGCGAGCAAGTGCGCAGCATGGTGCAGGCCGTGCCGCTGCGGTGAGCGGCCCGCCATGACAGCCCCCAATCCTGCCCTGGCCCACGCCGCCGCGCCTGCTACGGCCGGCCCCAGCGCCAGCCTGCGCACCCGCCTGCACCGCTGGTTCACCCAGCGCCTGCCCCGCACCAACCATTGGACGCTGACGCAACGCAACCTGTATGTGCTGCCCAGCGGCGCGGGCTGGATGCTCGGCGCCACCAGCGCCTTGCTGCTCATCGCCGCCATCAATTACCAAATCAACCTGGGCTTTTTGTTCGCCTTCATGCTTGCAGGCGTGACTTTTGTCAGCGTACTCATGGCCCACGGCAACCTGCGCGGCTTGCAATGGCGCGCGCAAGAGCCGGCGCCCGTGTTCGCGCACCAGGCCGCCAGCCTGCCCGTGTTCGTGCAGCACACAGGGGGGAAAAAACGCTTTGCCATCGGCTTGCGGTTTCTGGACGGGCACAGCGCCCACACTGCCCCCAGCCTGCTGCTGGACGCGCCGCCGGGCGAAGCCTCGGGCCATGCCCTCACCCTGCCCGCGCTGCCGCGCGGCCTGCACGCCAGCCCGCCCATTGCCATCGAAACACGCTTCCCCATGGGGGCATTTCGCGTCTGGTCGATCTGGCGGCCCGCCGTTTCGCTGCTGGTCTATCCCGCCCCCGAGAGCAACGCCCCTGCCCTGCCACAAAGCCAGGCCGCAGGCGCGGCGGGCTTGACGGCCACGCGCTCGCCCTCGTTCGAGATGGAGGGCTTTCGCAGCTACCAGCGCGGCGACCCGATCAAATCCATCCTCTGGAAAAAAACCGCCACCGCCCTGGCCACCGGCTCGGGCGATTGGGTGCGGCGCGACCACACCCAACTGGGCGCTACCGAGCTGTGGCTGGACCACGCCAGCACCGGCCTGCACCACCCCGAAGCCGTGCTCTCGCGCCTGTGCGCCTGGGTCATCCAGGCCGATACGCTGGGCCTGAGCTATGGCCTGCGCCTGCCCCAAACGCAGATCGAGCCGGGCCAGGGCGCAGCCCACAAACACCAATGTTTGCGGGCGCTGGCCTTGAGCTGAACCGCCACCCGAGCGCACGCCATGACTTTTCTCTCCACCTGGGCCGCACGCCTGCCGCGCGAGACGCGCGACAGCCTGTTTCTGCTGCTCATCCTAAGCGCCCTGGCCCTGCAAATGGCGCGCGCCTTGCCGCTATGGGCGGGCGGCTTCGCGCTGGCCTTGCTGACCTGGCGCACCACGCTGGCCTGGCGCGCCAAGCCTTTGCCCAAACGCTGGTTGCGCATCAGCTTGCTGGCCCTGTCGCTGGGCGGCGTGCTGTTCGAGCTGATCAGCCAGGCCTCCGTCTCCGGCGCGGCGCTGACATTTCTGCTCACGCTGCTGGCGCTCAAAACGCTGGAGATGCACACCCAACGCGACTCGATGGTGCTGTTTTTTCTGGCGTTTTTCTGCATCGTCACCAACTTCCTGTTCAACCAGAGCCTGCCGGTCGCCCTGCTGATGGTGCTGCTGTTCTGGGGGCTGCTGACGGCGCTGGTCAACGCCCACAAACCCGTGGGCAAGCCCCCGTTGAAAGAATCGGCCTTCACGGCCGTGAAGCTGCTGCTCATCGGTCTGCCGCTGATTGCCTCGCTGTATGCCCTGTTCCCGCGCTTTCCACCGCTGTGGGGCATTCCCAATGCGCCCGGCCAGCAAGGCCAAACCGGCCTGTCCGATTCGATGGAAGTCGGCGCCATCAGCCAACTGGCGCAAAACCGCGACGTGGCCCTGCGGATGGAATTCGCCCCCGGCAGCCCCATCCCCACCCAATCGCAAATGTATTTCCGTGGCCCCGTGCTCGGCCACCTGCAAGGGCGCCACTGGCGCGCCTTCGACCCGCTGCCCATCCAACCCGACGCCCCCGCGGGCAGCGCCTACAACCCGCAAGAGCGCCAAGGCCCCGCTGTTCGCTATACCACCGTGCTGGAGCCGCACCGCCTGCGCTGGCTGCTGCCGCTGGAGCTGGGCGCGGGCGAGGGGCAAAACGACGGCATCGACCTGCCCCGCAGCATGCTCTCGCAAGAGCTGGTCTGGAGCAGCCACCGCCCGCTGCAATCGGCCACGCGCTACCAGGGCATCAGCTACCCGCAAAGCCGCCAGGGCCGCCACATGCGCCCGCGCGAGCTGGCCCGTTACCTGCGCCTGCCCGGTGGCGACAACCCCCGAACCCGCGCCTGGGCGCAAGAGCTGCGCACGCAATTTGCCCACCTGCCCAGGCCCGAAGCCGACCGCGCTCTCATCGGGCACACCCTGAAATGGCTGCGCGAGCAGGAGTTTCACTACACCTTGCGGCCGCCCCTGTACGGCGAACACACCGCCGACGAATTCTGGTTCACCCACCGGCGCGGTTTTTGCGAGCACATCGCCTCCGCCTACGCCATCCTCATGCGCGCGGCGGACATCCCCGCGCGCATCGTCACCGGCTACCAGGGCGGCGAAGCCAACCCCGTCAACGGCGTGTGGACGGTGCGCCAATCCGATGCCCACGCCTGGGTCGAACTCTGGCTCCCTGAGCACGGCTGGCAGCGCATCGACCCCACCGGCGCCATCGCCCCCGAGCGCATCGAACTCGCCCAAAGCCAAGTACCCGATGGCAACGACGTGCGCGCCAGCGCCTTTGGCGCAGGCTGGAGCTGGATGATGCGCCTGAGCGCCCTGCAAGACGCCATCGACTACCGCTGGACGCAATGGGTCATCAACTACGACCAGAAAAGCCAGCAATCGCTGCTGGAAAGCCTGGGCCTGCGCCGCCTGAACTGGCAGCAAATCGCCCTCACCGCCGTCGGCCTGACCCTGGCCACCGGCCTGACCTACCTCATCTGGCCCCTGCTGCGCCAGCGCCGGCGCGACCCCTGGCTGCACCTGCTGGCGCAAACGCGCAGCCAACTCGCTGCCGCCGGGCTGGAGCTGCCCGAACACACCCCGCCCGCCCGCATGGCCCAGGCCTGCGAACAATTTTTCGGCCCCGGCGCCAGCGATCTAGCACAATGGCTGCAAGACATGCACACACTGCGCTACGCGCGCCAAGCGCCCCTGACCCTGCCCGAACTGGCCCGCCGTTGGCGCCGCCTGAGCTGGCCTCAACACCCACATTCATGACGCTCCATCTGCGGCCTGGCGCCGCCCTTGCCCCAGCCCTGCGCCCCTTGCCCCAACGCTGGCACAAACTGGCCCGCGCGCGCGCCGCCGCGCTGCTCTGCGGCCTATGCGCCATCCTTACCAGCCCCGCGCAAGCCCAGGCAGCAGCTTCAGACCAACACCCTGCCCCCATCCGCAGCCAACCGGCCGCGCAACAGGACTGGAGCGCCCAAATCAACGCCTTTGCCAGCGCGCTCGCCGCCGACATCCCCGCCGAATGGGCGGGCCGCGTACTCAGCCAAGCCCGCCACAACGCACGCGTGAAACGGCTGATGACCCCCGCTCCCAAGCGCAACAGCCCCACCGTGCGCGATTGGCGCGCCTATCGCCAGCGCCTCATCACCGCCGCGCGCATCGAAGCTGGCCTGCAATTCTGGCAACGGCACGAGCGCACCCTGCGCGACGTACAAGCGCGCACCGGCGTGCCCGCACACGTCATCGTCGGCATCATCGGCATCGAAACCACCTACGGCCAGAACACGGGCAACATCCGCGTGCTCGACGCCCTGGCCACCCTTGCCTTTGACTACCCCCAGCAACACCCCCGCGCGCTGGAGCGGGCACAGTTCTTCCGCAAGGAACTGGAGCAATTCCTGCGCCTGTGCCTGGCCAACGGGCTCGATCCGCTCAACGCCACCGGCAGCTTTGCCGGCGCCCTGGGCATCCCCCAATTCATGCCATCGAGCTGGCTGCTCTACGGCGCAGACGGCGACGGCGACCAGCGCGTCAACCTCATCGACAGTCCTGAAGACGCCATCGCCTCCGTAGCCAACTACCTGCTGGCCCACGGCTGGAAAAGCCAGCAACCGGCCTACTTCGAAATCGCCCTCAACGCCAGCGCCGAGCAAATGGCCCAGCTCCTGGCGCCCGACATCCTGCCCACCTTCGACGCCGCCGCCCTGCGCGCCCTGGGCGTGCAACTGCCGCCCGAAGGCCAGCAATACTTCGGGCAAATGGCCTTGATCGAACTGCAAAACGGCAACCGCCCCGCGCACTACGTTGCGGGCACGGAAAACTTCTACGCCGTCACCCGCTACAACCAATCGAGCTACTACGCCCTGGCCGTGCTGCAACTGGGCGAAGCCGTGCTGCAACAGCGCACGCAGCGGCACGGCGACGACACGATGGCGCCCTGAGAGCCTGTCTCAAAGCCCACCTTGCAGCACACCAAAATTACAAATCAAAAGAAACAAAAAATGCCTATTTCGGCAATGAAATAGGCATTTCTATTTTTTATTGAAATGGAATTCAATAAACACCCACAAACCAGGCAGGCCCTGCCTGCCCAGCCAAGCCTTGGGCATCACTTCTTCACGTTCGCAATGCCGTCGGCAATCTCTTTGTGCGCCTCTTCAATGCCGGCCCAGCCCAGCACCTTGACCCATTTGCCCTTTTCCAAATCCTTGTAATGCTCAAAGAAGTGGGAGATGGCGTTGAGCGTGCCTTCGTTCACGTCGGCAATGGTTTTCATGTGGGCGTAAGCGGGCAGGATTTTTTCCGTCGGCACGGCCAGCACCTTGGCATCCACGCCGCTTTCATCCTCCATGCGCAGCATGCCCAGCGCGCGGCAAGGCACGACCACGCCAGGCTGCAAGGCATAAGGCGTGAGCACCAGCACATCCACCGGATCGCCATCGCCCGAAAGCGTTTGCGGCACATAGCCGTAATTGGCCGGGTAAAACATCGCCGTGTTGATGAAACGGTCCACAAAAATCGCGCCCGTTTCCTTGTCCACCTCGTACTTGACGGGATCGGCGTTTTGAGGGATCTCGATGATGACGTTAAACACCTCTGGCGCTTTGCTGCCAGGAGAAACATTGCTCAGGGACATACGGATTCAATCGCTGGATGAAAAAGAGAAAACACAAAGGCCCGCCCGGGGCCTCTGCAGCTCACATCAATTTCTAAAACAAAGGAAAGCTTGATGCTTTAACACCATGCCGAAACAAGGCTGTTTTTATTCCTTTTGATCTAAAAATCAAAGTCATGCAAAGCGCGCCATGCACCGGCGCGCCGGGGCCGCATTCTAGAGCGAGTTATGAACATTGCCCCCTCATTCGCCCTCTTGCGCACGCCATGCAAGCCGCTTCTGAAACCGCCTGCTGCCTACCGGGCAGAAGTCTTGAACAGCCCCCGGAAAATCCCCAACAAAAAAAGCGCAGCAGCCCATTGGCTCTGCGCTTTTGAAAAGAAAGCAGCGCATTCAAAACGCTGCTTTCTCACATCAAAACCTGTAGCGACCCTGCTTGAAAATCCAAGCCCATCAGCCACTACAAGCCGATTTTCAAAAAATCATCAAAAATCGCCCAAAATCACTGGGCCTGGCAAGATGTTTCTACCGTATTGCCATAAGGATCCACAAAACTCAGCATGCCCATTTTGCCTTTTTGGTGCCATTCGGCGCCGCGACCGAACAAGCCGGTTTGGGCCACATAACGCTCGCCAGAACCAGAAACCGCTGCATTCAACGTGGCGCTCTTGCCCTCAAGCCTGAGTTCCACCTGATTGACGTTGAGATAGCGAACTTGCACCGCTGAGCCGTTTTGGCAAGAGAAATGCATTTCCTGTGCCATTTGGGCAGGCGCCGGAGCGGCATTTTGCTGGCTGGTTGCAGCGGGGGCCACCGTAGCAGAGCGCGCCTGGCTGGGGGGTGTGGGGTTGCTCAGGCATGCGCTCAAGCCAACAGCCAAAGCAACGGGCAGCATCAATTTGGAAAACTTCATTTTCAACTCCTTGTCAAAAAAACAAAAGCAACCCAATAAGACTGGGTGTTGGGCTGCATTCTAGACGCAGCAATCGGCTTTTTACTTTGGTTTGTTAATGTCCATATGCGCATAGCCCATGACCAATGATTGCAAAAGAGCCAATTTGTAACTTTGCATTTCTTGAAAAATCCCAAATCCCGTATTGACGCATGCCGCATAGCGCAGGTTTTAGGGCCTGCTCAGCGTTTCAACGCGACCTTGCACGTCGAAGCGGAACAGGCGGCAATCGATGGGGCCGTTGTGCATGGGCACGCGGCGCGTTTCCTTCAGGCGCAGCTTGCCGGGCAGTTTCATGTCGGGGGAGAGCAGCCAGGCCACCCAGCCCGCGTAGTGGCTTTTCCAGTGCGCGGCCAGTTGCTGGAAGAAGGCCGCGCCGTCGTCGCCATCGGCAAACTCGCGGGCGCTGCGGGCGGAAAAGCCTGCGCTGTGGCGCTGCTGCCAGTTGCGCCCGGCTTGCCCGGCCGCGCCAATGCGCGTGCCGTAGGGCGGGTTGAGCAGCATCACGCCCGGGCGGGGGCAAGGGGGCATGCGCTGCAAGGCGTCGCCGCCGCGCAGTTGCAGGGCGTGGGCCACGCCTGCGCGCGCGGCGTTGCGCTGAGCAAAATCGACCATGCGGTGAGCGATATCGCTGCCGAAAACAGGGGCGCTGGGCGGGTGCTCTTGCGCTTTGGCCTGCTCTTTCAGGCGCTGCCAGGCGGCGGGCTGGAAGGGTTGGAGTTTTTCAAACGCAAAGCGCCGCTGTCCGCCAGGGGCGATGCCGCAGGCGATTTGGGCGGCTTCGATGACGATGGTGCCGCTGCCGCAGCAGGGGTCGTACAGCGGAACGCCCTCGGCGGGATCCCAACCGCAGGCAGCGAGCATGGTGGCGGCCAGCGTTTCCTTGAGCGGGGCGTCGCCTTTGTCTTCACGCCAGCCGCGTTTGAACAGCGCCTGACCGCTGGTGTCCAGCGCCAGGCTGGCGTGGGTGGCGTCCAGATGCAGGTGCAGGCGCACGTCGGGGCGCTGGGTGTCCACGCTGGGGCGCCGGCCGCATTGGGCGCGGAAGCGATCGGCCACGGCGTCTTTCACGCGCAAGGCGGCGAAGTTCAGGCTTTTCAGCGGGCTTTTGTGCGCGGTGACTTCGACTTTGATGGTCTGCGCGGGGGAGAACCATTGCTCCCATGGCACGGCTTGCGCCAGCGCGTAGAGATCGTCCTCATGGCGGCAAGGGGCGCTGGCCAGGGTCAGCAGCACGCGCTGGGCCAGGCGGCTGTGCAGGTTCAGGCGCATCACGCCGTCCATCCAGACGCCGAGGTCGGCGCCCTGCCCCGGCCATTGCACCCGCACGCCGCCGCGCTGGGCTTCGATGACGGGCTGGGCGGCGGCATCCAAGCCCGGCGTGGCGGCCCAGATGCGCTGCACTTCGTCAGCCAACCACGGCTCGGCCTGCGCAGCGCAGGGCAAAAAGAGGGAGAGGGGCTGGGCAGCGGGCATGGCGCAAAGATTATTTACAAATCAAAGGCAAACAAATACACCTGTTTAGGCATGATATGCCTTGATCGTCAATTAACTATTGATTAAAAAATAAAAAGGAGGGCAAGCAGCATTCAAAACGGCATTTTTGGAAAGCCACCGCCACCGCCCAGCAGCGATTTGGCGCCGGCAAGCTTGCGCATCATCTTCATCATGCCGCTGCCTTTCATCTTTTTCATCACGCCCTGCATTTGGTCGAATTCCTTGAGCAGGCGGTTGACTTCCTGCACTTGCACGCCTGCGCCTGCGGCGATGCGTTTTTTGCGCTGGGCTTTGATGAGCTCGGGGCGGCGGCGCTCCTGGGGCGTCATGCTGCAAATGATGCCTTCCTTGCGGCGCACGTCGCGCTCGACGCGATCCATATCGACCTGGCCGGCTTTTTCCGCCAGCTCGCCGGGCAGCTTTTCCATCAGGGACGAGAGGCCGCCCATTTGCTTCATCTGGCGCAGTTGCATCAGAAAGTCGTTGAGGTCAAAGCTCTCGCCGCTTTTGACTTTTTCCGCCAGCTTTTGCGCCGCCTGCATGTCCACGCCAGCGGAGACTTGCTCCACCAGCGCGACGATGTCGCCCATGCCGAGGATGCGCCCGGCGTGGCGCTCGGCGTCGAAGACTTCGATGCCGTCGATCTTCTCGCTCACGCCGGCGAACTTGATGGGCGCGCCGGTGATGTGCTTGACCGACAGCGCCGCGCCCCCGCGCGAGTCGCCATCGAGCTTGGTCAGCACGATGCCCGTCAGCGGCAGGGCTTCGCTAAAGGCTTTGGCGGTGTTGATGGCGTCCTGGCCCTGCATGGCGTCCACCACGAACAGGGTCTCGGCCGGGTCGAGCGCGGCGTGCAGGGTTTTGATTTCTTCCATCAGCACTTCGTCGATGGCCAGACGCCCGGCGGTATCGACGATGAGCACATCGAAGTAATGCTTTTTCGCGTAATCGAGCGCGGCGCGGGCAATCTCCAGCGGCTTTTGCTCGGGCGTGCTGGGAAACCACTCCGCCCCGGCCTGGGCGGTGACGGTTTTGAGCTGCTCAATGGCCGCCGGGCGATAGACGTCGCCGGAGACGGTGAGGACTTTTTTCTTGAACTTCTCGCGCAGCAGGCGGGCAATCTTGGCGGTGGTGGTGGTTTTGCCCGCGCCCTGCAAACCGGCCATGAGGATGACGGCAGGCGGCTGCACATTCAGCCGCAACTGCGCCTGCCCCTCGCCCATGGTGGCGGCCAGCTCTTTGTTGACGATGCCCACCAGCGCCTGGCCGGGCTTGAGCGAGCCGACGACCTCCTGCCCCAGGGCTTTTTCCTTGACGCGGGCGATGAAGTCGCGCACCACGGGCAAGGCCACATCCGCTTCGAGCAAGGCCATGCGCACCTCGCGCAGCATGTCCTGCACATTGGCCTCGGTAATGCGGGCCTGGCCGCGCATTTCCTTGACCAGCCGCGAAAGTTTGTCGCTCAGTGTGGATGCCATGATGGGATAACGGTAAGTGGGGTGGTTGAAAAAAGCGCCGCGCCAACAGGCGCGGCGGGCAAGGGGAGTTTGCGGGCGTTGGCGCAGGCAGGCTCAGAGGCTCAGGCTGTGCAGACTCCAGACATCAGCGCGCCCACAGGCGTTGAAGCTCGGCCAATTCAACGTCGAATTGTTCATCGATGCGTTTTTCCTCTCCCCTCTTGCCTGCGATGAAACGCTCTTGCTCCTTGATGTTTTGCTGGTTGGCCTGTACGTTGCGCCGCAGTATGGGCGGCGCCTTACTGATGTCGTTTTGGTAAAACTCCAGCTCGCTTTCCAAGCGGACTTTGTCTTCTTGCAATTGCTCCAACTGCAATTGCGCGCCAGCAATCACCGCGCGCACGTTTTCCTTGGCCTTTTCGCGGGCCACGCCGTGCGCCTTCTCATCGGGATAACGCATCAGCAAAATGCGTTCGCGCTGCTGGACGTCGCGCAGGCGCTTCTGCTCGGCTTGGCGCTGCTGCTCTTTTTGCGCCATCTCGCGCCGTTCCTCCGCCGTATAGCTGGGCGCGCGCGTACCGCTTTGGTGGCCGGTGACGCCATCCAGAATGCGCTGCTCGCGGTCGTTGCAGGCGGGGATGGGGCGATCGGAGGTCAGCGTGCGGCCATGCGCATCCACGCAGGTGTAAATGCGGGCGCGCTGCTCAGAGGCCTGGGCCGTCTGCACCACTGTTTGAGCCGCCGTCAAAGCCAGGCAGCAAGCCCAGGCCAGCACAGGCAGGGCGCCAGCGCCACGGCGGCGCAGGCGTTCGGGAGACTTTGTCATTGGCAACCTTTCGAATACACACCGTAACGCTGGCGATACGCCTGCACCTTGCCGTAATACGCCTGCAAATCCTGGGCCGCAGGCATGGCCGCCGCAGCGTCGCTGCCCAAAAACGCCAGGATATCCTCCAGCGTGGCTACGGCGCACACCTGCAAGCCCAACTGATTTTGCACGTGTTGCACGGCGCTGTAGGGCACATCCTGGCCGTTTTCGGCGGCCATCTCCTGGCGATCCAGCGCAATGGCCAGCGCGTGCACCCTGGCGCCCGTGCCTTCGATGATGCGCATGGCCTCGCGCACGGCGGTGCCTGCGGAGATCACATCGTCAACGATCAGCACGCGGCCCTGCAGCGGCGCGCCCACCAGCGTGCCGCCTTCGCCGTGGTCTTTGGCCTCTTTGCGGTTGTAGGCGTAGGGCACGTTGCGGCCCAGGCGCGCCAGCTCCATCGCCACGGCGGCGGCGAGCACGATACCCTTGTAGGCCGGGCCAAACACCATGTCGAACTCGATGCCGCTGCGCACAATGGCGTTTGCATAAAATTGCGCCAGCCGCAACAGCCGCCGCCCATCGTTGAACAACCCCGCGTTAAAAAAATAAGGGCTTGACCGCCCGGCCTTGGTGGTGAACTCGCCAAAGCGCAGCACCCCGCTCTCGATGGCAAAACGCACAAAGTCCTGCGCTTGTGCGCCCGTTTCGCCGCCCTGCTGCGCGGCCGCGCTGGCTGTTTGCAAATTGCCCATTCCCACACTTTCCTTCATGACCCAAAAACGCTTTCAGCTTGTGAGTTTCAACGCCAACGGCATCCGCTCCGCCGTCAACAAGGGGCTGCTGCCCTGGCTGGAAAAAACCCGGCCCGATTGTATGTGCGTGCAGGAACTCAAGGCCCAGCAAGCCGAGCTGGACAAGGCCGGGCTGACCCAACTGGCCGAGCTGCACGGCTATTTTCATTTGGCGCAAAAAAAGGGCTACTCCGGCGTGGCCGTCTATACCCGCCACACGCCCAGCGATGTGGTGTACGGCTGGGATGGCGGCGAGTTCGATGCCGAAGGCCGCTGCGTGGAGCTGCGCTTTGACACGCCCGCGCGGCGGCTGTCCATCATCAGCGCGTACTTTCCCAGCGGCTCCTCGGGCGAGGATCGCCAGGCAGCCAAATACCGCTTTCTGGACGGCATTTACCCCTATCTCAACGCCTTGCAGCAGCAGCGTGAATTCATCCTTTGCGGCGACATCAACATCGCCCACCAGGCCATCGACCTGAAAAACTGGCGCAGCAACCAGAAAAACAGCGGCTTCTTGCCCGAGGAGCGCGCCTGGATGACCAAGCTGCTTGGCGACAGCGCCAATGGCCGCACCCCGCTGGTGGACGTGTACCGCCGCCTGCGCCCCGACGCCACCGACGCCTGCTACACCTGGTGGAGCAACCGCGGCCAGGCCCGCGCCAACAACGTGGGCTGGCGGCTGGATTACCACCTGGCCACGCCCGTCCTGGCCGAGCTGGCGCGCACCGAGCAGATTTACACCGCCGAACGCTTCTCCGACCACGCGCCCTTGACCATTGGCTACGACTTGGCGCTGGCGTGAACGCCTGATGCGCGCCCGAGCAACGCCCAACAAGCCTCTGCGCCAGCGACATCGCGCATGCACCGCATTTTATTTCCAATTCAAAGGAATAAAAATAACCGTATTTCGGCAACATGGTATTAAAATCATTTTTCCAATGATATGGAAAAATGCGCAAAACGCCACACCCCCGGAAGCCGCCCCTGCGCCGCACGCTCTACGCTCTAGAATCGCCCGCCTTCGAGTTCCTTTTTTTGCCGCTTTTTCGCGCACACCCCCATGTCCAACACCATCTTGCAATCCATCCCTGCCGGCCAAAAGGTCGGCATTGCTTTTTCCGGCGGCCTCGACACCAGCGCCGCGCTGCTGTGGATGAAGCAAAAAGGCGCCCACCCTTACGCCTACACCGCCAACCTGGGCCAGCCCGATGAGGCCGATTACGAAGCCATCCCCAAAAAGGCCATGCAATACGGCGCCGAAAAAGCGCGCCTGATCGACTGCCGCAAGCAGCTCGTGCACGAAGGCATCGCCGCCATCCAGACCGGGGCCTTTCACATCAGCACCGGCGGCATCACCTACTTCAACACCACGCCGCTGGGCCGCGCCGTCACCGGCACCATGCTGGTGGCCGCGATGCAGGAGGACGACGTCAACATCTGGGGCGATGGCTCGACCTTCAAGGGCAACGACATCGAACGTTTTTACCGCTACGGCCTGCTGACCAACCCGCGCCTGAAGATCTACAAGCCCTGGCTGGACCAGAGTTTCATCGACGAGCTGGGCGGGCGCAAGGAGATGAGCGAATTTCTCATCGCCAACGGCTTCGACTACAAGATGTCCACCGAGAAGGCCTACAGCACCGACTCCAACCTGCTGGGCGCCACGCACGAGGCCAAGGATCTGGAGTTTCTCAACACCGGCATCCGCATCGTGCAGCCCATCATGGGCGTGGCCTTCTGGCGCCCGGAGGTGGAAGTCAAGGCCGAGGAAGTCAGCATCCGCTTCGAGGAAGGCCAGCCCGTGGCCCTGAACGGCAAGACCTTTGAGAGCAGCGTGGAGCTGATGCTCGAAGCCAACCGCATCGGCGGCCGCCACGGCCTGGGCATGAGCGACCAGATCGAAAACCGCATCATCGAAGCCAAGAGCCGCGGCATTTACGAGGCCCCCGGCATGGCGCTGCTGCACATCGCCTACGAGCGCCTGGTCACCGGCATCCACAACGAGGACACCATCGAGCAATACCGCATCAACGGCCTGCGCCTGGGCCGCCTGCTCTACCAGGGCCGCTGGTTCGATCCGCAAGCCATCATGCTGCGCGAAACCGCCGAACGCTGGGTGGCGCGCGCCGTCACCGGCGAGGTCACGCTAGAGCTGCGCCGTGGCAATGACTACTCCATCCTCAACACCGAAAGCCCCAACCTGACCTACGCGCCCGAGCGCCTGTCGATGGAAAAGGTCGAGGACGCGCCCTTCAGCCCCGCCGACCGCATCGGCCAGCTCACCATGCGCAATCTGGACATCGTGGACACGCGCGCCAAGCTGGGCATTTACTCCAAAACCGGCCTGCTCTCGCACAGCCAGGACGCCGTGCCGCTGCTGGAACGCAGCGCCAAGGCTGACAAGTAAGCCCCAAGCAAGCCCAAAACCAGCCCACAACAAACCACACAGCGGCGGCGCAACCCGCGCCGCCGCCGTGTCGCAAACAAAAATAATCAATCAAAGGAAAAGAAAACCACATGTTTCGGCATGTTGGTCAATAAATCCAATTTCCCTTGATATGTAAATCATGCAGCATTGCGCGCCACCATGCCGCGCCCCTGCCCGATGTTTGAAATCGTCCTCGTCCACCCGGAAATCCCGCCCAACACCGGCAACATCATCCGGCTTACCGCCAACACCGGCTGCCGCCTGCACCTGATCGAACCGCTGGGCTTTTCCATGGACGACCGCCACATGCGCCGCGCCGGGCTGGACTACCACGAATACGCCCCCGTACAGCGCCACGCCAGTTGGGAAGCCTTCCTGCACAGCCAACGCCCCGACCCCGCACGCATGTTCGCCCTCACCACCCGCGGCAGCCGCAACCTGTTCGAGCTGCGCTTTCAGCCCGGCGACTGGCTCGTCTTCGGCAGCGAAACCAGCGGCCTGCCCGCCGCGCTGCGCGAAACCTTCCCCCCCGCCCAGCGCCTGCGCCTGCCCATGCGCGCCGGCCAGCGCAGCCTCAACCTCTCCAACGCCGTGGCCGTCACCGTCTTTGAAGGCTGGCGGCAAAACGGTTTTGCGGGCGCGTCGTAAACCCATGCCCGCCACAGGAAATGTCGCTGCCAGCCACACTGCCATTGATACTGGCGCACGACCGCTGCTCATCCTGCTGCATGGCACACGCCTGAACGGCGCGCAGTGGCATGCCTACGGCCCGCTCTTGCACGACATCGCCGAGGTGCTGGCGCCCGACCTGCCCGGCCACGGCCTGCGCGCAGCCGACACCTTCTCTCTGGCACTCGCCACACAACAAATAGACGAGCTGGTCACTCAGGCCGGCCCGCGCCCTGTGCTGCTGGGCGGCCATTCGCTGGGCGGCTATGTCGCCATGAGCTACGCCCAGCAGCACCCGCAACGTCTGGCCGGCCTGGCACTGATGGGCTGCGCGGCCGAGCCGCGCGGCGCAGGCGCCTGGATGTACCGGCAGCTAGCGCGCCTGTGGGAAGCCGCCGGCCCCACTGGCATGGCGCGCCTGGATGCGCTGTGGCTGGGCCGCGTGGCCCACGCGCCCACCTGGGCTGCGGTGCGCGCCCGCGGCGGCAGCTTCGGGCAAATCCGCACAGCCTGGGGCGAAGTCATGCGCCACTGCGGCGCACACCAACTGCGGCAAGTGGCCTGCCCCATCCTGCTGCTGGGCGGTAGTTGGGATCAATTGCACATTCACGCCAGGCGCTTTGCCACCGCCGCGCCACAAGCTCGCATCGTGACCAAACCGCATCGCAACCATTTATGGCCGCTGACGCACCCACAGGAGGTTGCCGCCGAGCTGCGCCACTGGCTGCAACACGCCCTGACCTGCGCCGATACACCAACGAGGCACCGCTGAGCTTGCTCATGAGTCACTCGCAGCCAGCGCAAGCCCTGCTCTTGCGCGTATAATCCGCGGTTTCGCCTGGGCCTTGCCGGGGCGAAAAAAACCACAAGCGCATGCAGGCCCGATGGTCGAAGGGCCGGTTTTTTTGCCTCTTGGCAAAGCCCGGCACGCCTGGCAAGCGCAATCTCAAACAGTCACAGGACATCACCATGCCCAAAATGAAGACCAAGAGCAGCGCGAAAAAGCGTTTTCGCGTTCGCCCAGGTGGCACCGTCAAACGCGGCCAGGCGTTCAAGCGCCACATCCTCACCAAAAAGAGCACCAAGAACAAACGCCAACTGCGCGGCGTCGCCAACGTGCATGAAACCAACCTCGGCCACATGGCGCAAATGCTGCCATTTGCGGGTCTGTAACCAGAAGGAGTCACGCACATGCCTCGCGTCAAACGTGGTGTAACGGCACATGCCCGTCACAAGAAAATCCTGAAACTGGCCAAGGGCTTCCGCGGCCGCCGCGGCAACGTCTTCCGCGTTGCCAAGCAAGCGGTGATGAAGGCAGGCCAATACGCCTACCGCGATCGCCGCACCAAAAAGCGCGTGTTCCGCCAACTGTGGATCGCCCGTATCAATGCCGCTTCGCGCGAATTGGGCCTGACCTACAGCCAGTTCACCAACGGCTTGAAAAAGGCCCAGATCGAAATCGATCGCAAGATGCTGGCCGATCTGGCCGTGCACGACAAAGCCGCTTTTGGCAGCCTGGTTGCCCAGGCGAAAGCAAAGCTGGCGTAATTCGGAAAACGGGCGGCGCGCATGCCGCCCCTGAACTTGCACCGCAAGGCTGGGCTTCGCGAATCTGCATGCAGATTCCTGGGCGCCAGCCTTTTTTCATGGCGCACGCCATGCGTGTCCGTATCCGAAACGCAACCCCAAAAGCGGCTATCCGCATGATGAGGATGAACCCATGAGCACTGCAATGAGCGCCGACTTGCAAGCCCTGGTCGAGCAGGCCCAGGCTCAGTTTGCGCAGAGCGACACCCCCGCCGCCCTGGAAGACGCCAAGGCGCGCTTTCTGGGCAAAAGCGGCCAGATCACCGCGCTGATGAAAGGCCTGGCCCAGCTCAGCGTGGAGGAGAAAAAAACCCGGGGCGCAGCCATCAACCAGGCCAAGCAGGCCATCGAAGCGGCGCTCAATGCCCGCCGCCAGGCCCTGGCCGATGCCGAGTTGCAGCGCCAGTTGCAGGCCGAGCGCCTGGACGTGGCCCTGCCCGGCCGCCGCCGCGAAACAGGCGGTCTGCACCCCGTAACCCTGGCCTGGGAGCGCATCGAGCAAATCTTCGGCTCCATGGGCTTTGACGTGGCCGACGGCCCGGAAATCGAAAACGACTGGTTCAATTTCACCGCACTGGGCAACCCGCCCAACCACCCCGCGCGCTCCATGCAGGACACCTTCTACGTGGACATGCAGGGCGAGGACGGCCAGCCCTACTGCCTGCGCACCCACACCAGCCCGATGCAAATCCGCTACGCCACGGCCCATGCGCGCAAGCACGCCGCCGCCCTGGCGCGCGGCGAGGTGCAGGAAGTGCGCGTCATCGCCCCCGGGCGCACCTACCGCGTGGACAACGACGCCACGCACTCGCCCATGTTCCACCAGGTCGAGGGCCTGTGGCTGGGCGAGAACGTCAGCTTCAAGGACTTGAAGGCCACCTACCTGAACTTCTGCCGCGCCTTTTTCGAGGCCGATGACCTGGCGCTGCGCTTTCGCCCCAGCTACTTCCCCTTCACCGAACCCAGCGCCGAGATCGACATCCAGTTCCAAAGCGGCCCGCTGGCGGGCAAGTGGCTGGAAGTCTCCGGCTCCGGCCAGGTGCACCCGCAGGTGGTGCGCAACATGGGGCTGGATCCGGAGCGATTCATCGGCTTTGCCTTTGGCTCGGGCATCGACCGCCTGGCCATGCTGCGCTATGGCGTGAACGACTTGCGGCTGTTCTTTGACGGCGATGTGCGCTTTTTGCAGCAGTTCCGCTGAGCATTGCACAGTTCGATGTACCCAGGCCATCGACCACATGAAACGCCCCCAGCCCAGCACCGCCCTCGAACGCCTTGCCGACCATGCGCCCGCGCGCGATGCGCGCAGCGCCCAACCCTAAAGCACACACCATGCAATTCCCAGAATCCTGGCTGCGCGCCTTCTGCAACCCGCCTTTGAGCACCGAGCAACTGGCCGAAACCCTGACCATGGGCGGCTTCGAGGTGGAGGAGATCCGCCCGGCCGCGCCGCCGTTTGGCGGCATCGTCATCGGCGAGATCAAGGAAGCCGTGCAGCACCCCGATGCCGACCGCCTGCGCGTCTGCCAGGTGGACGTGGGCGCGGCGGGTGATGGCACGCTGCTGAACATCGTCTGCGGCGCGCCCAATGCGCGTGTGGGCATCAAAGTGCCCTGCGCCATGGTCGGCGCCGAGCTGCCGCCGGGCGAGGATGGCAAGCCCTTCAAGATCAAGGTCGGCAAGCTGCGCGGCGTGCAAAGCTTTGGCATGCTGTGCTCGGCGCGCGAGCTGGGCATCAGCGACGAGCACGGCGGCCTGCTGGAGCTGCCCGCCGACGCCCCCGTGGGCCAGAACGTGCGCGAGTACCTGCGCCTGGACGATGCGCTGCTGACCATCAAGCTCACGCCCAATCTGGCGCACGGCCTGAGCGTGTACGGCATCGCGCGCGAGCTGGCCGCGCTGACCGGCGCGCCGCTGCACACGCCGGCCATCGCCGCCGTGCCCGCCACCATGGGCGAAACCCTGCCCGTGCAGGTGCAAGCCGCCGATCTGTGCGGGCGCTTCTCCGGCCGCATCGTCAAGGGCGTCAACCCCCAGGCCGCCACCCCGGCATGGATGGTCGAGCAACTCGCGCGCTGCGGCCAGCGCAGCGTCTCGCCGCTGGTGGACATCTCCAACTACGTCATGTTCGAGTACGGCCAGCCCAGCCACATCTTCGATCTGGACAAGATCGAGGGCGGCCTGCAAGTGCGCTGGGCCCGCGCGGGCGAAAGCCTGGAGCTGCTCAACGGCAACACCATCGCGCTGGATGAGCAGGTGGGCGTCATCGCCGATGCCCGCCAGGTCGAATCGCTGGCCGGCATCATGGGCGGCAACGCCACCGCCGTGGGCGATGCCACGAGCAACATCTACATCGAAGCGGCCTTCTGGCATCCCGAGGCCATCCAGGGCCGCTCGCGGCGCTTCAATTTCGCCACCGATGCCGGCCACCGCTTCGAGCGCGGCGTGGACCCCAGCCGCACGGTGGAAATCATCGAGCGCATCACCGCCCTGGTGCTGGAGATCTGCGGCACGCCGCACACCCAGGTCGGCCCCATCGACGACCAGCGCCTGCGCCTGCCCGAGGCGCGCCCCATCGAGCTGCGCGTGGCGCGCGCCGCCAAAGTCATCGGCATGCCCATCAGCGCCCGGCAGTGCGAGGAGGTCTTTGCCCGCCTGGGCCTGCCCTGCGAGCGCGTGGCCCATGCCGAAGGGGAAGGCGAAGTGCTGCGCGTCACCGCCCCGCCCTACCGCTTTGACCTGGCCATCGAGGCCGATCTGATCGAAGAAGTCGCCCGCATCATCGGCTTCAACCAATTGCCCGATACCGCGCCGCTGGCCCCCATCGTTGCGCAAGCCCCCAGCGAAACCCGGCGCGGCAAATTCGCCGTGCGCCGCCTGCTCGCTGGCCTAGGCTATCAGGAAACCATCAATTTCAGCTTCGTGGAAGAAGGCTGGGAGCGCGATCTGGCCGGCAACGCCAACCCCATCCGCCTGCTCAACCCCATCGCCGCGCCCATGAGCGTGATGCGCTCCAGCCTGATCGGCTCGCTGCTGGGCGTGCTCAAGTTCAACCTCGACCGCAAAGCCAGCCGCGTGCGCCTGTTTGAAGTCGGCCGCGTCTTTGCGCGCGATGCCAGCGTTGCCACCGGCGAAAGCGATGTGCAAGGCGTGCGCCAGCCCCTGCGCGTGGCCGGCATCGCCTATGGCGACGCCGCCGGACGCCAATGGGGCCAGGCCGAGCGCCGCGTCGATTTCTACGACCTCAAGGGCGACGTGCAAACCCTGCTCGCCCCCGCCCAGGCCGAATTCATCCCCTGCGAGCACCCCGCGCTGCACCCCGGCCGCAGCGCCCAGGTGCTGCTGGACGGCCAGCCCATCGGCGTGCTGGGCGAGCTGCACCCCCAATGGCGTCAGCAATGGGAGCTGCCGCACGCGCCCATGCTGCTCGAGCTGGATTGGCAGGCCGTGCTGGCGCGCCAGTTGCCCAAGGCCCGGCCCGTGCCCAAGCACCAGCCCATCGAGCGCGACATCGCCATCGTCGTGGCCGAGGGCATCGGCTTCGCGCAAGTGCAACAAGCCATTGGCAGCGCGAGCGCCCAAGCGACTGCCCAAACGGCTGCCCAGCTCTCCGACGTGCTGCTGTTCGACGTCTATCGCCCCGCCCCCGGCCAAGCCAGCGCCGCTGGCACAGGCGGCGTGGCCCAGGGCGAGAAAAGCCTGGCGATACGCCTGCGCTTTGACAGCCACGGCGCTGCGCTGACCGATGCCGATATCGACGCCGCCATCGACGCCATCGTGCAAAAGCTGCAAGCCAGCACCGGCGCGCGCCTGCGCGGTTAAGCGCGCAAGCATGGCAGGCGTGGCGCGTATCATGGCCCCTTGCGCCCCCCACGCGCCCGCCCTGCCCCGTCCCACTTTGTCCGGCCTTTAGCCCCTCAGCCGAGCGCCCCATGACCGAACTCGCCATCGACATTGATCGCTTCGAGCCAGCCTCGTTGACCAAAGCCCAGCTTGCCGACCTGCTTTACGAGCGCATTGGCCTTTCCAAGCGGGAATCCAAAGACATCGTGGATGCGTTTTTCGATCTGATCGCCCGCCGCCTGATTGAAGGCGAAAGCGTGCGCATCTCCGGCTTTGGCAACTTCCAGGTCCGCTCCAAAGCGCCCCGCCCCGGGCGCAACCCCCGCACCGGCGAAGCCATCCCCATCGAAGCGCGCCGTGTCGTCACTTTCCACGCCAGCAACAAGCTCAAGGACAAGGTGCAACAGGTTTGAGGGCCTGCAAGCCGTAAATCGCCCCAAAAATTACCAATCAAAAGAATAAGAACAACCTTATTTCGGCATGATAGTAAACAAGTCGATTTTCTTTTGATTTGAAAAACCATTGCTGGACGCACACCCTCCCGCGCCCCTCTGGCCCGCATGCACGCCGCCGCGCCCAGGCGCCTGCACAGCGCCAGCCCCCCGCCCAGCGCCGCGCCAAGTCGCCATTCTTGCCAATCAAGGCCCCTGGCATCCTTGGCTTGAAAAACAAATGCCCATCGGGCCAAAGAGCAGCCGAAACTTCACCCACCGCCGGGGAGCGCCCGCGACGCGCATATGCGTTCCGCTGCCCGGCTGATGCCTAGGAGACTCCACACCATGTTCAGCAAAATCCTGATTGCCAACCGCGGCGAAATCGCCTGCCGCGTCGCCGCCACCGCCCATCGTTTGGGCGTGAAAACCGTGGCCGTGTATTCCGACGCCGATGCCAAGGCCAAGCACGTGCAAGTGTGCGACGAGGCCGTACACGTGGGCGGCAACACGCCCAAAGAGAGCTACCTGCAATGGCAGCGCATCATCGATGC
>JAUMYU010000099.1 GCA_030528485.1 Comamonadaceae bacterium
GAAGTTTGCGGAGAAGTACGGCAGCCCCTGGGCCGTGGGCAAGCAGCCGCGCAACAGCCCGCAGCCCGAAAGCGACCGCCTGCTGGAACAATTGGAGGCCATGATCGAAGATGCCGTGGCCGTCATCCCCGACGACGCCAGCGTGGAGATGATCCAGGCCGCAGGCAGCAGCGGCAATGCCAGCGCCTACGAGCTGCTGCTCAAGTTCTGCCGCTCCGAGGTGGCCATCGCGCTGCTGGGGCAAAACCAGTCCACCGAGGCCGACAGCACCCGCGCCAGCGCCACCGCCGGGCTGGACGTGGCCACCGACATCCGCGATGGCGACAAGCGCCTGGTTGAGGGCGTCATCAACAGCCAGCTCATCCGCTGGATCGTCGATCTGCACGAGGGCGAGGGCGCGCCCGCACCGCGCTTTGTGATGTGGCAGGACGAGGAGGTCAGCAAGGCGCAGGCAGAAAGGGACGAAATCCTCAGCCGCGCCATCCGCATGGGCGGCCTCTCGCCCGAATACTTCAAGCGCGTTTACGAGCTGGAAGACGGCGACCTGCCCGAGCAGACTGAAGCGCCATTGCAGCCGCTGCAAACCGGCGCGCAGGATTTGGGGCCGTACAGGCGCTTTTTGCCCGCGGCCGGGGCCGATGTACTCACCGCCGCACAAAAACCTGCCCTGGCGTTTTATAAAACGGTTCCCGCCGCCCTGTTTGCCGAGCCACCCGCCGAAACATCGGGCGTGCAGCCCGGCGATACAGAAGCCCATGCCTCCAGCCTGGCCACTCAACTGGCCCCGGCAGGCCAGGCCATCGTCGCCGACTGGATGCGCCGCATCGAACAGCACCTGAGCGCCGCCAGCGATTGGCAGCAACTGCAACAGCGCATCGCCAGCGCGTTTGACGAGCTGCCCGAAGACGCCCTGGTCGAAGTCATGCACCTGGCCATGACCGCCGCGCGCCTGGCCGGCATGCACGACGTGCAGCAAGAGGCCCGGCCATGAGCGACGACAACCGCAGCGCCCGCACCGTCGATGCCCGCATCGACAACGCCCGCCTGGCCTTTGAAGAGGCCATCGCAGCCTTTGCCCAGCGCCTGCGCCTGGCGGGCACCGAACGCTGGGACGACTTGCGCAGCGAGGAGCACTACCGCGCCTTTGCTGTAGCAGGCGCGATGAAGGCCGACCTGCTGGCCGACCTGCGCGCCGCCGTGCAGCGCGTCATCGAATCGGGCGTGTCCATCGACGCCTTCCGCAAGGACTTCTGGGCCGCCGTGCACCAACACGGCTGGCACGGCTGGACGGGCGAAGACAGCGAAGGCGGCCGCGCCTGGCGCACCCGCGTCATCTACACCACCAACCTGCGCAAAAGCTACGCCGCCGGGCGCTGGGCGCAAATGACCGAGCCTGAATTTGCCGCCCAATACCCGTATTGGGAATGGGTGCACAGCGGCCTGGCCAGTGAGCCGCGCCCCCAGCACCTGGCCTGGAGCGGCATGACGCTGCACCACAGTGACCCGTTCTGGCGCAGCCACTACCCGCCGCGCATCCCGCCCGACTGGGGCTGCACCTGCCGCGTGCGCCCCGTGGCCGCCCCGGCGCAAGGCGCGCCAACCCAGCCCCCGCAGGGCTGGCAAAAAGATGCGCAAATCGGCGCGGGCGCGCCGCCGCAATACATCGGCGAGGCCATCCGGTTCATGGTGGAGCAAAAAGCGCAAAAGCTGCCCCTGCCCGAAGGCCGGGCCCTGCGCGAAGCCATCGCCGCCTACCAGGCCGCGCGCGAGGCCCAAACTACGGCCAGCGTTGCCGCCTTGCAGCAGTTTGCCCAGACGGCGCAGGAGACCAAGGGCCGCAAGATCGTGATGCACGTGGGGCCGCTATCGAGTGCGCCGCGCATTGAGCAAGCAACCACCACCCCAGATAAGCCCGGTCTGGACTTGAGCGGCTACACCATCAGCCTGGACAACTCGGGTGTTCATCATGCTTTCAAGATGCATGGCAACTCGAAGACCGAGGCCAACAGGGGACAAATAGCCGTCGATATTCCTGACTTTGGTGTGTTGGAACAGGTGGTTAACCATCCTGACGCCATCAAGCCAGATGGAAAAAATATTTCAGGCCGCGATGTGCTGCTGTTCACCAAGCTCATTGATGGCGTGGGCTACCTGATTGCCATGGAGGTACTGGCAGGCAAGCGCCAACTCATGCTGAACTCCATACGCAAAAAACGTGGAGCGTGGCGCATACAAGAGGCAAGCGAACAATAAAAAAGCGGCGAATCAATCGCCGCTTAGTGCCCGGGTTTCCTACGATCATGCCAGCGCGCTTTGCAACACGCCCCTTCCTCTAACGTCCCAAACGATAGGCATTACCAGACGCCGCCATTGTAGCCATCCATGAAAAAAGCGGCGAGTGATTCGCCGCTTTTGAAAAAGTGTGCCGGGGCTGGCCACCAACGAGTGCATGCTGCAAAGCCCTAGAGCTTGCCCCTTCTCTCAACGTCCGAAACGACTTCGGGGAATGTCCGGCACGCCATCATTGTAGGAAACATTCATGCTCACCATCAAGTACCAAGGCCAGGCCGTGCAAACCGCGCTGGGCAAGCTCATCGCCGCGCTGGACAACCCCCAGCCCATGCTGCACAAGATCGGCCGCGAAATGGCCGAATCCACCATGCGGCGCTTCCCTGCTGCCAAGGCCCCCGATGGCACGCCCTGGGCGCCCAAGGGCGAGCTGGCCCAGCGCAAAAGCCCCCGCACCAAGCACAAGCCCCTGCAAGGCGAAACCTTGGCCCTGGCCACAGGCATCATCCACCAGGTGCGCGGCCAAACCATCGAAATCGGCAGCGCCCAGGAATACGCCGCCGTACACCAATTCGGCGCCGCCCAGGGCAGCCTCTGGCAAGGGCGGGACAAGCGCGGCCGCCGCGCCCAATCGCCCTGGGGCGACATCCCCGCACGGCCCTATCTGGGCATCAACGCAGGCGACGAGCAAACCATCATCGACATCGTGCAGGAATACCTGGGCCGCAACTTGAGCTAAAAGGCTCGGAATCCTTCCAGGTATGTCATTGCAGTAGATGCAAGGCTATTGCAAAAAACAATCCCCCTATTTCCCGCCCAGTCCCGCAACATCCCGATTTATCGCGCCCATCCATAGATATTTATCTCATCTCTGTTCAAGAGCCTGTTCGCCGCGCGCACCGGCGCCTGCCGCAAGCTGCACCACATCGCCAA
>JAUMYU010000029.1 GCA_030528485.1 Comamonadaceae bacterium
TGTGGCTGTGGCTGTGGCTTCAGCCACCGTGGGGGCCGCGGCTGCACGCGCCTGCGCCACCGCCAAAGGGGCTTGCGCGGGCGCTGGTTGGGGCATGCCCTGGGCCGTTGCAGGCGCTTGGGCTATTGGCGTCGCCACGGCATCGGTATCAACGTCGGTATCGGCGGCGGCGGTGCGCACTTGGGGGGCGGGCGCTTCGTCAGCAGGCATCGCCACGGTCACCGCCGTGGCGGCTGGCGCGGGGGCGTATTCCCAAGGCAAAGGCTCTGCCGCAGCCTGCGTGGACGCGGCCTGCGGCGCAACGGCAGGAGCACTTGTTTGCCGTGCGGGGCGCGCGGGCGAGCGGTCAGCGGCAGGCTCGGCAGCGGTGGATGCCGCCGGGGCGGCTTGCACGGCAACCGCTGGCGCATTCGCAACCGGGGCAGGTGTGGCAGTAGTGGGAGCAGCGGTAGCGGGTGCGGCAGCAGCAGGGGTGGCTGAAGCGGCGGGCACGGCTGCAACGCTTGGTCCGCCCGCACCGTCAGCGGCTGGGCCACCTTGCGGCGCTGCCACGGGCGCAGGCGGGGTTGCACCGCCTGCCAGGCCCGCGCCGGGCGGCAGCTTGAACGCCAGCAGGCGCAGCAACACCATCACCAGGCCGGCATACTCGTCGGGCGCCAGCCCCAGTTCTTCGCGGCCTTTGAGGCAAAAGGTGTAGAGCAACTGGGTTTCATCGGCGGGCATTTGCGCCGCCAGCGCCTGGATGCGGGCGGCGTCGGCTTCGTCCAGCGCCTCGCCGCTGTGCCGGGGCAGGCTTTGGTAGAGGGCCATTTTCTGCAACGCCAGCGCCATGTCTTCCAGCAGCGAAGCGGCGGGGATGCCTTGCTGGCGCAGCATGTCCACCAGTGCCACCACAGCTTGCCCATCGCCTGCGGCCAGCGCGGCGATGGCATCGAACACGTATCGCTTATCGACCACGCCCAGCATTTGCCGCACGGTGGCTTCGCTCAATGCGCCGTTGCCGTAGGCGATGGCCTGATCGGTCAGCGACAGCGCATCGCGCATGGAGCCGCGCGCCGCGCGCGCCAGCAGTTGCAGCGCGGGGCGGTCTTGCGCCACGCCTTCCTGGCCCAGCACGCGCTCGAGGTGCTCGACGATGGTTTGTGGCGCCATCGGACGCAGGTTGAATTGCAGGCAGCGCGAGAGCACCGTCACCGGCACTTTTTGCGGATCGGTGGTGGCGAGCACGAACTTGAGGTATTCGGGCGGCTCCTCCAGCGTCTTGAGCATGGCGTTGAACGCCGTGTTCGAGAGCATGTGCACTTCGTCGATCATGAAGACCTTGAAGCGCCCCTGCACGGGCTTGTAAACCGCCTGTTCCATCAGGCTTTGCACTTCCTCGACGCCACGGTTGGAGGCGGCATCAAGCTCGGTGTAATCGACGAAGCGGCCCGTATCAATATCCTGGCAGGCCTGGCACTGGCCGCAAGGGTGGGCGGTGATGTCGCCCTGCCCATCGGCGCCCTGGCAGTTGAGCGATTTGGCCAGGATGCGCGAGACGGTGGTTTTGCCCACGCCGCGCGTGCCCGTGAACAAATAGGCGTGATGCAGGCGCTTTTGCGCCAGCGCGTTGGACAGCGCCTTGACGACGTGCTCCTGCCCCACCATTTCATCGAAATTGTGCGGGCGGTATTTGCGGGCAAGCACCAGATAAGACATAGGGCGCGGATTCTAGAGCGTGTTATGCACTCTCCGCCCCCCGCGAGAGCGCCCCGACGGGTGCAGTGCAAGGCGCTGGCCAGCGCAGGCAAGGCGGGTCAGGCAAACACCAATTGCGGCGCAATCGCCTGCGTCGCCTGCGCGCCGGTGAGCTGGGCGTGCAGAAACGGCACCTCCAGCGCCACCAGCTCGCCCGCGTACGGCGCCCACAGCGACGATTGCAAATGGGGCTTGGCAGCGTGATCCAGCCCGGCGCGCACGTGGGTGAGGCGGCCTGCATAGCGGCGGTGGTGGTGCTGGCGGATGAGGCGGTTGGTGTCGGTGACGACGCGCACCACGCCCTCCAGCGCGGCGTCGGGCAAATGGCCCAGTGCGGTGTCGCCCTGGCGCAAGAAAGCGATGAGTTTGGCCTGCGTATCCAGCTCGGGATGGGCGTCGGGGTCGTAGCCCGCGATGACCAGCAGCGCGCGCAGGGCCTGAATGGGGGTGGGTTCGGGCTCGGCGCGCCAGACCTCGGCGGGGTAGGCGTCGAGCAAGGCCACCAGCGCCGGGGTAGGGCCGGATGAGGCGTCGGCGCGGGCCTGTTCCTGCATTTGCACCGCCATCGCCTGGGCGATGATGCCGCCCACCGACCAGCCCAGCAGATGCACGCGGCCGCCGGGCTGGATTTCGCGCACGCGCTGCACGTATTGGCGCGCCAGGGCGTCGATGCTTTCAGGCAGGGGCTGGGCAGGGTCGAGCGCGGGCGATTGCAGGCCATAGACGGCGCGCGCGCGCGTGCCAGCGGGCATGAAGGCGGCCGGCTGCGAGAGTGCGCGCGCCAAATGGCGGTAGCCCCAGCAGATGCCGCCTGCGGGGTGGATGACGAACAGCGGCGCGTCGTCCTGGTGCACGCCGTCCTGCTGCTCGTCCTGCGCAGCCTGGCCGCCGGGCGCGGGCCGCGCCAGCGCAATCAGCGGCGCCAGGCCGCTGTCGAAGGCGACTTTTTCATCGTCGATGAGCGCGGCCAGCGCGCCCACGCTGGGGTGGGCGAACAGCGCCCCCAGGCCGGGGCTGCGCTGCCATTCTTCCTGCACGGCCAGCAGCAGTTGCACGGCGGAGAGCGAGTCGCCGCCCAGGCTGAAAAAATCGCTGTCGGCGTCGATGCCTTCGGCGGCCAGGCCCAGTTGCTGCGCGTAGAGCCGGGCCAGGCGGCGCTCGGTCGGGGTATGCAGGGCGCGCCCGGCGCTGGCTTCAAAGCGCGGCGCGGGCAAGGCGTTGCGGTCGAGCTTGCCGTTGGCGGTGGTGGGCCAGTCGTGCAGCGCGACGATGGCCGCGGGCACCATGTAATCGGGCACGTGCGCGGCGATGTGGCGCTTGAGGGCGGCGGTGTCAAAGGCTTCGCCCCCCCCTGCCTGCGCCTCTGCGGGCTGGACGTAGGCAACGAGCTTTTTCTCCCCCGCGCGGTCTTCGCGCACCAGCACGCTGCCGCGCGCAATCAGGCCGCTGGCGTGCATGGCCGCCTCGATTTCGCCCAGCTCGATGCGCAGGCCGCGCAATTTGATTTGGTGGTCGCTGCGGCCGATGTATTCCAGCGCGCCGTCGCTGCGCCAGCGCGCCAGGTCGCCGCTTTTGTAGATGCGCTGGCCCGGGCGGTGCGGGTCGGGCAGGAAGGCGGCGCGGGTGAGGTCCTCGCGGCCCAGGTAGCCGCGCGCCAGTTGCACGCCGCCCAGGTACAAATCGCCCGCCACGCCGGGGGGCAAGGGGCGCATGTGGGCGTCGAGCACGTACAGGCGCGTGTTCCACACGGGATGGCCGATGGGCACGGGGCGGGAATGGTCGGCGGCGTGGGCGTCCCAATAGCTCACGTCCACCGCCGCTTCGGTGGGGCCGTAGAGGTTGTGCAGCGCGCTGTGCAAGGTGGCGTGCAGGCGCTCGCGCAGCTCGGCGGGCAGTTCTTCGCCGCTGGTGAAGATGCGCCGCATCTGAATGCCGCGCGCTTGCGGCTCGGCCAGAAACGCCGCCAGCATGGAGGGCACGAAGTGGCAGGTGCCGATGCGCTGCTGGCGGATGAGGCGCGCCAGCCAGGTCGGGTCGCGGTGCGCCTCGGGCGGGGCGATGACCAGCGTGCCGCCGCACAGCAGGGGCAGGAAAAACTCCCAGACGGAGACATCGAACGTCGCTGGCGTCTTTTGCAGAAAGCGGTCGCTGGCGTCGAAGCCGTAGTGCTGGCGCATCCATTGCAGCCGGTTGACGATGGCCTGGTGCTCGATCATCACGCCCTTGGGCTCTCCGGTGGACCCGGAGGTGTAAATCACATAAGCCAGGTGCTGCGGCTGGGCGGCAGGCAAGCCATGCGCCCAATCGGGTTGGGCGGGCCAATCCTCGGCCAGCAGGCACGGCAGGCCATCGGACAAATGGGCAAGCAGGCGCGGGGCATCGGCCTGCCGCACCAGCGCGCAGACGGGGCGCGCCAGTTGCACGATGCGCGCCAGCCGTTCGCTCGGGTGTTGCAAATCCAGCGGCAGGTAGGCCCCGCCCGCACGCAGCACGGCCACCAGGGCGATGAGCAGCTCCAGCGAGCGCGGCAGTGCCACAGCCACCAGGGCATCGGGCCCCACGCCCTGGGCAACCAGCGCCTGGGCCAGGGCGCGGGTGCGTGCATCCAGCTCGGCGTAACTCAGGCTTTGGCCTTCGTACTCCAGCGCCGTGGCTTGGGGGCTGCGCTGCATTTGCGCCTCGATCAGCGCGGCCAGCGTGGTGGCAGGCACAGGGTGGTCGGTGGCGTTGACCTCGAACAGGTAACGCTGCGCCTCGGCCTCGGTCGCCAGCGGGATGTGGGCGGGCTGGGCCTGGGCCGGGTCGAGCGCAAAGGCCGCGGCCAGAAAGGCGCGCAGGCGCTCCAGATGGGCTTGCACGGCGGCGGCATCGTAGAGCTGGGGGTTGGCCTCCAGCTCCAGCTCCAGCGCCTCGGTGGCATTGCCGCGAAAGCCGATGGTGAGGTCGTCAATGGGGCCGGTGCCCAGAATCTCCAGCCGCGCCTGCACGCCCGGCAGGCGCGGGGGTTGGTAAAAGGGCTGGACGTTGACCAGCGCGCCATACAGCCGCCGGTTGCCGCCCAGCAAGCCCAGATCGCGGCGCAACTGCTCGCTGCGGTAGCGGCCGTGGCGGCGCGCACGGGTTTGCGCCTGCGCCATGCCATGCAGCCAGTCGGCCAGGCTGCCTGCGCCTGTGTCCGCGCTTATCCCCCCTGCTCCGCCTGCGGGGGAGGCTTGGGGTGGGGGTAGCCCAACCGCCCCATCCGCGCGCACGCGCAGCGGCAGTACGTTCATCACCATCGCGGGCACACGCGCGCTGGCGCTGCCCAGGCGGCCCATGTAGGGGATGCCGACCACGGTTTGCTCGGCCGCGGCCATGCGCAGGCAGTACAGCGCCGTCAGGGCGGTGAGCACGTCAGGCCAGGGGATGTCGGCGCGGCGGGCAAAGTCCAGCAGCGCCTCGCGCCAGGCGGCGGGCAGCGGCTGGCGCAGGTGGATGCAGGTGGGCGCGGCCTGGGCCTTGGCGCTTTGGTTGGCCGCCAGGCCGGCCACTTCGGGAGCGTCGGCAAATTGCTCGCGCCAGTAGGCGGCGTCTTTTTCGCGCTTGTCGCTGTTGCGGTAGTGCTGGGCCTCGGCCATGACGGCGGCGTAATCGCCGAAAGGCTGGGGCTGGGGCGTGGCGCTGGCGGCCGGCTCAGCCTGGCCGGCGCGCAGCGCGGCATAGAGCGCGCTGACGCGCCCTTCCCACAAGGCCATGCCGTAGCCATCGCACAGCAGGTGGTGGGCGCGCTGGTACCAGGCGTGGCGCTGCGGCCCCAGCACAAACAGGCATTGGCGCGCCAGCCGCTCGCGCGTGGGGTCAAGCGCGCGCGCCATATCGGCCTGCATGGCAGCGCGGGCGGCCTGCTCGGCTTGGGCGGGGCTGGCATGGTGGCGCAGGTCGATGACTTCCAGCAGCGGCGCGTGGGCCGCATCCAGCCACTGCTGCACGTCCTGGCCATCGCTGCGCCGGGCAAACCGCAGGCGCAGCGCCTGCGCTTCTTGCGCGGCCTGGTTGGCCGCCTGCGTGAAGGCGTGCACATCCAGCGCGCCATCGAGCCACAGCGCATGGCCGGTGTTGAAGCTGGGGTTGTCCGGCGCGAGCTGCTGGGCATACCACAGGCCCGATTGGGCTTCGCTCAAGGGCCGGGACAAGGGCCGAGAAGAAAGGGCAGCGGCGGGGGCAGCAGCAGGCGCGGAAGGGGGCGTGGTGAAAGGCATGGGCAATATCGGCAAACGCGCACCCTGCCGCAAAGGCGCTTGCAGCAGGGCAATATTTTAAATCAATAGTAAAATATGCTTGATACCCACCATGCCGAAACAAGGTTGTTTTTTTGCCTATTGATTTATAATTTTAGAGCGAAAGGAGTGTATCAGAGGCTTCAGGCCGGCTCGGCCTCCCCGCGCAAGCGGAGCAACCCCTGGGGGGGTTGTTCAGTCCCGCATCTGGGCCAGGCGGCGCTGCACCACATCCCACCAGCCGCCCAGCGTGGTGTGTTCGGCGATTTCGGAGAAGTCCAGGCCGATGCCGGTTTCGTTCCAGGCCAGCAGCAGGTTGAGCACGCGCATGGAGTCCAGCCCCAAATCCATGAGGTTGTCGTCCAGGGCGATGTCTTCGGGTTGTTCATGCACCATGCGGGCGATGTCGGCGCGCATGCGCTCCAGGGTGAGGGTTTGTTGGCTCATAGCGGTGGTAAAGCGGTTGAATACAAAGAAGAAAACGGCGCTGCGCATCAGGGCGTCGCGCCAGTGCAGATGCGTGCAAACAGCATCCCCAAAAAAAGGGGCGCTCAGCCGCCGCGCTGCGCGCTGCCTCTGGCGGCGGGCGGGCGCGTGTCGCGCAGGCCGTAATCAGCATCCTTCCACACCTTGGGCCGGGCGGTGTTGGCCACGGCTTGCATGAGGGCGGGCATCATGGTGTCGCCGTGCGTGAGGTCGGGCCAAAGCGCGAATTGCGCCTGCAACTGGGGCCATTGCAAGGCAGCCAATTGCCGGGCCATCTCGCGCGCGCGGGTGATTTGCAGGCGCACGGTATGGCGCTGGCCCGTGGGCGGCGCCGAGCTGGGGCGGGCCTGGCCGGTTGGCTCCTCCAGCGAACCAGCGGACAGATGCACGCGCGCGTGCAGCGGGCCGCCTGCGCGGTAATCGGCAGCGCGCGCTTGCACAAAGGCCGCCTGCTCTTGCAGAAGGTAGGCATCGTTCCACCAGATCGAGGGGCTGGCGGCGTAGTAATCGTTAAACAGATGCGGCCGTGTGAACAACGCATGCAACACCAGCAAGCCGCTGAGCGAGTGCCCAAACAGGCCCAGGCGCTGGGGGTTCAGGCGCAGGCGCGGCCCCCAATCGGCCAGCAGGGTGTGCTCCAGAAAATCCAGCAAAGCCCCGGCGCCGCCTTCAGCGGGCTGCGCGCCGGGGGCGCTGGGGGTGTAGTCGCGCTTGCGCTGCTCGGGGTTGAACAGGGCCTCGCTGGCGTGGCCGATGCCGATGATGATGCACGGATCGCCGCGCACATAAACGGGGCGGGTTTGCTGCAAGCGCGCCCATTGCGCAGCGAGCGGAAAAATGGCGTTGGCGTCCAGCACCAGCAGGGCCGGGTAGTCTGACTCCACCGGCGCTTGCCCGGGCGCGGACTCGGGCATTTGCAGCCAGACGCGCCACACCTGGCCCGAGCGCGGATCGCGCCAATCCAGCCAGCCCGAGCGCGGCAGCGCCGCAGGATGCAGGCGCAGGCCGGCCAGCTCCAGCGAAGGGGAAGATGCGGTGGTGGTGGACATGGTGGAGCAACCCGTCAGGCCCCAGGCCAGGCCGGTCGCCCAGGCGGCGCGCAACCAGGTGCGGCGCGCCAGCGCGGGCCAGGCGGGGGAGGCGGAAGATGGCATGAGAGAAATCAACAATCGGATCGGCAAAGCGCACGCAATCGCGGCGCGGGGCACAGGTAGCGGATTGAAGCGGCGGCTTTCCAGGGCGCATGCAGGGCCTGGACGCACCCCGCCGCGCCCGCCACCGCTTGCGCAGGCAGTGGCGATTATTCATCGAAAATTATTCTTATTCATATAATTGATTTTTCTGAAAACCTCTGCCAAGTGCGGCGACGGCCCGCTTGGCAGGGGTTTTGTTTGCTCGCTCTCCAAGGGGAAAAAAATGGCGCATAGGAATTTCAAAATGGCGTGTGCAGGGCATTTTGTCGGGCCTTGGCACGCGGTGGCCGTCGCGGCGGCGGCCCTGATGGCTGGCCCGACGGCCTGGGCGCAAACCGCGCAAACGGCGCAAACCGCGCCCATAACGGCAGCGGCCGCCACGCCGCCCGCCGATGCGCCAGAGCTGGCGCAAGTGCAGGTGCTGGGCACGGCCGAGCAGGCCTGGAAGCAGTCCCCCGGCGTCTCCCTGATTACCGCGCAAGACTTGAGCGCGCCGCCCAGCAACGATTTGGCCGATGTGCTGCGCAAGCAGCCGGGCGTGAACCTCACCGGCAACTCCACCAGCGGCCAGCGCGGCAACAACCGCCAGATCGATTTGCGCGGCATGGGGCCGGAGAACACGCTGATCCTGATCGATGGCAAGCCCGTCAACAGCCGCCAGGCCGTGCGCTACGGCTGGCGCGGCGAGCGCGACACGCGCGGCGACATGAACTGGACGCCGCCCGAAGCGATTGAGCGCATCGAAGTGCTGCGCGGCCCGGCCGCAGCGCGCTACGGCAGCGGCGCGGCGGGCGGGGTGGTCAACATCATCACCAAGGGCGTGCCCGAGCGCCTGGGCGGCAGCGCCAGCGCGTACTACAGCCTGCCGCAAGACTCGGTCGATGGCGCTGCGCGCCGCGCCAGCTTCAGCCTGGCCGGGCCGATTTCCGACAAACTGGGCTGGCGCCTGACCGCCAGCGCCGCCAAAACGGGCGCCGACGCCTGGGACATCAACAAAGGCCACGCCTCCACCCGCACCGGCCCGTTTGCAGGCACCTTCCCCGCCGGGCGCGAGGGCGTGCGCAACCGCGACGTGGCCGCGCGCCTGACGCTCACGCCCGCCGCCGGGCACAGCCTCGATCTGGATGCGGCCTTCAGCCGCCAGGGCAACATCTACGCGGGCGACACGCAAAACACCAACAACTTCACCGTCGATCGCAACGGCAAGCTGGTGGCGACCTCGCAGCGCGTGTTCGACGCACTGGGCCACGAAACCAACCGCATGTACCGCCAAACCCTGGCGCTGACGCACAAGGGCCGCTACGACTTCGGCAGCTCCAACGCCTGGGTGCAGTACGAAAACACCCGCAACAGCCGCCTGGACGAGGGCCTGGCCGGCGGCACCGAAGGGCTGTTTGCCAACAGCAACTTCCGCACCGCCGAGCTCAAAACCCTCACCGTGCATGGCGAGGCCCACATCGCCGGGCAATGGGGCAGCCTGGAGCATGTGCTCACCGTCGGCGCCGAGTGGCAAGGCCAGAAGTTCGATGACCCCAACTCCGTCTCCCAGGCCGCGCGCGAAGGCGGGCGCGTGCCCGGCGTGGCCGCCACGGGGCGCAGCAGCGATATCTCCGCGCGCATCGCCTCGGTGTTCGTGGAAGACCACATCGAGCTGGCCCGCGCCACCACCCTCACGCCCGGCCTGCGCATCGACCACCACAGCAAGGCGGGGGCCAACTTCAGCCCCTCGCTCAACCTCTCGCACCTGCTGGGCGAAGGCTTGACGCTCAAGGCTGGCGTGGCGCGCGCCTACAAAGCGCCCAACCTCTACCAGCTCAACCCCAACTACCTGCTCTACAGCCGCGGCATCGGCTGCTGGGGCGCGGGCGGCTCCTGCTACCTGCAAGGCAACCCCGATTTGCAGGCCGAAACCAGCATCAACAAGGAATTGGGCCTGGAATGGGCCAGCGAGCGCCTGCTGGCCGGGCTGACGGTCTTTCACAACGACTACCGCGACAAGATCGAAGCGGGCCAGACCATCACCGGCCAGGCCACGGGCGGCACGGGCAACCACGCCAATGCCGACATCTTCCGCTGGAGCAACGTGCCCAAGGCCGTCGTCTCCGGGCTGGAGGGCACGCTGAACGTGAAGTTCACCCCCGCGCTGCGCTGGAGCAACAACCTCACCACCATGTTCCAGAGCAAGAACAAACTCACCGGCGAGCCGCTCTCCGTCATCCCCAAATACACCCTCAACACCCGGCTGGACTGGCAGGCCACGCAGGCGCTGGATGTCTTTGGCGCCGTCACCTTCTACGGCCGCCAAAAGCCCAAGCGTTACGACTACCAGGGCAAGCCGCTGACGGGGGAGGAGACGCAAACCCTCGCCCCCTACGCGCTGGTGAACGTCGGCGCGCATTACGCCCTCACGCGCGACGTGCGCATCGGCTTTGGCATCAACAACCTGCTGGACAAGCGCCTCTACCGCAAAGGCAACGCCGTGGGCGTGAACAACCCGCGCACCATCTACGGCGCAGGCGCAGCCACCTACAACGAGCCAGGGCGCGCGTACTACCTGTCGCTGTCGGCGCAGTTCTAATCCCCCGGCCCAACCCTCTGCCCTTCTCCCGCACGCGGGAGAAGGGTAGAGGGTGGCGGCGCGCCAGCCGCACACCAAACACCAGCGCCCAGCCATCTACCAATCAAGGTAAAAACAAAACAAATACCATCAAGCCGAAACAAGGTGGTTTTATTTCCTAATTGATATAGAAAATTTGCCTTTTCCCTCCTCCCCCTTTCGCCCCATCCACCCCATGCCCTCCACCCCCTTGCGCCTGCTGGCCGCGCTGACATGCAGCCTGGCCCTTACCCTGCCCGCCTGGGCCGCCAACCCTGCCAAGCCTGAAGTCGCCCAAACCGCCCAAGCTGCCGCCCCCAGCAGCGACACCATCACCTTCCGCCACGCCAAGGGCGAAGCCACGCTGCCGCGCCAGCCCCAGCGCGCCGTCGTGTTCGACCTGGCCACGCTGGACATGCTCGCCGCCCTCGGCGTCGATGCCGTGGCGGGCGTGCCCGCCTTCAAAATGCCCGGCCATCTGCAAAGCTACGGCCAGGCCCCATACGCCAAAGTCGGCAGCCTGTTCGAGCCCGATTACGAAGCCATCCGCGCCCTCGATCCGCAAGTCATCTTCGTGGGCCGCCGCACCGAAGCGCGCATCCCGGAGCTGAGCAAGCTCGCCCCCACGGTGGACATGGCCATTGACGAAAGCCAGCCCGTGCCCAGCATTTACGCCAACCTGCGCCAGTTGGGCGCGCTATTTGGCAAACAAGCCCAGGCCGAGCAGCTCATCGCCCAGGCCGAAGCCGAAATCGCCGCCCTGCGCCAAGTCGCGCCCGGTGCAGGCAAGGCCATGCTGCTGCTGGTCAGCGGCGGGCGCATCAACAGCTACGGCCCCGGCTCGCGCATGGGCATGGTGTTCGACACCTTCGGCCTGCAAAGCGCCCAGGCCAGCGGCGGGCAAGAGCGCCACGGCCAATCCATCTCGTTCGAATACATCCTGCAAGCCAACCCCGACTGGCTGCTGGTGCTCGACCGCGACGCCGCCATCGGCCGCGAAGGCGCCGCCGCCCAGCGCCTGCTGGACAACGCCCTCATCAAAGCCACCAGCGCAGGCAAAAAAGGCCAGATCGCCTATCTGGACGCCACCAACTGGTACGTGCTCGACGGCGCAGGCATCACCGCCCTGCGCCAGAACGTCAGGCAACTGCACGATTTGTTCACCCAGGCCGGGGCGAAATAAGCCCCCAGGTCCCGCCGCGCGCCCTCCCCGCTCGCGGGGGCAGGGCGCTTGCATCCACCCATCAATACAAACCAAAAGAAATACGATTAATGGATAGAAATGCCAAAACAAGGCCATTTCATTTCCCTTGATTCATAAAAATTCCCCCGCTGTGACCACCCCCGCCCCCCTTGCCCCCACCGCTACAGCGCCACAGCGCCCGCGCTGGCTGCCCTACGCCGCCGCCGTGCTGCTCTTGCTCGCCCTGGCCTTGTGCAGCACGCTCATCGGCGCTGTGCCCATCTCGCTGCGCGACCTGCTCGGCCTGGGCGCGGGCATGGCCGATAACGCCCACATCGCCCAAGTCCTGTTCATCAGCCGCGTGCCGCGCACCCTGGCGCTGGCGCTGGCCGGCGCCAGCATTGCCGTGGCCGGCATGCTGATGCAGATGATTGCGCGCAACCGCTTTGTCGAGCCCGCCACCGTCGGCACCGTCGGCGCGGCCAGCCTGGGCATGCTGGTCGTCGCCCTGCTCGCCCCCGGCCTCGCGCCCGTGGGCAAGATGCTGGTGGCCGCCACCTTCGCGCTGGCGGCCACCGGCCTGTTCATGCTCATGCTGCGCCGCCTGCCGCTGCGCAATGCCCTCATCGTGCCGCTGGTGGGGCTGGTGTTTGCGGGCGTAGTCGAGGCCGTCACCTCCTTTCTGGCCTACCGCTTCGACATGCTGCAAGCCATCCGCGCCTGGACGGTGGGCGACTTCTCCACCGTGCTGCAAGGCCGCTACGAGCTGCTGTGGATCTCGCTGGCGCTCACCGTGGCCGCCTTCTTCGCCGCCGAACGCTTCACCGTCATCGGCATGGGCGAGGCCGTCGCCACCAGCCTGGGCGTGCACTACGGGCGCTGGATGGCGCTGGGCCTGCTGATCGTGGCCACCGTCACCGCCGCCGTGGTCGTCACCGTCGGCGTCATCCCCTTTCTGGGGCTGATCGTGCCCAACCTCGTCAGCCTGTGGATGGGCGACCGCATGCGCCGCTCCGTGCTCTGGGTCGCCCTGTGCGGCAGCGCCCTCATGCTCGCCTGCGACATCGTCGGGCGGCTGCTGATCCGCCCCTTTGAAATCCCCATCGGCACCATCATGGGCGTGCTGGGCAGCCTGCTGTTTCTGGCCCTGCTGTGGCGCAAGCGCGCCGAGCTGGGGTGAGGGGAGATCACCCAAATAATTCCAATCAGGAAAATTCAAACCAATACCACCATGCTAAAACAAGGCAATTTTATTTCCTTTTGATTGATAAAAATAGCGAAAAGCAACCCATGACAGCCCCGCCCGCCGCCATCCAGCCCGCTCCCCGGCGCCTGGAGCCCGCCGCACGCCTGGCCGCGCTGGCCCTGTGCGCGCTGCTGTGCGCCGCGCTGTTTCTCACCCTCAACACCCGCACCGACTGGGCCTTCACCCTGCAACTGCGCGGCGCCAAACTCGCCGCCATGGCCCTGGTGGCCTACGCCGTGGGCATCTCCACCGTGCTGTTTCACAGCATCACGCACAACCGCATCCTCACCCCCGCCATCATGGGCTTTGACGCGCTGTACCTGCTCATCCAGACCGCGCTGGCCTGGGCCTTTGGCATGCAAGCCCTCTCTGCCATCAACCCCACGCTCAAATTCGCCGCCGAAACCGCCGTCATGCTCGCCCTGGCCCTGCTGCTGTTTCGCAGCCTGTTCACCGGCGGCGTGCGCAGCCTGCACCTCATGCTGCTGGTGGGCGTCGTGCTCGGCGTGCTCTTTCGCGCCGCCACCGCCTTGCTGCTGCGCCTGATCGACCCCAACCAATTCGGCAGCCTGCAAGACCGCTTCTTCGCCAGCTTCAACCACCCCGCCACCGCCCTGCTGGCCACCGCCAGCGCCCTGCTGCTGGCCGCCAGCGCCCTGCTCTGGCGCATGCGCCACCAGTTCGACGTCATCGCCCTGGGCCGCGACATGGCCATCAACCTGGGCATCGATTACCAGCGCCGCGTGCTGCACATCCTGGCGTGCATTGCGCTGCTGGTTTCCGTCTCCACCGCGCTGGTCGGCCCCGTCACCTTCCTGGGCCTGCTGGCGGCCAACCTGGCCTACACCCTCATCGGCGACATGCGCCACCGCTACAGCCTGCCCGCCGCCGCCCTGCTGGGCTTTATCGCCCTGGCCGGCGGCCAAATGGCGCTGGAACACGCGCTGGGCTACAACTCCGCCCTCAGCATGGTGATTGAATTTATTGGCGGCATTGCTTTTATTGCGCTGCTGCTGCGGCAAGGGCGGTAGTTTTGCCAACGGCACCCACATGATCGAAATCGAACACCTCAGCAAGCACTACGGCGCCACGCCGGTGGTGCAAGACGTCAGCCTCACCATCCCCAAAGGGGGGGTGACTTCCATCATTGGCCCCAACGGGGCGGGCAAATCCACCTTGCTGGGCATGGTCAGCCGCCTGCTGCCGATGGGGGCGGGGCGGGTGCGCGTCGATGGGCTGGATGTGGCGACGACGCCCAGCGATGTGCTGGCGCGCAAGCTGGCGATCTTGCGGCAGGACAACCCGCTGTCGCTGCGGCTGACGGTGCGCGATCTGGTGGCGTTCGGGCGTTTTCCGCACTCCAGGGGGCGGCTGCGGGCCGAGGATGTGGCGCATATCGATCGCGCGCTGGCCCATTTGCATCTGGAGCCGCTGGCGGGGCGTTATCTGGATGAAATCTCCGGCGGCCAGCGCCAGCGGGCGTTTGTGGCGATGGTGATGTGCCAGGACACGGATTACATCCTGCTGGACGAGCCGCTGAACAATCTGGACATGCACCACGGCGTGGCGATGATGCGGCTGCTGCGCGAGCTGGCCGATGCGCATGGCAAGACGGTGGTGATCGTGATCCACGACATCAATTTCGCCTCGACCTATTCCGACCACATCGTGGCGATGAAGGGCGGACGGCTGTATGCCACAGGCAGCCCGGCCGAGCTGGTGCGCCCGCAAGTGCTGCAACCGCTGTACGAGATGGAGATCGCCGTGCACGAGCTGGGCGGCCAGCGTATTTGCGTGTATTACCGCTAAAGCGCCCCAACAGGCACACCAAGAATTTATAATTCAAAAAGAAATTTTTACTGCCATTTTAGGCAATTTCATAATCAAATTAAATTTACCTTTGAATTGCAATTCATGAACAGACCAACACGCCAGGCCAGCTTGGCAGACTGGCCTGGTCTGGCGCACACATCCGCACTGTTGCAAGGCGCTCACACTGACGCTGAATCCTGCTCTTTCCGGGGTGTTTATGCGGATAGAAATCACTCTTATTCACATAAATTCATACAATCCGCACACTTTTGCTGTTGGCTTGGCTGGCTTGGGGATGGCGCTTGTTTGAGGTGAGCGGCCATGCATTGCAAGCCACCGCAACGGCAAAAGGCACGCCCTGCTTGCGCAAGGCACGGCCCACACAAAGACGGGCGCGTCCACCGCCTTGCCGGCATCTTCTCCCCTGCCAGCCAAAGTCAGCGCAGCCTTTGCGCGCGCGATGTAGCCACGCATGCTTTTTTACAAGTTTGGACTCCATGAGCTACATCAAAAGCAAAAAACACGGCGCACTGCATGCAACGTCCGCCGCCAAAACACTCGGCACGTCAACGGCGATGGCTATTGGCATGCTGGCCTGCGGCAGCAGCCTGGCCCAGCAGCAGCCATCCCCCGGCAGCGACAAGGCGTTGCCTGAAGTGCAGGTGACGGGCCATACGGCCCCGTACAAGAGCGAATCGAGCAACGCCAAGATGACGGCGGCGCTGGCCGATACCCCGCAGACGGTGAGCGTGATCCGCCGCGAAGTGATCCAGGAGCAAGGCGCGCGCACCTTGCAAGAGGCGCTGCGCAACACCCCGGGCGTGACGCTGCTGCTGGGCGAGGGCGGGCACTCCAACACCAAGGACAACATCTTCATGCGCGGCTTTGACACCAGCGGCAATCTGTTTGTCGATGGTGTGCGCAGCAGCGGCAGCGATGTGCGCGACACCTTCAACATGGAGCAAATCGAGGTCATCAAGGGCGCTTCAGGCTCCGAATTCGGGCGCGGCGCGCCTTCGGGCAGCGTCAACATCGCCACCAAAGCGCCTTTTGCGCGGGATTACTCAGAGGTGCGCGCCTCGGCTGGCACGGCGCACGCCAGGCGCGGCACGGTGGACATCAACCGCACCCTCTCGCCAGGCACCGCCGTGCGCCTGAACGCCATGCTGCAAAACAGCGGCGCGCCCGGGCGCGATCACGTCAAGAACAAGGGCTTGGGCCTGGCGCCCTCCATCGCCTTTGGCCTGGGCACGCCCACGCGCGCCTACGCCGATGTGCAATTGGTGCGCCAGAACAATCGCCCCGATGGCGGCGTGCCCACGGTGGGCCTGCCGGGCTTTTACAACGCTGCGCTGGCGGCGGCCAATATCACCCATATCCAGCCCGTCAACCCGCGCAACTATTACGGCAGCTTGAGCGACTTCAGCAAGAGCCAGAGTGCGCAGGCCACGCTGCGCCTGGAGCACGATTTCTCCGCCAGCAGCACGTTGCGCAACATCACGCGCCTGGGCCGCACGGAGTTTGACCAGCTTCTCACCAGCACCTCCGGCATCGTCAGCGACGGGCGCGGCGCCGCTGCCGTGGCCCGCACCGATCCGGCCACCTGGCGCGCCTCGCGCTCGCGCCAGTCGCGCTGGCAGGAAAACGCCATCTTCACCAACCAGACCAGCCTCAACACCCAGTTGCACACGGGCGCCATCAAGCACTCCGTCAGCACGGGCCTGGAGCTGATTTACGAAAAGCAGACCTCCAAAGGCCGCACGGGCGCGGGCACTGTCGCCCAGGCCGATTTGTACGCCCCCAATGTGCACGACCCCATCACGGGCTACAACCTGCGCTGGAATGGCCAGATCAGCAAAGGCGACACGCGCACCATCGCCCTGTACGCCTTTGACACGATGGAGCTTGGGCCCCAGTGGCAAATCAATGCGGGCCTGCGCGCCGAACGCTACAACACCAAAACCCACAGCGTCAGCGCGCCCAACCAGCAGGGCGTGCAAACAACGACCGACCTCAAAGGCAGCGGCACCCTGGTCAGCGGCAAGCTCGGCCTGGTTTACAAACCTGTGGAAAACGGCGCGCTGTACGCCAGCGCCTCCACCTCGCAGCAGCCCCCGGGTGGCGCCAACTTCACCCTCAGCGCCAACGCCGCCAGCGTCAACAACCCCAACATGGATCCCTCGCGCGCCGTCAACCTCGAAGTGGGCGCCAAGTGGGAATTGCTCGACCGCCGCCTGCTCGTCACTGGCGCGCTGTTTCGCACCACGGTGCGTAATGACCTGGCACGCACCGTCGAGGGCGAAGTGGAGCAATACGGCAAAAAGCAGGTCTCCGGCGTCGAGCTGGGGCTGGTGGGGCAAATCACCCCGCAATGGAACGTCTCCGCTGGCCTGGCGCGCATGAACACCAAAGTCGTGCAAGGCGCGGCCACCCAAACCGGCGCCAGCCTCAACTGGTCGCCCAGGCTCAGCTTTACCGGCTGGAGCACCTACCAGTTCGGCAACGGCCTGAGCATCGGCGGCGGCGCGCGCTACATGGATTCGGTCACCCGATCCGTCAGGAACAACCTCAACGCTGCCACCACCAACATGCTGCACACGCCAAGCTATTGGGTTTACGACGCCTTCCTGGCCTATGAGGTCAGCAAAAACCTCAGCGTCCAGCTCAACGTCTATAACCTGGCCAACAAGCGTTACGTCGCCAACCTCAACAACAACGGCGGCCGCTACACCCCAGGCGCGGCCCGCTCGGCCCTGCTGAGCGCGACCTACAAGTTCTGACCGGCAACCTTGCAAGCAGGATTAAATTACAAATCAATAGGAAAACAAAATAAACCAATAAATTGCCGTAATAGGCTTATTTTGTTTCCTATTGATTTGTAAAACCACTCTGGAGAAACACCGCACCATGATGCTGCACATCCCTGGCGTACTCGGCCCGGAGCGGCTACAAGCCATCCAGGCCCACTTGCAGCAAGCCGACTGGGAAGACGGCCTGGCCACCGTCGGCGCGCTGGGCGCCACCGTCAAGCGCAACCGCCAACTGCCCCGGCAATCGCCGCTGGCCCAGGCCCTGGCGCACGAAATCGCCCAAACCGTGCGCAGCAACCCGCAATTTGTCTCCTTCGCGCTGCCGCTGCACATCCTGCCGCCCCTGTTCAACCGCTACGAAGGCGGCGAAAACTACGGCCTGCACGTCGATGGCTCCATCCGCCAGCTACCCGACGGCAGCGCCATGCGCACGGACGTTTCCTCCACCCTGTTTTTGAGCGATCCCGACAGCTACGAAGGCGGCGAGCTGGTCGTCGTGGACACCTACGGTACGCACGAAGTCAAGCTGCCCGCTGGCGACATGATTGTTTACCCCGCCACCAGCCTGCACCAGGTGCTGCCCGTCACCCGTGGCGCTCGTCTGGCCTCGTTCTTTTGGACGCAAAGCCTCATCCGCGACGACATGCGCCGCGGCATGCTCTACGAGCTCGACCAAACTATCCAGCGCCTGCTCACCCAACTGGGCAGCACCGAAGACACCGTTGCCCTGACCAACCACTACCACAACCTGCTGCGCCAGTGGGCGCAGACGTGAGAGCGCCCCAGAAGCCTGTCACGCCATCTGCGCAAACACCTCGCGCGCGGCGGCCAGGGTGGCCTGCACGTCCTCAGCCGTATGGGCGGCGCTGACAAAGCCCGCTTCGTACAAGGCGGGGGCGAAGTACACGCCGCGCCCCAGCATGCCGTGGAAGAACTGGTTGAAGCGCGCGGCCTCGCTTTGCATCACCTGGGCGTAGTTCTGCGGCAGCCCGGGCAGGAGGAAAAAGCCGAACATGCCGCCTTCGCTATCGGCCGCAAAGGGCACGCCCGCCTCGTCCGCCGCGGCTTGCAGGCCGCGAGCCAGCGCGCGGGTGCGCTCGGCCAGGCGCTCGTAAAAGCCCGGCTGCTGGATGAGCTTGAGCGTGCTCAGCCCGCATGCGGTGGCCACCGGGTTGCCCGAGAGCGTGCCGGCCTGGTACACGCCGCCCAGCGGGGCCAGGCGCTCCATGATGGCGCGCGCTCCGCCAAAGGCGGCCAGGGGCATGCCGCCGCCGATGACTTTGCCCAGCACCGTCAAATCCGGCGCAAAGCCGGGGATGTGCTGCGCATACAGGCTTTGCGCCCCGCCCAGCGCGACGCGAAAGCCCGTCATCACCTCGTCGATGATGAGCAGCGCCCCGGCCTCGCGCGTGAGGCGGCGCGCCGCAGCCATGAAGGGCACGCTGGCGCGCACGAAGTTCATGTTGCCCGCAATCGGCTCCATGATGAGGCAGGCGATTTGCGGGCCGAAGCGGGCAAAGGCTTCTTCCAGTTGCGCCACGTTGTTGTATTCGAGCACCAGCGTGTCCTGCACCACCTCGGGCGGCACGCCTGCGCTGGTGGCGTTGCCAAAAGTCGCCAGGCCGGAGCCGGCCTTGACCAGCAGCGCATCGGCATGGCCGTGGTAGCAGCCCTCGAACTTGATGATCTTGCTGCGCCCCGTGGCCCCGCGCGCCAGGCGGATGGCGCTCATGCCCGCCTCGGTGCCGGAGTTGACCAGCCGCAGCATCTCCATCGATGGCATCAGGCGCAGGATTTCCTCGGCCAGTTCGATTTCGCGCTCGGTCGGCGCGCCAAAGGACAGCCCTTCGCGCGCCGCCTGCGCCACGGCGTCCAGCACCTGCGGATGGCCGTGGCCGAGAATCATCGGCCCCCAGGAGCCGATGTAATCGATATAGCGTTGCCCGTCGGCATCCCACATGTAAGCGCCTTGGGCGCGGCGGATGAAGGCGGGCGTGCCGCCCACGGCCTTGAAGGCGCGCACGGGGGAGTTGACGCCGCCGGGGATGCTGCGCTGGGCGCGCTGGAAAAGTTGCTGGTTGTGGTTCATGCCGGTTTTTGACTTTGGTGGAGCACTTGAAACGTTGCGGGCGATTGTCCCTCACTCCCGCAGCGTGTTGCAGCGCAACACGCAGGCGACAAGTTTTTACAATCGGCCTGACGATGCCCGATGGCCGTCTTTTTTTATGCTTTTCTGGAAAGGATGTGAAATATGTTGCGTTTCGATCTGCCGCCTGTCTGGTCCCACGTGGTGCGCTGGGAGGCTTTCCTGACCTCGGTTTTCAGCGTTTGCGCTTTGCTGGTTTCGCCCTGGTTCATGCTCGTTCCCGCCGTGCAGGGGCTGGTGCGCGGCTTTTTCGGCCATTACAAATGCCCTTCGCACCGGGTATGGGCCAAGCTGTTTGAAGCGCGCGGCTGGGCGGGCAAGAAGGAGAACGCGGGCGCCAAGATGTTTGCCAACAAGATCCTGATGGTGGCCAGCCTGGTGGCGCTCACCGCCTACGCGCTGGGCAGCGACATCTGGCGCATTCCGTGCATCGTGCTGCTGGTGTTCAGCACCATGGAGTGGGCTTTCTCCTTCTGTGCGGCCTGCTGGGCGTATGGCGCCTGGTACAAGGCGTTTCCGCCCAAGATGCCGTGACCGGGCACAAATGACCGGGCGCCAAAACGGCTGCGCCAATAGCCTTGGCCGCCGTGCGGCCTGCCGGAATTTGCCAGAATCGCGCCTGTGACAGCGCCGCCGAAGCGGCGCTGTTTTCTGTTTTGTTTTTCTTTCCCCCACCAGCGACAGGAATTCCCATGAGCGACGTTCAACAACGCATCGACCAAATGGTCAAAAGCCACCCCATCGTGCTGTTCATGAAAGGGCACGCCAATTTCCCCATGTGCGGCTTCTCCGGCCGCGCCACGCAAATCCTCAAAGCCTGCGGCGTGGATCTGAAAACCCTGTTCACCGTCAACGTGCTGGAGGATCAGGAAATCCGCCAGGGCATCAAGGATTACAGCCAGTGGCCCACCATCCCCCAGCTCTACATCAACGGCGAGTTCATCGGCGGCTCGGACATCATGATGGAGATGTACGAATCGGGCGAGTTGCAGCAATTGCTGGGCGCCACGCCCGCGCAAGCGCAGTAAACGCTGAATTCACGGCTTTTATTACAAATCAATAGGAAATAAAAACCATTTATTTCGGCATGATGGCATTGAAATGTATTTTACTTTGATTTGAATAAAAGCAAGGTGTGGCCGCGCTGCCGTCACACCCAAACAAAGGGGGCCGTTGGTGAACGGCCCCCTTTGTTTTTGCACGCCGGCCCGCCCTCAGCGGGCCGCTGGCCTACGTGCAATACGTGATGCGCGATCAAGGCTTGATGGCGATCTTGAGCACCCCGTCGCGCTGGTTGGCGAACAAATCGTAGGCGGCCACGATGTCGTCGAGCTTGTAATGGTGCGTCACCAGCGCGCCGAAATCGGCCCGGCCAGCGGCGATGACGTTCATCAGGCGGCGCATGCGCTCCTTGCCGCCGGGGCACAGGGCGGTGTTGATCTTGTGGTCGCCCAGGCCCGCGGCAAAGGCCGAGAGGGGGATCTTCACATCGTCCGAATACACCCCCAGGCTGGAGAGCGTGCCGCCGGGCTTGAGCACCTTCATCGATTGCTCGAACGTCAGCGGCAGGCCCAGGCACTCGATGGAGGAATCGGCCCCCTTGCCGCCGGTGAGTTTGAACACCTCATCGACCACATCGCAATGGTTGAAGTTCAGCGTGGCATCCGCGCCGAATTTGCGCGCCATCTCCAGGCGGTGGTCGTTGCCATCGACGGCAATGATGGTGCTGGCGCCCAGCAATCGCGCGCCCGCCGTGGCGCACAGGCCGATCGGCCCCTGGGCGAAAACGACCACCGTATCGCCAATGCGGATGTTGGCGTTCTCCGCGCCCTTGAAGCCGGTGGACATGATGTCCGGGCACATCAGCACCTGCTCGTCGGTCAGGCCGTCGGGGATGGGCGCCAGGTTGCCCTCGGCATCGGGCACCAGCACGTATTCGGCCTGCGTGCCATCGATCAGGTTGCCAAAACGCCAGCCCGCCGTGGCCTTGTAGCCGTGGCAGCCGCACAGCCCGCGCGCCACCAGGTAGCTGCCGTCTTGCGAGGGCACGCCGTCTTGCGCGGCGTAGGAGTTGAAATTGGGGCAGATCGCGCCCGCGATCACGCGCTGGCCTTCCTTGTAGCCTTTGACGGCGCTGCCGAGCTTTTCAATCACGCCCACCGGCTCGTGGCCCACCGTCAGGCCCTTGGCCACGGGGTATTCGCCTTTGAGGATGTGCACATCCGTGCCGCAAATCGTCGTGGTCGTGATGCGCACCAGCGCATCAGTGGGGCCGACCTCGGGAATGGGCTTGTCGGTCAGCTCGATGCGACCAGGCTCCACGAATACCGCTGCTTTCATCATTGCCATAAGGGCCTCCTGTCGTAAGGGAAGGGATGAGGGGAAGGGGATAGGGGGCGAAAAAAACCGCCCCATGCCCAATGTACCCCAGCCCAGGCGCAGCAGCCTTGATACACGTCAAGCCCAGCCCGATGGCCGATGGAGCGCATCTGGCCGTGGCAGCGCCCGTTTTGCGCTATAAGCGGCGCTCGCAAAACGCGCGCAGGCATCGGGCCCGTGCGCGTGCGCGTGCAGGACATCATTTGTGAAAGTATGGCAAGCATGGCTGAGAAGACTTCTGGCGAAAAAACCCTTTATTGCTCGTTTTGCGGGAAAAGCCAGCGCGAGGTCAAAAAACTCATCGCCGGATCCAACGTATTCATTTGCAACGAATGCCTGGACCAGTGCAACCAAATCGTGCGCGATGAAATGAACGAGGGCGCCATCGCCCCCATCGACTCCGAGGGGCGCGGCGGCCTGCCCACCCCGGCGCAAATCAAGGCCCATCTGGACAACTACGTCATCGGGCAGGACAAGGCCAAGCAATCCCTGGCCGTGGCCGTTTACAACCACTACAAGCGCCTGTGGCACAAGGAGCAAGGCGCGGGCGGCGAGCGCGATGATGTGGAGCTGGCCAAAAGCAACATCCTGCTCATCGGCCCCACCGGCTCGGGCAAAACGCTGCTGGCGCAAACGCTGGCGCGCATGCTCAACGTACCCTTCGTCATGGCCGACGCCACCACGCTGACCGAGGCGGGCTACGTGGGCGAGGATGTGGAAAACATCATCCAGAAACTGCTGCAAAACTGCGACTACAAACCCGAGCTGGCCCAGCGCGGCATCGTCTATATCGACGAAATCGACAAAATCTCGCGCAAGGCCGACAACCCCTCCATCACCCGCGATGTGTCGGGCGAAGGCGTGCAGCAGGCGCTGCTCAAGCTCATCGAGGGCACCATGGCCAGCGTGCCCCCGCAGGGCGGGCGCAAGCACCCCAACCAGGACTTTCTGCAAGTGGACACCACCAACATCCTGTTCATTTGCGGCGGCGCTTTTGCGGGGCTGGAGAAAGTCATCGAAAACCGCACCGAAGCCTCCGGCATCGGCTTTGGCGCGGCCGTGCGCTCCAGGGACAAGCGCAGCGTCAGCGAGCTGTTTGCCGAGATCGAGCCGGAAGACCTCATCAAATACGGCCTCATCCCCGAGCTGATCGGCCGTCTGCCCGTCGTCACCGCCCTGGCCGAGCTGGACGAAGCCGCGCTGGTGCAAATCCTCACCGAACCGCGCAACGCCCTGGTCAAGCAATACGCCAAGCTGTTTGCGATGGAGGACGTGGATCTGGAAATCCGCCCCGAGGCGCTCACCGCCATCGCCAAGAAAGCCATCGCCCGCAAAACCGGCGCGCGCGGCCTGCGCTCCATCCTCGAACAGGCGTTGTTGAACACGATGTACGAGCTGCCCTCCATGCACGACGTGGCCAAAGTCGTGGTGGAAGAAGCCACCATCACCGAAGGCAAATCCCCTTTGCTGGTGTACCGCGAGGAAGTCAAACAGGCTTGATCCGCGCCTTCCCGGCGGCGGCGCGCAATTGGTGTAGAATCCGCCGCTTGCCATCGAGGCACACGGCGCGGTAGCAAAGTGGCTATGCACCGGATTGCAAATCCGTTTACCCCGGTTCGATTCCGGGCCGCGCCTCCAGACGCCAAAGCCCCCAGGTCAAACGCCTGGGGGCTTTTTCATTTCGATCAAAAGAAAACCCGAACACCACCAAATATGCCTAAACAGGGCAGTTTTATTTCCCATTGAATTGGAAACAAACCCGCGAAAGCTGCAAAAGTCGCACCTCACCCTTTGCGCTTGAGCGCCTGGCGCATATCGTCCAGGCTGATGTGCGTCTGCCCCGCCACCTTCATGCGCGGCGGCGCTTTGACGGCGTGGCCGTAGATGATTTCAAACGTCACCGTGATGCGCCCCTGGGCATCGGCCAGGCCGCGCAGGCCATCGAGCAAACGCTGACGCCAGCCCTTGCCGCGCAAGGCCGCAAAACGCGCCGGATTCAGATTGCGCCCCCACGCGCGCAAATCCTGCAACAGCCGCTCGGCGCTGGCGTATTGCAGGCGCACATGCTCCATATCCATGATCGGCTCGGTAAAGCCCTGGGCCAGCAGCATGTCGCCCCAATCGTGCATATCCACAAAATCCTGCGCGCACGGCGGCCAGCCTTGCTGGGCATACAGCGCGCGCAGCTCCTTCAAGGTATCGGGGCCAAGCGCCGAGAACATCACAAACCCGTCGGGCCGCAACCACTGCGCCCACTGGCGCATGCACGCCTGCGGATCGGCCACCAGATGCAAACCCATGTTGGCCCACACCATGTCCACCGAAGCATCGGGCGGCGGCCCCCAATGCACTGCGCGCTTGCCGCCCCACAGCCGCGACCAACGCAAACCCTGCCAACGCTGGCGCGCCCCTTGCTGATGGGCGGGCTGCCCGTGCACCACCCACACCGCGCTTTGGGGATAGCGCGCGGCCAGCGCATCGTGCGCCTGCATGCCGCCGCGCACCGGCTCCCAAGCGCACCAGGCATCGGGACGACGCACGATCCAGTCGAGCTTTTCCTGCATGCGCCGCCCCACTTCCTCATGCAGCCAGGGGCTGGCGGACGCAACCGCCACGCGCTGCCAGTGCTGCAAGGCGGCCACATCCAAAGGGGCCAGGAACGGGGGGGAGCTGTTTTCGGTAGCCATGTGCATCTCGGGGGAAAGGCGGCATTGTCCCCGCATGGCGCACTTCTCGCACGAGGGTTCTTGTTTTCAATCAAAAGAAACAAAATGACCAATTTTTGGCATGATGGACAACAATTCAATTTTCCATTGATTGAAAAAAATTCAAGCCTCAGCCGCCTTCAGCGCCTGGGGGCGGCAGGTAGATGCCGAATTTCATTGGCCTGCCAGTGCTGGTGCAATCGTGTTGCCAAACTTCCTGACGGCCGCCAAACGCGCAGACCCTTCCAAAGCCTTTGCTGACGTTGCGCATGGCGTGAGAATAGGCTGCCAGTCGGCTCAATCCAGCGCCAAATCTTCCGGCCATAAAAAGTAAGCGCCAAATTTCTTGCTGAATTTGAACTCGCCGCCCGCTTGCTTGCCCTTTTCAGTCAGGTGATGTTTATCGCCTTTGATTTCCAAGTGCCCAGACTGCACCAGCCGGTCGAGTAACTGCGCCGTCTTCAGCTTATGTTTGGCGGCCAACCTGGATGAAGTGAGCTTGCTGCTGGCAGTCTCCTCTTCGTCCTCCGCGCCGCCGCCAGCATCCGCCTCGTGGGCTGGCACGCGTTCCATGGAAATGCGCACCTCCTCACTGATACGGATGATGCGCTGCGCTTCCTCATAGGCATCGCGGTACAGCTCATGGTCTTCCGACTTGCGAAACAGCACGCCCATTTCATTGTTGTTGACCTGGCTGAATTCATACAAATTCAAGCTGGTGACGATGCAGTTTTCCTCATTCAGATAGCACTTGGCATGCAGGTTCTTGCAAAAACTGGTGCGCACATAGGTCAAGGCATTGAGCCAGGCGATTTCTTCGGGTTGCAGCTCGCTTTTGCCGTACACGATGCGCACATCAATCTTGAGCCGGTTCTTGTCCGCCAACAGCTCCTTGATGCGGTCATTGAGCTTCAAAAAAGGGCTGATCAAAATGACGCGCTCACGTGCATTCTTGATCAGCTCTTCCAGAAAATAGTTGGTTGCACTGGTGTTCAGAAATTTGGCCATAGCAAGATGTGAGCATTTGTTAGCGAGGCTTCATCGTAACGTGTCCCTGACCGCACGACGCTCACCCGTAATACATCACACCCCGAATCCCAGCCGGTCATGGCGATGATGCGCCCGGCCTTGGCCAGCTTGACCCCCTGGACCACGGCCAGGCCGAACACGGCCACGCTGTCGCCCTCTTGCACCTTGGCGGTGTTCTTCACCGCGCCCAGGCCGGTGGTCACGCCACAGCCCAGCAGGCAGACGTGGGGCCACGTCCAGCTCCACGATTTGCAGCGGCTGGCCTGCCGCAAAGGCCGCGGCGGCGCGGGATTTGAGGGGTTTGCCTGCGGTGTCCGCAGTGGTCATGGCAGGTCTCCTTCGTGGGGCGGATGGCAAACGCGGGGCTGTACCCAAGCGGCTGCACACTCTACAGCCAACGCCGCACGCGGGCCAAATAGGCGTTGTAGGGCGCGCCGAAACGGCTTTGCAGAATGCGCTCTTCAGGCCGAATCTGGAAAAAATGCATCCACGCCACGAAAGCGGGCACGCCCGGCAAGGCCAGAGGATGGGCCAGCCAAACCGCCCAGGCAGCCAAGCACAAGGCCATGCCGAGGTACATGGGGTTGCGGCTGAAGCGGTAAACGCCGGTTTGCACAATGCAAACGCTCGCTTGTGGGCACAAGGGGTTGGCGGTAGTGCCGTAGCGGTAAAACGCCCAGCGCGCCGCGCCTGCGATCAGCAGCCCAGTCAAAGCCAGCAATGCGGCAGCGCCCCATTGCAGCCCCCGCACCGACCAGAGCGACGGCGGCGGTGACCATGCGGGCGACAGCGCAAACGGCAGCGGCGCCCAGCGGGCCAATGCATACATGGCGGCCGCGATAGCCAGGCACACCAATGGCGGCGGGATTTTCAGCGCCAGCCATCCGCCGCCTGGCGTTGAAGGTGGGGCAGGTGGTGGCGGGGTGTGGGGAGCGGCCATCGCACAGACTTTTCAGTGACTGCAAACGCCAGTGGCCAAGCAGGCGCAGCGTCTCGAGGTGGGGTGCGCGGCTGCGCAGCGCACGGCCCGGGTTTTGACACGTTTTTCAGGCTTGCCAGACGACGGCATCGCCCGCCTCCTGGGCGGCTTGCAGCATGCGCGTCAGGGGCATGGCGCGGCTGCGCAGGGCGATGGGGGCCGGTTGCTCGCCTTCACCTTCGGCGCTGCCTTCGCGCTCTGGCGCGGCTGGCGGCGCAGCGTCGGCCTGGGCGGCTTCTTCGCGGGCGATGGCTTGTTCGATGGCGGCGCGGGCGGCGGGCAGTTGCTCGGCGGTGATGATGCCCTGGGGGGCGTTTTCGTCTTTGCCGATGATGCGAAGCAGCCGCTTGGCATCGGCCTGGAGGTAGCGGACGGGGGCGCTGCTGGGGGTGGTGAAGGTAATCACGGGCGTTCTCCTGGCGGGATTGCGGTTTTTATTACAATTCAATAGGAAACAAAATCACCTTATTTATGCAACGTAGTATTGAAATCGTTTTTACTTTGACTTGGAATTAAGAGCATCAGGTGAGGCTGGTATCGACGATGCGTTTTTGCAGCGAGAGGTATTCCTGCGACTGCATCTCCGTCAAGCGCGAGACGGTGCGGGGGAATTCGTGGGCCAGCGGGCCTTGCAGGTAGAGCTGCTCGGGCGGCACCTGGGCGGAGGCGATGAGCTTGACGCTGCGGTCGTAGAGCACGTCCACCAGCCAGGTAAAGCGCCGCGCTTCGGAGGCGAGGTTGACCGACATTTGCGGGATGTCCGAGAGCAGCACGGTGTGGAACTGGTTGGCGATTTCCAGATAGTCATTTTGCGAGCGCGGGCCGCCGCACAACTGCCTGAAGTCGAACCAGATCACCCCGCCTGCGCGGCGGCGCGCGGCGATGGTGCGCGATTCGATGTGCAGTGCAGGCTCCTCATCGGCGCTGCTGGCCAGGCTTTCAAAGGCTTGCTGCATTTGCGCATCGGCCTCGGGGCCGTTGGGGGTGATATAGGTTTGCACGTGTTGCAGGGTGCGGCGGCGGTAGTCGGTGCCGTTATCGACGTTGACGACTTCCATGCGCTGATTGAGCAAGGCGATGGCGGGCAGGATGCGGTCGCGGTGCAGGCCGTTGGGGTAGAGCTCGTCGGGGCGGAAGTTGGAGGTGGTGATAAAGCCCACGCCGTTGTCGAACAAGGCCACCAGCAGGCGGTGCAGGATCATGGCGTCGGTGATGTCGGCGACGTGGAACTCGTCAAAGCAGATGAGTTTGTAGCGTTTGGCGATTTTGGCGCCCAGCGCGTCCAGCGGGTCGCGCGTGCCTTGCAGGGCGTGCATTTCGCGGTGCACTTCGCGCATGAATTCGTGAAAGTGCAGGCGCACTTTGCGCTCGATGGCCACTTCGTTGAAGAAGCACTCCATCAGCAGGCTTTTGCCGCGCCCGACGCCGCCGTACATATAGACGCCCTTGGGCACATCGGGGCGGTTGAGGAGTTTTTTCAGGCGGCTGGAGCGTTTTTCCTTGTACGCGGCCCAGTCGTCCGCGCAACGCTGCAAGGCGGCAACGGCGCGCAGTTGCGCCGGGTCGGCCTGGTAGCCTTTTTCTGCCAATACTGTCTGGTAGGCCGATTCGACACTCATGGTTGGGGGTACTTTCAGTTGCGGTGGTTGCGGTTGTCAAAATCATCGGCGCGCGCCTTGGGCGGCGGCAGGCGCAGGCGCAGCGGCCTGCGGCACCAGTTCGGCCACGGTCAAGGCCGCATCAGAGAAGTAGCGCCTGGCCACGGCCTGCACCTGCGCCGGGGTGACTTGGCGCAGCAGCGCCAGCAGGCGCTCGTTGGCATGCAGCGGCCAGCCTTCAATCCAATCGGTGCCCAAATCCATGGCCTGGGCGAACATCGAATCCTGCGCGTAAATGGTGGAGGCCGCCCACTGCGTGACCACGCGCGCCAGCTCGGCCTCGCTCACGCCCCGCTCGGCCACGCTGCGGATGCTGCGGCGCAGCGATTCTTCCAGCCTGGTCATGGACACGCCTTGGGCGGGGATGGCGCTGAGCAGAAACAGGCCGTTGCCGCTGCGGCCGCTGAGCTGGGCGCTGGCATCGACTTGATCGGCCACACGCCGGGGGCCGCGCGTGAGGGCGCGATCCAGCCGCGCGCCGTCGTAACCGCTGAGCACGCCCGCCAGCGCCATCAGGGCCAGGGCGTCCCAATCGGCAGCGGTGGGCTGGGCCAGGTTTTTCAGTGGCGGCGCTTTGTAGGCCATCAACAGCACGGGCTGCTCGGCGCGCTCGTGCAGTTGAATGCGGCGCAGGCCCTGCTGGGGCGGCTCGGCCGTGATCTTGCGCGCAGGCAAGGCGCCGGGGGCGATGCGGCCGTAATAGCTCTCGGCCAAGCGCAGCACTTGCTGCGGCTGTACCTGGCCCACCACCACGACGGCGGCGTTGCCGGGCTGGTACCACTGGCGGTAGAAGGCGCGCACGTCCTCGGCGGTGTATTGCTCGATATCGCTCATCCAGCCAATGACGGGGCGGCGCTCGGGCGATGCCAGGTAGGTCGCGGCCATCAACTGCTCGTAAAGCCTGGCGCGGGGCTGGTCGTCGATGCGCAGGCGGCGTTCTTCCTTCACCACCTCCACTTCGCGCGTGAATTCCTCATCGGGCCATTGGTTGTGCGCAAAGCGCTCGGCCTCCAGCGCCATCACCACTTCCAGCTCGCTGGCGGGCACTTGCTGGTAATAGGCGGTGTAGTCGAGGTTGGTAACGGCGTTGTCCTGCCCGCCCAGCTCGGCCACGCGGCGCGAGAATTCGCCCGGCGCCAGCGCAACGCTGCCTTTGAACATCATGTGCTCGAGCATGTGCGCAATGCCGGATATGCCGTCCTCCTCGTCGATAGAGCCCACGCGCACCCACAGCATATGCACGGCCGTGGGCGCTCTGCGGTCAGGCTTGACGATCACCTCCAGCCCGTTGGCCAGGCGGTAATGGGCCAGTTGCGCACTCTCCTGCAACACCGTACTGGCCTGGGCCGGCAAAGGGGCTGGCAAAGGGGCCGG
>JAUMYU010000100.1 GCA_030528485.1 Comamonadaceae bacterium
ACACGCCAAAGCCCGAGAGCAAAATGGCCACGCCCGCCAGCGCCATGCTCAGCACCCGCCAAGGCAGGATTTCAGGCGCGGCAAAGTGCACCATCTCGGCACCCAGCGCAAAGCCCAGGGCCGCGCCCAGCTTCCACACCTCGCGCTTCTGGCGCTGGCGCGTTTCTTCGGCCGAAACAGGGGCGCTCAGGCGCTCGGTCTTCAAGCCCTCGCGCGCAATGGCCTGCTCAATGGCGGGCCAGTCGGCCTCGGGCGCATCAATCGCGACCGCGCGCGCGCCCAGGTCAAAACGCATGCTCTTGATGGCAGCAATGCCTTCCAGCGCGCGGCGGATTTGCGCTTCTTCGCTGGGGCAATCCATATCGGGCACACGCAGGTTCAGCATGCCCGCTACATGCACCGGCTCGGCCAGGCTCACAGTGCCCGGGCTGCAGCCCCCGCCACAACCGTCTGCGCCGTGCTGATGATGCGCATGATCATGGGCGTGATGATCATGAGAATCGTTGTGATCGTGATGTGCATGGTCGTGATGCTTGTGCGCATGGCCATGATCGTGGTGGTGGCCGCACGCCCCACCTTGTGCATGCTTGTGGCCGTGTTCATGCGCATGGCTGCCATGTGCGTAATCACCGTGCCTGTGGCCGTGGCCTGCACAGGCGTGCGGCTGCCGCGCGGCATCGTGGCTGTGGGCGTGAGCATCTCCCCCATGCCGATGGCCGTGATGATGCGGGTGCTCGCCCTGCCCGTGCTCATGGCTGCACGCCTGGGGAGCGGGCTGCCCATCTTGCGAATGGGCCGGGGCTTTGCCGTGCGCGCAGCACGATGCGAGCTGCGCCGCATGCAAATGACCATGAGAATGAGCCTGCGGCGCGTGCCCTGCGCAAGCGCCATCATGCGATGGCTCTTGCCCGGCAGACTGCCCGATAGAAGAAGATGTGGTGCGGCTTGTAGGCGAGGCGTTCATGGCTTTTCTTTCACGAAACAAACAGAAAATCGACGGATTTGCTATATTTCAAACCCTGAAGTTGCTTCAGAGTCAAGCCTTTTCCGCATATTCCTGCCCAGTGTAAGGACTTTTAAGCAAAGCCTATGAAAATCGGCGAACTGGCGGCCGCCTCGAATACTTCGGTCGAAACCATCCGCTATTACGAACGCGAGAAGCTGCTGCCCGCACCCGCCCGCACGGCCAGCAATTACCGCCAATACACCCATGCCCACCTTGAGCGCCTGGCCTTCATCCGCCACTGCCGGGCGCTGGACATGTCGCTGAGCGACATCCGTCAATTGATCGGGCTGATGCGCAACCCGCTTTCAGACGGCGCCGAAGTGGATGCCCTGGTGCAGGCCCAGCTCACGCGCGTGCAAAACCGCCTGCGCAGCCTGCGCGCGCTGGAAAAACAATTGCGCACCCTGCAAAGCCGTTGCATGGCCCACGGCCAAGGCCAACATCTAAGCGGCGAATGCCCCGTGCTGCACGAACTGCTCGTTGCCGCCCAGGGCGAAGCCTGCGCTTGCCACGGGCAAGCGGCCAGCCCGCCCTTGGGTGATTCTTGAATAACGAATAAATGCAGAAGCCAAACAGCTTGCCGGTTCAATTCAGCGCATCAAACAAAAAAGCGGGCGCCCTTGTCACCAAGAAGCGCCCGCAGTTTTTTCAAATGCAAGCTGGCTAGACAGCTATTGCTACGCCCCTCGACTGACATCTAGGGCCTGTTCACGCTCCTTTGATGATGCGAAGTTATCTGCCAGGGCATCAATCAAGGCGTAGAAAAATGCATGGATAGCAGCGCAGACCGGGCGTGTAGCGCAAGAAGCACAACGACGAGTCAAGCCCTGGCAGAGTGCTTGCCTTCGGGTTGCGCTCAAAAGGCCAGCGGGATTGAAATTCAGGCCAATACCGCTTTCACCGCGGCAGACACCGCGCCCATATCCGCCTTGCCCGCCAACTGTGCCTTGGCTGCGGCCATGAGTTTGCCCATATCAGCGGCAGCGGGCTTGCGACCTTGCTCCGCCTCAAATGCAGCCGCAATGGCTTGCACGGCAGCGGTGATTTCGGCCTCGCTCATGCGCGCGGGCAAATAGGTTTGCAACACGGCCATTTCGGCTTTTTCCTGGTCGGCCAAGTCTTGCCGCGCAGCTTGTTCGTAAGCGGCGATGCTGTCTTTGCGCTGCTTCACGAGTTTGTCCACCACTGCGATCACGGCGGCATCGTCCAGGGTGATGCGCTCGTCCACCTCGCGCTGCTTGATGGCCGCCTGCAGCAGGCGAATGGTGCCCAGGCGCGCACTGTCTTTGGCACGCATGGCGGCTTTCATGTCTTCGGTGATTTGCTCTTTCAAACTCATGCTTTCTTCCTTTGCCGTTTCATTGAGCTGCAAACAAAAAGGCCCGCTGAGCATCCCCGGCGAGCCTTGTGAACGTAGCAAAAGCCGGAATGCGCCGACCTTTGCAATGAAGCTCAGTAGAGCTTCTTGGGCAGTTGCATGCTGCGCACGCGCTTGTAATGGCGCTTGATGGCAGCGGCCTTTTTGCGCTTGCGCTCGGCCGTGGGTTTTTCGTAAAACTCGCGGGCGCGCAGATCGGTCAGCAGGCCGAGTTTTTCAATGGTGCGCTTGAAGCGGCGCAGCGCCACTTCAAAGGGTTCGTTCTCTTTTACACGGATGGTGGTCATTGGCGAAAATGTTCCAGAATGCGCAGCGGCTGCTTGCAAGAAGATCGAGACTTGCAAGGGCACAACTGCAATATGTTCCCCGCCATATAACAATCAATCAGGCCGACGGGGGTCTGCCAGTAAACGCGCCATTATAAATCGATAACGGCCCGCATCAAGCTTTTCCCCAGCCTCATGGCCTGCGGTTTGCGTTGCAGCGCGGCAACAAGCGCCGCACGAAAAGCACCACACAGGGCACTGCGCATGGGCCACACATCCAGCCGCCCGCCCCTGCTGCTGGACGGCTGGCCGCCACCGCAGGCTTCCGCCCTCGCCTCTACTTTTATTTAATTCGCGCGATCCAGACTCAGCCCCGCATGCTCGCGCAGCGGGTGGAAGGTGATTTTCGGGAAGCGCTCCTGCGCCAGGCGCACGTCGTAGGGGCTGGTGCACATGTAGGCCAGCGCGCCAGCCGCGTCGTGCGCCATGCGCAGCGGGTAGGCGTTCTCGAACTCGCGCAGCGCCGCCG
>JAUMYU010000030.1:0-11189 GCA_030528485.1 Comamonadaceae bacterium
ACGGTGGGCTTGCCACGGCGCAGCACATCGTTGTCCATGCAGGGCATGTCGTCGTGGATCAGCGAATAGGCGTGGATCAGCTCCACGGCGCAGGCGGCGCGCATGGCGGTTTGCGCCCAGGCGCTGCGCTGCACGCTAGAGATGTCTGCCTGGGTGCAGAGGGCTTCGTGCGCGGCCAGCGCCAGCAGGGCGCGCAGGCGTTTGCCGCCGCCGAGCACGCCGTAGCGCATGGCCTGCACCAAAGGCGCAACCGCAGCGGGCCAGAGCGCGGGGGCCAGGCTTTGCTCTAGCGCGGCCTCGACCTGGGCGCGGCGGGCCTGCATCCAGGCGGCGAAGTCGCGCGGGCCGTTGTCGGGGGCGGGTGGCGTGGGGGCGGCTGGGTTCAAAGCGGGGTTCCTGTGTGGTGGGTCGTGGCAGTTGCGGCCTTTTCCCGTGGCGGGCAGGCGCTGGGGCAGGCAGCCTGCGGGGCGAGGCGGTGGTTAGTCAGCGGCTTGACCGGGGGCGGCGAGGGCGGTTTCGTCCAGGCTGCGGGCGATGTCGCCATCGAGCACCTGGATTTGCTGTTGCACCGCTTGCAGCCGGCTGCGGCAAAACGCCAGCAATTGTGCGCCGCGTTGGTAGCCGGCCAGCAACTGCTCCAGCGGCAATTGGCCGGACTCAATTTGGGTGAGCAATTGCTCCAGTTCCTCCAGGGCGGCTTCGTAGGTGCTGGGCAGCGGGGCGCGGGCTTTGGCGGGCATGGCGGGCCGAAAAAATCGGCCATTTTACGGGCCATGCGTTGCGATGCGCTCCCATGCGTCTTAGAGCCTGTTCAAAATCTCTGCACGGTGTTCAAGAAAGCGGATTTGGGCGGTCTGCTGCGTTGCAAAGCCTCGCCATAGCTGCGGCTATGGCTGTGTTTTGCGCCTTGCAGCCCATCCCAAACCGCTTCTTGCCCACTCGCGCCGAGATCTTGAACAGGCTCTTAGCGAAACACCACGGTTTTCTGGCCGTTGATGAGGATGCGGTGCTCGCTGTGCCATTTGACGGCGCGCGCCAGCACCTGGCTTTCGGTGTCGCGGCCGATGGCGGTGAGGTCTTCCACGGTCAGGCTGTGGTCCACGCGGGCGACGTCTTGCTCGATGATGGGGCCTTCGTCCAGATCGGCGGTGACGTAGTGGGCGGTGGCGCCAATGAGTTTCACGCCGCGGTCGTGCGCCTGGTAATAGGGCTTGGCGCCTTTGAAGCTGGGCAGGAAGCTGTGGTGGATGTTGATGGCGCGCCCGGCGAGTTTCTGGCTGAAATCGTCTGAGAGGATTTGCATGTAGCGCGCCAGCACCACCAGTTCGGCGCCTTCGCTCTGGATGATTTCGTATTGGCGCGCTTCGGCCTGGGCTTTGTTGTCCCGGGTGACGGGGATGTGGTGGAAGGGCACGTTGTAGCTGGCCGCCAGTTGGTAGAAGTCGCGGTGGTTGCTGATGATGGCGCGGATGTCGATGGGCAGCAGGCCGCTTTTGAAGCGAAACAGCAAATCGTTGAGGCAATGCCCCTCGCGGCTGACGAAGACGACGGTGGGCACGGGCGTGCAGGCGTCGTGCAGGCTCCAGGTGATTTGCAGCGGCGGGGCGAATTCGCCCAGGGCTTGCTGCAATTGCTCCAGGCTGCGCTCGGGGGCGCGAAATTGCAGGCGCATGAAGAACAGGCCGGTGCTGTGGTCGTTGAACTGGGCGGCTTCTTCGATGTTGCCGCCTTGCTCGAGCAAAAAGCCGGAGACGGCGTGCACCAGCCCTTTGCGATCGGGGCAGGAGAGGGTCAGGACGAAAGTGGGTGTGGCAGGGATCATAAAAAGAGTAACAGTGGCATGGCTGCGCCAGGCAGCGAGGAATTTTATAATTCAAAAGGAAAACAAATATGCCTTTTTAGGCATGATGGGTATTGAGTTGTTTTTCCTTTGATTGGTAATTAATCTGTAATCGTCTGGAGCGCCTGAAGAATGGCGCGGGGGTAGAGCAGGTATTCCTGCGTCTGCACGCGGGCGGTGAGGCTTTGGGCCGTGTCGCCGGGCAGGATGGGCACGGCCACCTGGTCGATGATGGGGCCGGCATCCAGCTCGGGCGTGACCCAGTGCACGGTGGCGCCGGTGAAGCGGCAGCCTGCATCCAGCGCCCGCTGGTGGGTGTGCAGGCCGGGAAAGGCGGGCAGCAGCGAGGGGTGGATGTTGATCAGCCGCCGCTCGAATGGCTGCACGAACACGGGTGTGAGCACGCGCATGAAGCCCGCCAGCACCACCAGGGCGGGGTCGTAGGCTTGCACGGCGCGGGCCAGCTCGGCGTCGAAGGCTTCGCGGGTGGGGAAGCTCTTGTGCTCCACCACTTGCGTGGCCAGGCCCGCCTCCCGGGCTTTTTGCAAACCGGCGGCATCGGCGCGGTTGCTGATGACGGCGACGACTTCGGCCTGGTGCCGCTCGCGCCATTGCTGCTGGCGCTGGGCCTGCACGATGGCCGCCATGTTGGAGCCGGTGCCGGAGATGAGGATGACGATGTTTTTCATGAGGGGCGATTTTCGCACCGGCCAAGGCGGTGCAAACCGGGGGCGGGGCGCTGGCGCGATGGCGCGCGCCCATGAAAAACGCCCGCTGGGCGCGGGCGTGGCGGCAGGCTGAACGAGAAGGCGTTATGGGTTTTGGCCTGGTGCTTCGTCTTCTTTTTTCTTGCCCAGGCGGGCCGGGGCGCTCCAGCGTTGCAAGCCGTCGAGAAAAGCCTGGAACTGGAAGGCTTGCACCTTCATGCGGTAGTCCATCTCGCCGAACTGGTCTTCAAACACCTCTGTCAGGCGGGAGTTGAGGTTGGCGGGCGGCAGGCGCAGATAGGCTTCGGATTCGCCCCCTTCGCGCTGCACGGTCGCGCCTGCGTTGCGGGCGATTTTGAGCATGGGCGCGTTTTCGCTCAGGGCGTGGATGTACATGATCTCAGCCCCTTCATTGCGGGCGTGCATCATGGCGCGGTCGTACAGGCGCTTGCCCAGATGGCGGCCACGGTAAGCGCCCGAGACGGATACCCCGAACTCCGCCGCGCGGGGTTTGCCCTCCGCAGGCGGGTCAAAGGCCAGGTGGGCCATGGCGATCAGCTCCAGCTTGCGGTTGTGGATGCCGTAGATCTCGTCGCGCTGGAAATCCAGGTTTTCCACATAGCGTTTGACCTGCGTGTCGGAGGCCGGATAGCCAAAGCGCAAATAGCGGTCGCGCTCGCTCAGGTTCAGCAAATGCTCCAGGATTTGCGGGCGATGCACAGGCCCCAGCGAGCGGATGGGGATGTGCAGCGGCTGGGGTTTTTCCTTGAGCGCCGCAGCGGTCGTGGTCTGTGCGGGCGCCGGGGCAGCGGCCTGCTTGGCGCTTGCGGGGGCGGACGAGTTGGTGGTTGGCGTTGGTGTTTTCACTTCAGGCATGGTGCGTTATGGGGTCAGAACGGTAAACCTTGCGCAGGCACTGAATGGCTTGTGGCCAAGGGCCTGCTGAAGGGCAAAAAAGCGGCCAGTCCCTCCCTGGCGCTTTTGCAAAATACGAATATATGTTGCAGTGCAAAAAAACGCAAAAGCCGCGCCAGTGGTTGACGCCGCTTCATGGTCAAGCAGCATCAAAATGCGTTGAAAGGGGTTTTCTGGTTGCGCTGGCGCGGGCCGTCTGGCACGGCAGGGCGTGTCACTACAATCGCCGCACTTTCAATTGCCGCGTTCAATTCAGGCCCAGGCTGGCAGCGCCAGCGGGCGGCGGATTTCCCCCTATTGCATGCAAACGATGAATACCGATCAGGCCGCGCAGGCCCCGGGCGCAGAGGGTGCGCCTGTTTTTTTGGCTGAGAGCGAGCGCGATGCCGCCAAGCCGCCCGCTGCGGTGCCGCCGCCGCGCGTGGGCGATGGCGATGACAGCTCCCTGGCCGCCTATGCCCAGCGGGCGTATCTGGAATATGCGCTCTCGGTGGTCAAGGGCCGCGCCTTGCCCGATGTGGCCGACGGGCAAAAGCCCGTGCAGCGGCGCATTCTCTACACAATGGAACAAATGGGCCTGGCCTATGGCGGCAATACGGCGGCCAAGCCGGTCAAGAGCGCGCGCGTGGTGGGCGATGTGCTGGGCAAATACCACCCGCATGGCGACAGCGCCGCCTACGACGCGCTGGTGCGCATGGCGCAGGATTTCAGCCAGCGTTACCCGCTCATCGACGGCCAGGGCAACTTCGGCAGCCGCGATGGCGATGGCGCGGCCGCCATGCGCTACACCGAGGCGCGGCTGAGCAAGATCGCGCGCCTGCTGTTGCAGGAGATCGACCAGGGCACGGTGGATTTCACCCCCAATTACGACGGCGCGTTTGAGGAACCCAGCCAACTGCCCGCGCGCCTGCCCTTTACGCTGCTCAACGGCGCCAGCGGCATTGCCGTGGGCATGGCAACCGAAATCCCCAGCCACAACTTGCGCGAAGTGGCCGATGCGGCCGTGGCCCTGATTAAAACGCCCGATGTGAGCGACGAGGCCCTGCTGGCGCTGCTGCCCGGGCCGGATTTCCCCGGCGGCGGCCACATCATCAGCGCCGCCAGCGAGATTGCCGCCGCCTACCAAAGCGGGCGCGGCTCGCTCAAGGTGCGCGCGCGTTGGGTGATGGAGGAACTCGCGCGCGGCCAGTGGCAAATGGTGGTCACCGAGCTGCCGCCCAATGTGAGCGCGCGGCGCGTCCTCGAAGAAATCGAGGAGCTGATGAACCCCAAGCTCAAGGCGGGCAAAAAGTCGCTGACGCAAGAGCAGCTTCAGCTCAAGGCCACGGTGCAGGCCGTGCTCGATGGCGTGCGCGACGAATCCAACAAGGATGCGCCCGTGCGCATCGTCATCGAACCCAAATCCAGCCGCACCAGCGCGCAGGAGCTGACCGGCACGCTGCTGGCGCACACCAGTCTGGAAAGCTCATGCAGCATCAACCTGACCATGATCGGCCTGGACGGCAAGCCCGCGCAGAAATCGCTGCGCCAGGTGTTGCAGGAGTGGATCGCCTTTCGCCAGCGCACCATCGAGCGGCGCAGCCAGCACCGGCTGGGCAAGGTGCTCGATCGCATCCACGTGCTCGAAGGGCGGCAACTCGTGCTGCTCAACATCGACGAAGTGATTGCCATCATCCGCCACAGCGACGAGCCCAAAGGCGCGCTGATGGCGCATTTCGCGCTGACCGAGCGCCAGGCCGAGGACATTCTGGAAATCCGCCTGCGCCAACTGGCGCGGCTGGAAGCCATCAAGATCGAGCAGGAACTGGCCGAGCTGCGCGCCGAGCAAGCCAGGCTGGAGGACGTGCTGGCCAACCCCGCCAGCCTCAAGCGCCTGATGGTCAGGGAAATCGAGGCCGATGCAAAGGAATTTGCCGACGCGCGCCGCACCCTGATCCAGGAAGAAAAGCGCAGCGTGGCCGAGATCAAAATCATTGATGAGCCCGTCACCGTCGTCGTCTCGCGCAAAGGCTGGGTGCGCGCGCGCAGCGGCCACGGCCATGACCCGCAAGGCTTTCACTTCAAGGCGGGCGACGCGCTTTACGGCGCCTTCGAATGCCGCACGGTGGACGTGCTGCTCGCCTTTGGCGGCAATGGCCGCGTCTATTCCGTGCCCGTGGCCGCGCTGCCTGGCGCGCGCGGCGACGGCCAGCCCCTGACCGCCTTCATCGAGCTGGAGCCCGGAGGCGCCGTGCAGCACTACTTCGCTGGCCCGGCCGAGGCCCAACTGCTGCTGTGCAGCTCGGGCGGCTACGGCTTTTTGGCCAAAGTGGGCGACATGGTTTCGCGCCAGAAAGCGGGCAAAGTCTTTGTCACCCTGGCCGAAGGCGAAAGCCTGTGCGCCCCCTCGCTGGCGGGCAGTCCCGGCCAGGCCGAACCAGCCAGCAGCGTGTGCGCCGTCTCCACCGCCGGGCGCATCCTGACCTTTGCGCTGACCGAGTTGAAACACCAGCCCAAAGGCGGGCGCGGCCTGCTGCTGCTGTCGCTGGAGGCGCAAGACCGCCTGGCCGGCGCCGCCGCCTACGCGCGCAGCGTGCGCATCGCTGGCGTGGGCCGCGGCGGCAAGGAGCGCGAGGAAACGCTGGAGCTGCGCAGCCTCGCCAATGCCCAGGGCAAGCGCGGCCAAAAGGGCAAGAAGGGCGACTTCGGCTTCAAGCCCGCGCAAGTGCTTCGCCAGGTTTGAAAATCCGTTTTTTATTACAGATCATCAGGAAAATAAACTGCCCGTTTTCGGCATGTTGTGACTGAAGCTGGTTTTCCTTTGATTGGTTATTCTGAAATTTCAATCAAAGGAAAAGAGGGTGCTTGCCTATCTTGCCGAAAACAGGGGATTTGTTTTCCTTTTGATCGATAAAATGCATGGCTTGCCACGCCTGGAGCAAGTGGCCAGGCGCTGCGCCGCATGGCCGCATGGCCCATTTGGCCGCTGAGCTCGCGCGCCAAGACGCCGAACACGCTCTAGCGGTTTTCCCCGGGCCAGGGCGTGTCGCGCTCGCACTAGAATCGCCGGCTTATTACGCAACCCTCCCACAGGAGTTTTCATGACAAAGCACATCATCCAGGCCGTCTTGCTGGGCGCACTCTCTGCGGTATCGCTGGGCGCTGCCGCGCAGGATTTGCGCGTCGCCGTCGATCCCACCTATGAGCCTTTCGTGTACAAGGACGGGCAAGGCAAGCTGGTTGGTTTCAACATCGATTTCTCCGAAGCCGTGTGCGCCGAACTCAAGCGCAAATGCGTCTTCGTCGAACAGGTCTGGGACAGCATGATCCCCGGCCTGCAAAGCCGCCACTACGACGTCATCATCAGCGACATGTCCATCACCAAGGAGCGCCAGCGCGTGGTGGACTTTACCGACCGCTACTACAAAACGCCCAGCGCCATCGTGGTCAAGAAAACGCTGGACTACAAAGGTCATGAATCGCTCAAGGGCCTGTCCATGGGCGTGCTCAAGGGCAGCACGCAAGAACGCTACGCCAACGGCGAGCTGGCGCCCAAAGGCGTGAAGATCGTCTCCTACGAAGCGCAAGACCAGGTTTATCTGGACATCAACGCCGGTCGCCTCGACGGCACCGTGGCCGACAAGGTGGAAGTCACCGGCGCTTTCCTGCGCAAGCCCGAAGGGCAGGGCTACACCACCGTGGGCAACGACTTGTTCGACGACAAATACTTCGGCGCCGGCATGGGTATCGCCCTGCGCAAAGGGCAGCCGGAGCTGAAAGAGCAGCTCAACCAAACCATCAAGAAGCTGCGCGAAAACGGCCAATACGCCGAAATTGCGAAAAAATACTTCGACTTCGACCCCTACGGCACGGATTAAGAGCCTGTTCAAAATCTCGGCGCGAGTGGGCAAGAAGCGGTTTGGGATGGGATGCAAGGCGCAAAACACAGCCATAGCCGCAGCTATGGCGAGGCTTTGCAACGCCGCAGAGCGCCCAAATCCGCTCTCTTGACCGCCGTGCAAAGATTTTGAACAGGCGCTAAGCCCTTCACGGGTTGAAACCTTGCCGGTGCGCGCATAAGCGCCTCCCCTGGGCGGGTGCCTGTGCCCGCCCTTTTCATGCCCGCCCTTTTTCCTTTTTCAGACTTGGCGCCCTGACTTGATGGCCTTGCCGTGATCCATTCCGCTTATTACCTCTCCATCCTCAAAGGCGCGCTCGTGACCGTGGAGGTGGCCTTGCTGTCGCTGGCCGTCGCCATTGTGCTGGGGCTGCTGGGGGCAGCGGCCAAGCTCTCGCGCAATCGTCCGCTGATGCTGCTGGGCCAGCTCTACACCACGGTGGTGCGCGGCATTCCGGAGCTGATCCTGATGCTGCTGGTGTTCTACGGCGGCAGCACCGTGCTGAACCTGACGCTGGAAAAGCTGGGCTACAGCGCCGGCGTGCGCATCAACCCGATGCTGGCGGGGGTGCTGACCATTGGTTTCATTTACGGCGCTTACATGACGGAGAACTTCCGTGGCGCCATCAAGGCCATTCCGACCGGCCAGCGCGAGGCCGGGCTGGCCTTTGGCATGGGGCGCTGGCAGGTGTTTTTCCGCATCACCTTGCCGCAAATGATTCGCTACGTCGTACCCGGCTTCACCAATAGCTGGATGGCGCTGCTCAAGGCCACGGCGCTGGTGAGCCTGATCAACCTGCACGACATGACCTATCTGGCCAACAAAGCCGGCGCGGCCACGCGCGAGCCTTTCAGCTTTGTGCTGATGACGGCGGTGCTGTATTTGCTGATGACGACCGTCTCGCTGTGGGCGCTGCGCAAAATCCACGCGCGCTACAGCCTGGGCACGGAAGAAGTGCGCCTGTAAGGAGAGCCGTTCATGGACTGGAGCATTTTTTCCGAAGGCGCCACCTGGCAGCTTTACTTGCGCGGCATGTGGGGCACGTTCGCCATGCTGGCGGGCCTGCTGGTGTTTGGCGGCGTGCTGGGCGTGGCGGGGGCGCTGATGCTGGTGTCGCGCTCGCGCACGCTCAAGGCTGTGGCGTCGAGCTTTACCTACGTCATCCGCGGCACGCCGCTGCTGATCCAGATTTACCTGATTTATTACGGCATCGCCCAACTGGCCTGGGTGCAGGCGCTGTGGGACGACTGGTGGATTTTCGGCCTGTTCAAAAGCTCCGTGTTCTGCGCCATGCTGGCCTTCAGCCTCAACCACGGCGGCTATCTGGCGGAAATCCTCGCCGGCGCCATTCGCGACACGCGCCGTGGCGAGGTGGAGGCCGCCTACGCCATGGGCATGGGGCGCTGGCAAGCCATGCGCCGCATCATCCTGCCCAGCGCCATGCGCCGCGCGCTGCCGCCCTACAGCAATGAAGTGATGCAGATGATGCATGGCACCAGCCTGGCCAGCACCGTGCCCGCCCTGCTGGAAATCACCGCCGCGGCCAAGACGATCAACAGCGACTACTATCTGACGTTCGAAGCCTTCCTCGTGGCGGCGGGCCTGTACCTCGTGATTACCTTTGCCATGATGGCCTTGTTCCGTCTGGCGGAAAAACGCTATACCTCCTACCTGGAGCATTGAGCACCTGCATATGACCCCATCCCCCAAAGACATCAAGCTCCAGGTGGAGAACATCCACAAGCGATACGGCGCCAACGAAGTGCTCAAGGGCGTTTCGCTGGCCGCCAGGGCGGGCGATGTCATCAGCATCATTGGCAGTTCCGGCTCGGGCAAAAGCACTTTTTTGCGCTGCATGAACCTGCTGGAGCGCCCCAATGAAGGGCGCATCGTGCTCACCGGCGAGGAGCTGGCCCTCCGGCGCGACGCCCGCGATGGCGAGCTGCACGCGGCCGACATCGCCCAGCTCCAGCGTTTTCGCACCAAGCTGACAATGGTGTTCCAGCACTTCAACCTGTGGGCGCACATGACGGTGCTGCAAAACATCATCGAAGCGCCCGTGCATGTGCTCAAGCAGCCCAAGGCCGCCGCCATCGAGACGGCCCGGCGCTACCTGGACATGGTCGGCCTCAAAGGCCATGAAGACAAATATCCCAGCCAGCTCTCGGGCGGGCAGCAGCAGCGCGTGGCCATTGCCCGGGCGCTGGCGGTGGAGCCGGAAGTCATGCTGTTTGACGAACCCACCAGCGCGCTGGACCCCGAGCTGGTGGGCGAGGTGCTGCGCATCATGCAACTGCTGGCGCAGCAAGGGCGCACCATGATCGTCGTCACCCACGAAATAGGCTTTGCGCGCGAAGTCTCCAACCACCTGGTCTTTTTGCACCAGGGCCTGGTGGAAGAGCAGGGCTGCCCGCGGGAGGTGCTGAGCAATCCGCGCAGCGAGCGCCTGGCGCGCTTCCTGTCTGGCAACTTGAAGTGAGCCTTTGCGCAGGCGCTCATTTTTTGCCTGATCGGCGTGCCTGAAGCACGCCGTTTTTCATGGCCGCGCCAGTGGGAGGGAAAGACCACGGCGCGAATGCGCTCTCTGGCAAAAGAGCGCCCAAAAACGGGGAGAATCCGCGCCTGTTTTGACGCCCGTGGCGTCCCTTCCGAAAGCCTGACCAATGAGCGCATTCAACGAAGAAAAAGTCCTCTCCATCCACCACTGGAACGACACGCTGTTCAGTTTCACCACCACGCGCGATCCGTCGCTGCGTTTTTCCAACGGGCACTTCACCATGATCGGCCTGCGCGTCGATGGCAAGCCCTTGTTGCGCGCCTACAGCATTGCCAGCGCCAATTACGAAGACCATCTGGAGTTTTTCAGCATCAAAGTGCCCGACGGCCCGTTGACTTCGCGCCTGCAACACATCCAGCCCGGCGACACCCTGCTGGTGGGGCGCAAGCCCACGGGCACGCTGCTGCTCAACTACCTGCGCCCGGGCAAGCGTTTGTATTTGCTCTCCACCGGCACCGGCCTGGCGCCGTTTCTCAGCACCATCCGCGATCCGGAAACCTACGAACGCTTTGAACAAGTCATCCTGGTGCACGGCACGCGCTTTGTGAACGAGCTGGCGTATCAGGAGCTGATTTGCCACACCCTGCCCGAGCATGAACTGCTGGGCGAATACATCAAGGGCAAGCTGCTGTACTACCCCACCGTCACGCGCGAGCCGTTTCGCAACCAGGGGCGCATCACCACGCTGATCGAAAACGGCAAGCTGTTTGCCGATCTGGGCCTGCCCGAGATCAGCCGCGAGGAAGACCGCGTCATGATTTGCGGCAGCCCGGCCATGCTGGCGGATTTGAAAGAACTGTTCGAGCAGCGCGGCTTTGTGGAGGGCAACACCTCCACGCCGGGCGATTTCGTGGTCGAGCGCGCCTTCGCCGAGAAGTAAGGGGGAAGGAGAGGGCGCCCGTTCAGCCTTTTGCATGCCCGGGGCGCCTTTGAGGGTGATTTTTTTATCAATCAAAAAGAAAAAATTTATGCCTATTTTGGCATGATTGTATTGAAGTTTAATTTCCTTTGATTGGTAAATTGGTGTTTTTCGCCGCAGGCCCCGCCTTTGAACAGGCTTTGGGCTCAACCCCTGCCATTGCCCCCCTTTGCCCCTTTTTTGCCGCCCTTTTGCACCTCTTGCCATGCCTGTCTCTGGCCGTTTGACTCGCCGGTTTGCCCGCTCCGCTGCTGTTCGCTCCGGCCCCGGCCCCAGGCGCAGTCTGCCCGCGCGTTTTCGGCGCGAGCGGGTGCTGGTGATTGGGTGCGGCGATGTGGGCCTGCGCGCCGTGCGCCAGTTCGCCCAATCCGCC
>JAUMYU010000030.1:11289-17357 GCA_030528485.1 Comamonadaceae bacterium
CGCCCGCGCTGGCTGGCGCTGACCTCCCAGGCTGCGCGCCAGCCCTTGCTGCGTGCGGCGGGCATCACCCCGGTGCTGGGCAATCTGGACCAGGCCGCCTCATTGCGCCGCGTGTCTGCATGGGCCACCCGCGTGCTTTATTTGGCGCCGCCGCAGCCTGCGGGCGTGACGGACCAGCGCGCCACCCACTTCGTGCGCCAATGGCATCGCTACCGCGCTGTCGCTACCCGTCGCGCACGCTCTGGCGCGCCCGTGGCCGCAGGCTTGCGTGCGCTGGCCTATGTCTCCACCACCGGCGTGTATGGCGATTGCGGCGGCGGCTGGGCGCCCGAAACCCGTCCCGTGGCCCCCGGCAGTGCGCGGGCGGTGCGCCGCGTCGATGCCGAGCGCCGCATGCGCGCGCTGGCCCGTTGCGGCGTGGCTGTGGCCATCTTGCGCGCGCCCGGCATTTACGCCCCCGACCGCGCCCTCGGCTCGCCCGCACAACGCCTGCGCAGCGGCGCGCCGGTGCTGCATGCGCGCGAGGATGTGTATATCAGCCGCATCCACGCCGACGACCTGGCCCGCGCCTGCTGGCTGGCCGTCTGGCGCGTGCGCGCCATGCGGGTGTTTAACGCGGTGGACGATGCCGTGATGAAGCTGGGCGAGTTTTTCGATCAGGCCGCAGACGTGCTGGGCCTGCCGCGCCCGCCGCGCCTTTCGTTGGCCGAGGCCGAGCAGGCGCTGGGTGCAAGCCGCATGAGCTTTTTGCGCGAATCGCGCCGCCTGCCCAACGCCCGCATCAAGCGCGAGCTGGGCCTGCGATGGCGTTACCCAAGCGCGTTTGCAGGCGGGCTGCACGCCTCCTGCCTGCAAGCATCCCCGTCATCGTCCCCGCTACAGCCTTTTGCAGCGCCTGGCGCGCCGTTGTGACGGATGGGGCAGCTTTGCTCCGGCAAAGCCCTGGCAGCGGCGACAATCCAGCGCCGTTGCGCTTGCTATAGAAATAGTGGTCTTTCATGAGTGATGTCAAACCCGTAGCCCGCCTGTTTGCTGGTTTGCTGGTGATTTTTTCCCTGTGCCTGAGTGCACCCCTGGCCGTATCGCTTTGGCAGCAAGATGGCTTGTGGCTGGATTACGCGGGCAGTTTGCTGGGCGGTTGCGCCATTGGGGGGGTGGTTTTTTACAAGCTGCGCCGGCACCGGCAGGAATTGCAGCCGCGCCACGGCGTGCTGTTGGTGACTTGCGTGTGGCTGCTGCTGCCGCTGTTTGCCAGCGTGCCGATTTGGCTGGCCTTGCGGCAGGTGGGGCAGGACCCGGGCTTTGCGGGCGCATTTTTCGAGGGCGTTTCCGGCTTGACCACCAGTGGCGCCACGGTGCTCAGCAGCTTGCAGTCGCTGCCATTGTCGCTCAACCTGTGGCGCACCTTCATGCAGTGGCTCGGCGGCATGGGGATTCTGATTTTGGCGGTGGCGATTCTGCCCATGCTGGGCGTGGGCGGCAGCCAGGTGTTCAAGGCCGAGGTGGCCGGCCCGATCAAGGACACCAAGCTCACCCCGCGCATTACCCACACGGCCAAGGGCTTGTGGTCGGTGTATCTGGGGCTGTCGCTGGCGTGTTTCGTGGCGTTCTGGGCTGGCGGCATGGATGCGGCCGATGCGCTGATGCACATGTTCACCACCGTCAGCCTGGGCGGGCTGTCGCCGCACGACACGAGCTTTGGCTATTTCGACTCGCCCCTGCTGGAGGCCATTGCGGTAGGTTTCATGCTCATTGCAAGCTGCAACTTCGCGTTGTATTTCGTGGCGGTGCGCAAGCGCAGCCTGCGCGGGGCCTGGCGCAATGCGGAGCTGCGCGCGACGCTGCTGGCGCTGGTCGGCTCGGGCCTGCTGGTGAGCTTGTTTTTGTGGTCGAAGAATACCTATGCGTTTGCCGATGCGCTGCGGTTTGGCATGTTCAATACCATTTCGCTGGCGACGACCACGGGTTATGCCACCACGGATTATTTGAGCTGGCCCGCGTTTGCGCCGCTGCTGATGCTGCTGCTCTCGGGGGTGGCCAGCAGCGCAGGTTCGACGGGCGGGGGAGTGAAAATGCTGCGCGTGCTGATTCTGGTGCAGCAGGCGGCGCGGGAGCTGACGCGCCTGGTGCATCCCACCGTGCTCAATCCCGTGCGCCTCAACCAGAACATCGTGGAGAGCAAGGTGATTTTCTCCGTGCTGGCGTTCATGATGTTCTACATCACTGCCATCGTGCTGCTGGGGCTGGTGCTGGTGTTTACCGATCTGGATTTGGTCACCGCCTTTTCCGCCGTGATCGCCAGCATCAACTGCACCGGCCCTGGGCTGGGGCTGGTGGGGCCATCCTCGACGTATGCGGTGATGAACAGCTTCCAGCTCACCGTCTGCTCGTTCGCCATGCTGCTGGGGCGGCTGGAGATTCTCAGCATGATGGTGCTGCTCATGCCTTCGTTCTGGCGGCGTTGATTCTGGTGGCGCTGCTTTCCCGATCAAAGGAAATGTTCAATCATTGCTTTGGCAATATGGTATTGAAATTCCCGGTTTTTTTATTCAAATTTGATTGGTGATTGTGCTGCTGGCGCGCTCTGCTGCGCCTTCAGCCAGGCCAGCAAAGGCGCGGGCGTGGCCACGGCGCCGCCGAGGATGTCGCCCACGGCCACCCAGCGCAGCGGCGCGCCGCCCTCTTGCGCCCCGGCGTGGAGCGCGGGGCGGGGCTGCGCGCCAGCGTGCGGCAGGCGGGCCAGGGCGGGGATGAGCAGCAAATCCTTGTGCGTGAGCACATGCCGAAAGCCGTTTTGCCACTGCACCGCAGGGGCCGGGCGCGCCGCCTGACCGGCCCAACCAGGCCAACCGGCCAGGGCGGCGGCCTCGGTGCAATGGGCCAGGCGGGCCAGCAGCGCCTCCTGGCTGGGCAGCACGGCAAAGCAATGCAGCCCCGCCCAAATGCCGCGCTCGGGGCGCTTTTCCAGCAGCACATGCGTGCCGGGCGCGTGCAATGGGCCGTCGGCCAGCGCCAGCCAGTACCAGGTTTCGCTGCTGCGTTTGAGTTTGCGGGTTTTGACGGGATAGCTCAGCACGCGCTCGGTGCGCAGCGCGCGGCAGTCTTGCGCCACGGGGCAGCGCGGGCATTGCGGGCGGCGGGGCGTGCATGTGGTGGCGCCCAAGTCCATCAGGCCCTGGGTGTAGGCGGGCATGGCCTGGCGCAAATCGGCATCGGGTGCGGGCAGCAGGCCATCGGCCAGGGCCCAGAGCTGGCGCACATGGGTGGCTTGCGCCAGGTCGCCCTCAAAAGCCAGGTAGCGGGCGACGACGCGCTGCACGTTGGCATCGAAGATGGAGACGCGCTCGCCCGCGCAAAAGGCGGCGATGGCGTGGGCGGTGGAGCGGCCAATGCCTGGCAGGCTTTGCAGGGCCTGGACTTGGGTGGGAAATTGCCCGCCAAACTGCGCCACGACTTGCCCGGCGGCGCGGTGCAGGTTGCGCGCGCGGCTGTAGTAGCCCAGGCCGCTCCACAGTTGCATGACGTCATCGGCGCTGGCGGCGGCCAGCGCCTGCACATCGGCAAAGCGCCGGACAAAGCGCGGGAAGTACGCCAGCACGGTTTGCACCTGGGTTTGCTGGAGCATGATCTCCGAGAGCCAGACGCGGTAGGGATCGCGCGTGCCTTGCCAGGGCAGGCCGTGGCGGCCGTGCGTGCGTTGCCAGTCGATCAGGCGGGTGGCAAAAGAGGGCAGGGGCGCGGGGGGCATGGGCAAGGGGCGCGGCGCAGCATTGGATGCATAATTTCCAATTCATTGGAAATTATGATTGTTTCCAAGCGTGCCTAAATAGGGTGATTTTGTTTCCTGTTGATTTGTAAATTTGTTTGGCGGGCGTCATGCGTCTGCTGGTGGCTGCGTCTGGGTTTGTGTTGGGGTTGGCTGCGCTGCGCTGGCGCCGGTTTCGATGTTGAGCGTGCGGGTGATGTTGTGCAGCGAGAGTTCAAGCTGCTCGCTGCGCTGCTGCAATTGGTCGGCGATGTTTTTGAGGCCGCCCGCTTCTTCTTGCAGTTGCTTGAGGCGCTCGGTCAAATCGAGGTCGGCTTTTTCGATGCGCTCAATGGTTTCGCTGCGGTTGATGAAGTTGTGGCGTCGCTCTTTGAGCTGCACATCCAGCGGCGCGGTGGCGGTCTTGCTCCACAGCTCCAGTTCGCTGGAGGCGGCCTCAAACACCGAGCGCAGCCGCATGGAGATGGCCGAAACCAGCCGCGCGCTGAATTCGCCGGATGAAAACTTCAGTGCGTTGGTAACGCTGAAATGGTGCTTGTTGCCGTCGGCGATCTTGTCCAGGTCCAGCATGAACTGGCGCAAATCCACTTCAGGGGGGGCTTGCAGCGCAAAGCCGTATTCGGTGTTGAGGCTGTCGTAGGAGTCGGCCAGCATGCGCTGCATCTGGTTGGCGATGGCCTGGCTGCTTTCAATCACTTCCTTGAGGTTGGCAAATGTTTCCAGAAAGCGTTTCTGAAAGCCCAGCGTGAGGATCTTGCCTTGCAGGGCTTCGCCAAGCTGGTTGAGTTCGTTTTTGATGGTTTTGGCGCCCAGTTGGTGGAAGGCGTCGTTGAGCAGTTTGTTTTGCGCCGCGCGCAGGCTGAGGATTTTGCTGACGCTGTTGTCAAACTCCTTGCGCTCGCGCGCGATGCGCATGCGGATGCTGCGCCGCGCGCTGTTGTTCTTGCCTTGCAGGCTGCCCAGCTCCTGGATGCGCTCGGTCAAGTCGCGCAGGCGAAAGCCCAGCAATTGCTTGGCTTCGTTGCGGATGTCGCCCAACCCGCGCAGCAGCGCGCGGTAGAGGATGACGTGGCGCTGGCCCAGCAGGGTGTCCACAAGGATGGATTCAAGCTGGCGGATGGCGCTGGCGCGCAGCAACGCTTCATCCTTGGTGATTTTGGCAACCAGCGCCTTCTGGGCCGAGACGGCGATGACGTGGTTGAGTGGCACGCCCAGCGTCTGGGCCACGTTGCGGCGCTGGCGCTTGACCTGTTCGGCCTGTTCCTGCGGGGAGGTCAGGCCGTCCCAGAGCGTGTCGATCTTGTTGAGCACGATCAGGCGCAGGCCGATCGAGTCCACATGGCGCGTGAGGTGCTCTTGCCAGATCTGGCGGTCGGAGCGGGTCACGCCCGTATCCGTGCCCAGGATGAAGATGACAGCCTGCGCCTGGGGCAGTAGGTTGACGGTCAGCTCCGGCTCGGCGCCGATGGCGTTCAGGCCGGGCGTATCCAGAATCACCATGCCGCGCTTGAGCAGGGGATGGGGGAAGTTGATGATGGCATGGCGCCATTTGGGCACATCCACCACGCCAGCGGCGTTGACGGGCGGGTTGTCGGCCTCGTCATCGTCGTTCCAGAAGCCCAGGCGCCGGGCTTCGTCCTGGTTGACTTCGATGACTTCGGTGACGCGCTGCAAGGCTTCGGCCACGCTGTCGGCCGAGCGCGCATCAAGCGCCACGTTGTTCCAGGCGGCGGGCTTGAGCTTCCAGTCGGCCAGGCTGGCGCTGAGCTTGCGCGTCTCGATGGGCAGCAGGCGCACGCCGGGGGGGTAGGAAGCATCCCAGGTCAGCTCAACGGGGCACATCGTCGTGCGCCCGGCGCTGGCGGGCATGATGCGCCGACCGTAGCTGGCAAAGAACAGCGCGTTAATCATCTCCGACTTGCCGCGCGAATACTCGGCCACGAATGCGACGGTGATCTTGTCGTCCGCAGCTTGCTCTTGCAGGCGGGCAAGGCGCTCTTGCGTGGCGTGGTTGAGCAGACCTTGCGAGTCCAGCCAGCCAGCCAATCCCGCCAGATCCTGGCTGAAGGCGGCCCGCCACTGCCCGTATTGGTCAAAGCGCTGATTGAAGGTCTGGCTTTCGCTATTCACGGCTGCTCTCTTTGGGTGAAGATGGAAGCGAACAAGGCAGGCATCCTAATGCGATGCCCGCCCGCCTGGGCTGAGGGCAGCCCGGTTGGCAAGTTTTCCGGGGCGGGGGGGGTAGATCTGATGTTCCCCCCCGGGGCCACCATTTTTTAAGGGCGCCCAGACAAAATAACAC
>JAUMYU010000030.1:17367-28640 GCA_030528485.1 Comamonadaceae bacterium
GGGCCGCCCGGTGGGAAGGTTTTCGGGGGCGCGAAATTAACATGGCGTCCCCCGCTAGCGCGCAAGGTTCATGACGCGCGCCAAAGGAAAAACCCGCGATTGTGGGGCAAAACGCCAAGCGCCTCGGCGCGGGCGCTACCGCGCCGGGATATCTGCGCGCGCCTGCGCCACCAGCTCGCGCATTTTGTCTTGCGGGATGCCGCCGGGCACCGTCACGCGGCCAATCACATAGCTGGGCGTGCCCCTGAAGCCCAGCGTGCGCGCCAGCTCTACATTGCGATCAAACAAGGCATCCAGCCGGTCGCGCTGGCTGGCGACCCACTGGTTGGCGGCGGGCACGTTCACGCCCTGCGAGGTGAGCAAAGCCTCGACACGCTCCTCATTCAAGCGGCCCGAATGCGAGAACAACGCCTTGACCACCTGGGCATAGCGGCCTTGCCGGGCGCTGGCCAGCGCCATGCGGGCGGCATGGCGGGAGCTTTCGCCATACACAAACAAATCGCGCACTACCACGCGCAGCTTGGCGTCCTGCTCCAGCAGCGCCTGAAGGCTGGCATAGCCGCGCTTGCAGTAAGCGCATTGAAAGTCGGAAAACTTGACGATGGTGACATCCCCTTGCGGGTTGCCCAGCGTGGGCAGCAACGCATCGTGGGTGAGTTCGCGCAGGCTGAGGCGTTGCGGCTGTGCGCCCTGCGCGCTGGGGCCTGGCGCGTTTTGCGCGGTGGCGGGGATGAAAGGCCAGGCCGCGCCCGCAACCAGCAGGGCGCGGCGGGAGAGGGGAGGGGGTGAGGTGAACAACATAGGGGCGCGATGCTAGCGCAAAGGTATTGGTGGGCATGCGCGGGCCGTTTTTTGCCGCGCCCGCCAAGGCCGACATTCAGGCGCGGGCGCGAAAGGGGCCGCACCGCCTGCATCACCGTTCACCGTTTCAGGGCCAGCATCAATGGCAAGATGCCCGTCCATGAAAAACCGCCTCTCCCGGGCGCCCCAGCGCCACGACCAGCCGCCCCCGCCGCCGCTGGCGCCGCAGCTTCAGCAATATCTGGACTATGTGCGTGTGGACAAACGCCTGGCCGCGCGCACCGTCACGCTCTACCACGGCGATTTGCTGCGCTTGCAGCAGGCAGCCAATGCCGCCGGGGTGGATGTTTTGCAATTGCAGCCCTTTCACATCCGCCAGCAGGTGGCGGCCATGCACAGTCAGGGGCGCAGCGCGCGCGGCATTGCGCTCATCTTGAGCGGCTGGCGCGGGTTTTACCGCTGGGCGGTGCGGCAGGGCTGGTTGCAGGCCAACCCGGTGCAAGACGTGCGCGCGCCCAAAGCCCCGCGGCCTTTGCCCAAGGCGCTGGGGGTGGATGAGGCGGTGCAACTGGCCGCCTGGCGCAGCCCTGCGGCTACAGGTGCAGGAACAGGTGCGGGCGGCGATGCAAGCGCGGCAGCCAGCGCAGAGGAACAGGCGCTGGAGCTGCGCGATGCGGCGCTGACCGAGCTGCTCTACAGCAGCGGCTTGCGCATTGGCGAGCTGCTGGGCCTGGATGTGCAAGCCAGCGCAGCGGCTGAGCAGCAGGGGCGCGGTTGGGTGGATTGGCACGATGCGCAAGCCCACGTCATCGGCAAAGGCAGCAAGCGCCGCAGCGTGCCCATTGGCCGAGCGGCCATGCAGGCGTTGCAAGCCTGGCGCGCGGCGCGGGCGCTGTTGCTGGCCCCTGGCGGTGCGGACGAGCCAGCCCTGTTCATCGGCCGCCGCGGCCAGCGCCTGGGCGCGCAAAACGCCTGGAAGCGCCTGCGCCAGCGCAGCCAGCGGGCGGGCCTGAGCGCGCCCGTGCACCCGCACATGCTGCGCCACTCGTTTGCCAGCCACGTGCTGCAATCGAGCGGCGACTTGCGCGGCGTGCAGGAGCTGCTGGGTCACGCCAACATCGGCACCACCCAGGTCTATACCCGTTTGGACTTTCAACATCTGGCCAAAATCTACGACGCCGCCCACCCGCGCGCCCACTTGCCTGGAGATTTACCCGAAGGACGGGCGGCCGCACCAAGCTTGAACAAGGACGAAACCCAAGATGATGCATAACCCCTGGGGCCAGGGCGAGGCCGCCACTGACGCCGCCGCCGCGCGCCGCGCGCCCCACATCTGGCCCGTGGGCGCGCTGTGCCTGGCCATTGGCGATGCCTTGCAGGCGCGCTTTGGCGCCGTGGCGGTGGAGGGCGAAATCAGCTCCCTGACGCAAGCGGGCAGCGGCCACTGGTACTTCACCCTCAAAGATGCGCAAGGCCAGTTGCGCTGCGCCATGTTCCGGCGCGCGGCCAGCCTGCTGGGCTTTGCCCCGCGCGAGGGCGAGCGCGTCGTCGTGCAGGGCCGGGTGGGCGTGTATGGCGCGCGCGGCGATTTGCAGTTGGTGGTCGAGCACATGCGCCGCGCCGGGCTGGGGCAGTTGTACGAGCAGTTTCTGCGCCTGAAAGACGCCTTGCAGCAAGAGGGCCTGTTCGACACCGCCCGCAAGCGCACCCCGCCAGCCGTGCCGCGTGGCGTGGCCGTGGTCACCTCGCCCAACGCGGCGGCGCTGCGCGACGTCATCAGCGCCTTGCGCCGCCGCGCGCCCCATGTGCCCGTGCTGCTGGCCCCCGCGCTGGTGCAGGGCGCGGGGGCGCCGCAATCGCTGTGCCAGGCGCTGCGCACCTTGTACGCGCAGCGGCGCTGGCCCCGGCAAGACGGCGGCGTGGTGGAGGTGGACACCATCTTGCTGGTGCGCGGCGGCGGCTCGATGGAAGATTTGTGGGCCTTCAACGACCCCGCGCTGGCGCGGCTGATCGTGCAAAGCCCGGTGCCCGTGATCGCCGGCGTGGGGCATGAGAGCGATGTCACCATCGCCGACTGGTGCGCCGATGTGCGCGCCCCCACGCCCACAGCCGCCGCCGAGCTGGCGGCCATCCCGCAGGCCCAGGCCCTGGCGGCCTGCCAGCAGGCGCACGACCGGCTGGCGCAGGCGGTGGACGAGCCTTTGCAGCGCCACGGCCAGAGCTTGCAGCAAGCCGCCCGCACCCTGGCGCGCCCCTCGCTGGCATTGCTGCGCCACCAAGGCGCGCTGGCCAGCGCCGCCCAGCGCCTGCAATGGCAGGTGCAGCGCCAGGGGCAACAGCACAGCCAGGCCTTGCAGGCGCTGGCCCAGCGTTGGCAGGCGGGCGCGCAGCAGCGCGTGCAGCAAGAGGCCCGGGCGCTGGAGCAAGCCGCCCTGCGCCTGCGCATGCTCGACCCGCAGCAGGTGCTCGAGCGCGGCTATGCCATCCTGACCACGGCCACAGGCCAGGTGGTGCGCGATGCGGCCGCCTTGCAGCCCGGGCAGACGGTGCAAGCGCGCCTGGCGCAAGGGCAAGTGGCGCTACAAGTGCCCAAACCCCGCGCCGCGCGCCGCAAAACGCCCCCGGCCCGGCAGGGTGGCCTGGATCTGTAGATATTACAAAACAAAGTAAATTCAATTTGATTGCCATGTTGCCAAAAACAGGTAATTTTTATTCTTTTGATTTGTAAAAAGAAGGGCCGTGGCAGACTGTGGCGTTGGCAGGCTGTGTGCGCCCATTTGGCGCGCTGCACGCCCTGGCGCGCCCCGGGGCCGGGCCTGGCGCGATTAGGATGTGCCCATGATGTGGATGAACTTCGTAATCCTGCAAATCGTTGCCGTGCTGGCGATGCTGTGGTGGTCGCCCTCCTGGCTGCACCTTCTGGCGGCGGCGTTGGCGGCGGCGTGGCTGTGGTGGCTGGGCTGGCTGTGGCAGGGCATGCACTTTCACCGCTGGGCCAGGGAGGAGGGCGCCGCGCCGCGCCGCTTCGTGGGCCTGTGGGCCGATTTGCAATACTTTTGGCGCAAGCAACAGCGCAAGCAGCAAGTGCGCCTGGAGCGCCTGAGCTCCAGCCTCGATGAGCTGCGCATGGCAGTGCAAGCCTCGCCCAACGGCGTGGTGCTGCTTGAAGCCGATTGGCGCATCGCCTGGCTCAACCGCATGAGCTGCGAGCACTTTGGCCTCAACCCCAGGGATGAAGGCCAAAACCTGCTGACGCTGGTGCGCGACCCGGAATTGGCCAGCTACTGCGCGGTGGGCGACTTTCGCGAAATGCTCAGGATGGACGGGCGCAGCGTCAGCCTCTCGGACATGGGCCGCAGGCGCCTGGCCATCCAGATCTTCCCCTATGGCGAAGGCGGCAAGCGCCTGCTGCTCTCCAGCGACATCACCCACTTGCAGCACGCCGATGCCATGCGGCGCGACTTCATCGCCAACGTCTCGCACGAAATCCGCACCCCGCTGACGATTTTTGCCGGCTACGTCGAAACCCTGCAAACCCTGCCGCTTGAGCAGGCCGAGCGCGAGCAGTACTACGCGCGCATGCAACAGCAAGCGCGGCGCATGCAACTGCTGGTGGAAGACTTGCTCATGCTCTCGCGCCTGGAAGGCAGCCCGCTGCCCGATTTGAGCGAATGCGTGGACATGACCGCGCTGCTGCGCGGCTGCCGCGACGAGGCGCAGGCCCTCTCGTGCGCGCTTGCGTCCGAGGCCGATGCCCCCGTGCACGCCGTGCACCTGTATTACGAAGACGAGCGCGGCCAGCGCCACGACCTCAGCGCGCTGGACGCCGTCCAGCCGCAAGCCTGGCCCGTCATGGGCCAACTGGCTGGCGTGGAAAAAGAACTGCACAGCGCATTTGCCAACCTGGTGGCCAACGCCGTGCGCTACACGCCCGCAGGCGGCGTGATCGAGCTGCTCTGGCGCTGGCGGCCCGACGGCAGCGCCAGCTTTGCCGTGCGCGACACCGGCCCGGGCATTGCGCCCGAGCACCTGCCGCGCCTGGCCGAGCGGTTTTACCGGGTGGACCGCAGCCGCTCGCGCGAAACCGGCGGCACCGGCCTGGGGCTGGCCATCGTCAAACACGTGGCCCAGCGCCACGGCGGGGATTTGCGCATCCAGAGCACCGTCGGCCAAGGCTCGTGTTTTCAAATCGATTTGCCCTCCACGCGCCTGATGACGCCCGCCGCCCTGGCCGAAGCCGAGGCCGAGCGCCAGCGCAAAGAGCGTTTGCTGCAAGGGCGCTGAACGGCAAAGGTGCTGAAGATGGCCCAGGCGGGCGGCCTTTGCGCGGCCCCTGCCTAAAAAAGCGGCACGCCAACTGCGCTCATAGGGCTATCCCGGCGCTACCAACCCCTTATCCACAGCTTTTTGCACCGCGAATGTGGGCAAATCGCCCCGGCGCGGCTGGGCGTTTTCTCAGGGGGTGCAAAGTTCATCACACGCTCTAGAATCGGCCGCTTTTGCCCCTTGAAAAGCCATGAAAAACGGCGAACGCCTGGCGGCGGTGGACTTGGGCTCCAACAGCTTCCGCCTTGAAATCAGCATCCTGCACAACGGCCATTTGCAGCGCGTGGAGTATTTGAAGGAGACAGTGCGCCAAGGCGCTGGCCTGGATGGCGACAACTACCTCAGCCGCGAGGCCATGGAGCGCGGCTGGCAGTGCCTGGCCCGCTTTGGCGAGCGGCTGCGCGGCTTTCGGCCCGAGCAAGTCAGCGCGCTGGCCACGCAAACCTTGCGCGAGGCCAGAAACCGCGCCGAATTCATCGCCCGCGGCCAGCAATTGCTGGGCCATCCCATCGAAGTCATCTCCGGGCAGGAGGAGGCGCGCCTGATCTACCAGGGCGTGTCCTATCTGCTGCCGCGCAACGTGCACGAGCAGCGCCTGGTGATCGACATCGGCGGGCGCTCCACCGAAGTCATCGCCGGCGTGGGCACGCGCTCGCTGGAGGCCGTCTCGCTGCCCTTTGGCAGCGTTTCCTGGTCGCAGCGTTTTTTCGCCGAGGGCAAGCTCAGCGCCAAAGCTTTTGCCAAAGCCGAAGTGGCCGCCAGCGCGGTGATTGAGGAATACCTGGGGCGCTTTGACCCCTATCCCCGCCAGCACGTCTATGGCGCCTCGGGCACGATGGGCGCGGTCAACCAGGTGCTGCAATCGCTGGGCGAGCCGGGCCTCACCCTCGCGGGCGTGGAGCGGCTGAAAAACCTGCTCATCGAAGCCCAGCACGTCGATCGCCTGCAATTCGAAGGGCTGCGCGAAGACCGCAAGCCGGTGATAGGCGGGGGCATCTCCCTGCTGCTGGCGCTCATGCGCATGTTCGGCATCCAGGCCATGCAAGCCTCCGACGGCGCGCTGCGCCAGGGTGCGCTGCTCGATTTGGTGCAGCGCGACGACCACGACGCCAAACAGCGCGACATCCGCCACAACTCCGTAGCCAGCCTGATCCAGCGTTTTGGCTACGACAAAGCCCAGGGCGAGCGCGTGGCCGAAGTGGCTGCGGCCATCTGGCAGGCTGTGGACGACGGCCAGGGCCGGGCGGACGATTTGCAACTGCTGCGCTGGGTCGGCCAACTGCACGAAATCGGCATCAGCATCGCGCACGAGCGTTTTCACCACCACGGCGCCTACATCCTGCGCTTTGGCGACTGCCCCGGCTTTTTGCCCTCCGAGCGCGAGCGCATGGCCAGCCTGATCGTGGGCCACCGCGGCAAGCTGAAAAAAGTGGCGCAGGACATCGCCGCCGATGCCGTGTTTGCCCGCCAACTGCTGTGCCTGCGCCTGGCCGTGCTGCTGTGCCACGCGCGCCGCATGCCCGAGCTGGACGCCATCGGCTGGCGCCTGGGCAAAAACCGCCTGGAAGTGCATGTGGACGCGGCCTGGGCGCAGCAGCACCCCCGCTCGCACTTTCTGCTGCAAGAAGAGGCGTTGGTGTGGGAGAAGTACGGCCTGGCGCTGCACCTGGTTGAAAGAGGGCAGGGGGCGTAACGCTGGCTGGCGCGAAGTGGCTGTAGCCAAACTTTGGCCGCCCCTGCCGACTCATCGCGCCATCGCGCACCGCGCCCGCCGGGGTGCGAGGTGCATTTCCGGATTATTTTCTATATCAAAAATACAAAAAATTGCCTTGTTTGGGCAACGCTGTACTCAAATGGTTTTTATATTGTTTTGTAAAATCCAAGGGCTGTCATGCGCCGCTGCCTGGGCTTCAAAGCGGCAAGCATGGCGATAGAGAAAGGCATCCAAAGCCGAAACGTCGCCGCCCGGGGCGGGCGCTTGCAGCGCATGGGCGGCGTGGCGCTCCAGCTCCTGGGTGATGAAGGCGTGCAGCGCCGGGCGGCGCGGGCCTAAAGCCGTTTCGCCAGCGCGCATCTTGAGGGCCAGCAAATCGTTGATCGCCTCCAGCAATGCGGCGTCGCGCTGCGCATCCAGCGTCTGGCGCGCCAGCTCGGCAAACACCATGGGCGGCGTGCCTGTCGCGTGCCGCTCAATCCAGCGCGCGGCCAGCAGCGGGCGCAGCACGTACAGGTATTTCTTGGTGCGCACCAGCGGGCCTTGCAGGTATTCGCGGAAGTTCTTTTTCGCCATGCTGGCGTAGTGGTACCAGCCGCGCACGCGCGAGAAATGCGTGTGCGCCAGCGCGTGCAAATCGGCCATGGCGGCCTCGTCCTGCCGATAGACGATGGGCGAGCGCAACCACTCCAGCAGCGTGGGGTTGGATTGGTGCAGCAAGCCCAGGGCTTTGCGCAAATCCCAGCCGTTGACATCCAGCACAGCGTCCATGGGCAGCTCAATCACATCGCGCTGCGCCATCACGCTGACGTACCAGGGCAGGCGGTGCACGTAGATAAAGCGCACGTCGTAGTCGCTGTCGGGCGAGGCAAAACCCCAGGCGCGGCTGCCCGATTCGCATGCAAACAGTACGCGCACGTCATGCGTGCGCTCAATCTGCGCCAGGGCCTCGAGAATGCGCTGGCGCTGCTCAGGATCGACAGGGTGTTCGCACAGCAGGGAGGGTTGCATGGCGTTTCGCTCAAGGATTTATATATCAAAGGAAATAAAACAACCTTGTTTTGGCATATAAGTCAATGACTATTTTTTCCTTTGATTTATTTTGATTATGCGCCTTGCTGTGCCGCCAACGCCAGGGGGTTGGGGGTGGCATCGGCGATTTTGGTCAGGTGGTTGCGGTCGGTGTGGTGAAACAGCTCGCTTTGCCCCAGGATTTGCATCACCGTATCTTCGTCGTACCACCAGGAGCCGTCGGCGTTGAAGCCGACTTTGATGCGGAACTCCACGGTTTTGAAGGCGTGGTCCAGAAACGGGTTGGAGCAGATGCCAAAGACCGGGTCGCCCAGGCGCGCAACCAGCTCGAACTCATCGGCATCGGGGGCGACGATGCCGCCCGCCATCGCCACCATGCCGCGCGGAATGCTCAAGGTGTGGATGACGGTGTGCGTGGCAGGCTCCCACAGCCAATGGCCGGTTTGGTCGTGGTAGGTCTTGACTTGATCGGGCTTGGTGATGTGGGTGTGGTAGCGCAGACCGTAAAACAACTGCGGGCCATTGGTTTGTGCGTCGATGGGTTGCAGCTCGATGCGCTCAACATAGTCTTGGGTTTTCGGCCCCTGCGCTTTGGGTTTGACATCCACCCCGCGCGTGCCTTGCCAGACGCCGGCCATGCGTGCCAGCGGCCCCAGATTGGCCAGTGTGTCCACATCCCCGCGTGGCTCGGTGTAGATGTCGGCGGGGAATGCGCTTGTCGCGGTTGCAGGGGTGGGCGAGGCTGCCGGGCGTGTGGGGGTGTTGTGGTTTTGGCTCATGACGGGCTTGAAATGAGAGGGTGAAAAATTGAAAAAAACCGCCATTGTGCCCGCCCTGTCAAAAGCCGATGGGGCGTTGCGCTATCGCGGTGATGCACAGGCGCTTGTGGGCTGCGTGCCCGGTTGTGCCGACAGGATGTGCCGGTGCAGGCCGCCATCGAAATCCAGCGTGAACTGGTCAAGGTCTTGCGCCCAAAAGGCATTGCCAGCGTAGGCGGCGCGCATCTCTTGCATGAGCAGGCGTTGCTCGGCCTGGCCGTGGTGGCGCGGGCTGAAGTGGGTGAGGATGAGGTTGGGCACGCCTGCGGAGGCGCCAAGAAAAGTGGGCTTGAGCATGATGAGGGGTGTGCCATACCACAACTGCATGAAGGCTGGTGAACAGTCTCCGAGCAGCGCGGTATGCCATTGGCAAGAACGTCAAAAAAATGCAAGAAAATTTCCGCCGCGACACAAAGTGGCATGCCGGTGCGTGCGTGTGTGCGCCTTTTGTTTTCACCACAGCATTGTCATGAGTACTCTTGAATGGACGCCGGATATGGATACCGGCATTGCCGAGATTGATGGTCAGCATCGTCGCATCGTCGAATACATCAATATGCTGCACGAAGTGCGGCAAACGCCTGATCGCCAGCGCCTGGGCGAAGTGATTGCGGAGATGGTGGACTACACCATTTCCCACTTCGCTTTTGAGGAGGCGCTGATCGAGGAGGCAGGCTACGTCTTCAGCGGCCCGCATAAAAAGGTTCACGAGCTGTTCACGCGCAGGGTGGCCGAGATGCAAAGCCGCTTTGACAGCGGCGAGGATGTGAGCGAGGAGCTGCATGGCATGCTCTCGCGCTGGCTGTTCAACCACATCCGCAACGAAGACCACGGCTATGTGGAGGCGGTGCTGGCCTACCAGCGCAAGGCGCTCATCAAGCAAGGGCTGGCGCCCGCCCCACAGCCCGAGCCAGTGGCGGTTGCGCCCGCCGCCGTTGAGGCACCGCAGAAGGGCTGGCTTGCCAGGATGCTGGGCTTATAGGCGCGTGGCTTGCTGCTTTCCAACAAGGAAAATCGACTTAATGAATACCTTGCCGTGGCAAGGTATTTTTTTATCCTTTGAATTGGAATTCAAAGTGGGTTGCAGGCGGATTACTGAACCAGTTGCAGTTCTGTGGCCACTCGCTCCAAAACAGGCATGTTGGCCCTGCCAAACAACAGCGGCAGCGGCGCGCCGGGCCATAGGGCGCGGATGCGCTGGCGCTGCGCATCGGTGGGCTGCACGAAGCAATGCAGGCCCACGTCCGCCAGCCAGCGAAGCGCCAAGGGCCGAAAGAGGCTTGCGACGTGGGCCTCATGGCTCTGGCCGCCCAGCGCGGCGCGGGGCACGCTCAGCAGCACGATCAGGTGGTTCCACGCATCGCCCAGGCGGCTCAATTGCAGCAGGCGCAGCCAGTGCTCGGCGCTTTCGCCGCGCATGTGTGGCCAGAGCATCTCCAGCGTGGGCGCGTTGCCGCTGCGCTGGGTGTGCAGGCGGGCGACGCGGAAAACGGCGCGCGCAGGGTCTTGCAGCGCGCGCAGGGTGAGCGCGTCGGCCTCTTGCGCTTGCAGGCGGTAGGCCGCGGCGTAGGCGGCGCGGCGCACGCTGACCGACGCATCGTCCAGCGCGGCCAGGGCCAGCGGGCGGCCTTGCGGCAAGGCCAGATCGGCCAGCAGGCCCAGCGCGGCGGCGCGCTGGCGCGGCGTGGCGTCGAATTCTTGCAAAGTGTTTGTGGCATGGGCCAGCAGGCATTCGCCGGGGCCGCCACACAACTGAATCGCCAGATAACGCACGCTGGGGCTGGTGTCGTGCAATGCGGCTTGCAACCAATCGGGCCAAGTCGTATTGGATGTGGTGGGATCCAGCGTGGCGCCCAGGGCACGCAGGGCGCACAGGCGGGTGCGGATATGGGGCGTGCGCAGGGCTTGTTCGTACAGGCTTTGGCGCAGCTCAGGGCTGGGCAGCTTGTGCACCCATTGCACGGCGCGGCGGGTGATGGCCGACTGGCGCGCGGCCAGGCCGCTGGCCAGCACCTGGGCCAGGGCTTGGGCGTCTGCTTCGTGTTGCGCCCAGTCGAGCAAAGCATCAAAGCAGAACATGGCCTGCGCAGGCGCGCCGCGCCGCACCAAGGCATGCAATGGCTGGCGCTGGGCGGCATCCATGTTTTGCAGGTTGCGCCGCATGCATTGGCGCATCAGTTCCAGCGCATCGCCGTGGTAGGCGCGCTGGCCACGCTCCAGCGCCTTCAGCGCGGGCAAGGCGTGCAGCGCGGTGGCAAGGTCCCATTGGGGCAATAGCCGCTGCAAGGCCTGCCAGGCGGCGGCGCGCACTTGCGGCACCCAGTCGTTCAGGCGCAGCAGCACGGCCTGCCAGATGGCGGCATCGGCATGGCCCGGCGTGACGCGATCCAGGGCGCGCTCGCGCACCCGGCCATCAGGGCTGAGCAGTTCGGTCAACAAGCTGTGGGGGTCGGAAGGCATGGGGGATCGCCGGGAAAAGGCGGCGCGCACCTATTGGGCAAAAGCCCGGGCGCGCGCCTGGGTGGATTGGAAAAAGCGCCGGAGCGATGGAAGGTCAGGCATGGGCTTTGGGCTTTGGGCTT
>JAUMYU010000031.1 GCA_030528485.1 Comamonadaceae bacterium
CCTTGTCTAGCGGGGAAAGCAAGCGACCGCTGAAAAACAACAGGCCATAGAATGGTGAGCTGCGCATTTTTTGCCCTTTTTCGCGCTCTGAGAACCTGTTCAAAACAAGTTTTTGCAGCGCCTGATCGCCCAATTCGCCCGATTTTTTCCATGCAAAACAACTACCAGCCCCAAGAGCTTGAACGCGCCGCCCAAGCCGCCTGGCAGGCGACCGATGCCTACCGCGTCACCGAAGACGCCAGCCGCCCCAAGTACTACGCCTGCTCCATGCTGCCCTACCCCAGCGGCAAGCTGCACATGGGCCATGTGCGCAACTACACCATCAACGACATGCTCACGCGCAGCCTGCGCATGCAGGGCCACAACGTGCTCATGCCGATGGGCTGGGATGCCTTTGGCCTGCCGGCCGAAAACGCCGCGCTCAAGAACAAGGTGCCGCCCGCGAAGTGGACCTACGAGAACATCGCCTACATGAAGGGCCAGATGCAGGCCATGGGCCTGGCGATTGACTGGAGCCGCGAGATCGCCACCTGCCACCCCGCCTACTACAAGTGGAACCAGTGGCTGTTTTTGAAGATGCTGGAAAAAGGCATCGCCTACCGCAAGACGCAAGTCGTCAATTGGGACCCGGTCGATCAAACCGTGCTGGCCAACGAGCAAGTGATCGACGGGCGCGGCTGGCGCACCGGCGCGCTGGTGGAAAAGCGCGAAATCCCCGGCTACTACCTCAAGATCACCGACTACGCGCAAGAGCTGCTCGACCACGTGCAAATGGGCAACCCCCAGGCCACGCTCACCGGCTGGCCCGATCGCGTGCGCCTGATGCAGGAAAACTGGATCGGCAAGAGCGAGGGCCTGCGCTTTGCCTTCACGCACAACGTCAAAGACGACAGCGGCGCGCTGATTGGCGATGGCCGCATGTACGTCTTCACCACCCGCGCCGACACCATCATGGGCGTGACCTTTTGCGCCGTCGCGCCCGAGCACCCGCTGGCCGCGCACGCCGCGCAGGGCAACCCGGCGCTGGCCGCCTTCATCGCCCAATGCCAGCAAGGCGGCACGACCGAGGCCGAGCTGGCGCTGAAAGAAAAAGAAGGCATGGACACGGGCCTGACGGTGACGCACCCGCTCACCGGCCAGGCCCTGCCCGTGTGGGTGGGCAACTACGTGCTGATGAGCTATGGCGACGGCGCGGTGATGGGCGTGCCCGGCCACGACGAGCGCGACTTTGCCTTTGCCCACAAATACGGCCTGCCCATCCGGCAAGTGGTGCAAGTAGGCGATGAACGCTACGACGCCAGCCAGTGGCAAGACTGGTATGGCGACAAGGAGCGCGGCGTGTGCGTCAACTCCGGCCATCTGGACGGCATGAACTACGCCACTGCCGTGAGCGCCGTGGCCGCCGAGCTGGCCGCCAAGGACTTGGGCGAGAAAAAAACCACCTGGCGCCTGCGCGACTGGGGCATCAGCCGCCAGCGTTACTGGGGCACGCCCATCCCCATCATCCACTGCGAGCACTGCGGCCCGCAGCCCGTGCCCGAGCAAGACCTGCCCGTGCGCCTGCCCGAAGACCTGGTGCCCGACGGCAGCGGCAACCCGCTGGTGAAAAGCGAAGCCTTCCACGCCGGCGTGACCTGCCCGAAATGCGGCGCACCCGCCCGGCGCGAGACCGACACGATGGACACCTTCGTCGATTCGTCCTGGTACTTCATGCGCTATTGCGACGCACGCAACGGCCAGCAGATGGTGGCCGATGGCACGCAATACTGGATGCCGATGGATCAGTACATCGGCGGCATCGAGCACGCCATCCTGCACCTGCTGTACGCGCGCTTCTGGACGAAAGTGATGCGCGACCTGGGCCTGGTGAGAATCGACGAGCCCTTCACCCGCCTGCTCACGCAAGGCATGGTGCTCAACCACATCTACAGCCGCCGCACCGCCAAGGGTGGCAAGGAATACTTCTGGCCCGCCGACGTGGATCCCGTGTTTGACGACGCCGGCAAGCAAACCGGCGCCAAGCTCAACAAACCCGTGCCCAGCGCCGACGGCGAGCTGCCCGCCGGCACGCCCATCGACTACGAAGGCGTGGGCACCATGAGCAAGTCCAAGAACAACGGCGTCGATCCGCAAGAGCTGATCGCCCAGTACGGCGCCGACACCGCGCGCCTGTACACCATGTTCACCGCCCCGCCCGAGCTGACGCTGGAGTGGAACGACGCCGCCGTCGAGGGCAGCTACCGCTTTCTGCGCCGCGTGTGGAACTTCGGCTTCAAGCTGCACGGCATGGCGGGCGTGGCTGCGGCCATCGCCGCGCTGCCTGCCAAAGGGGCTGCACAAAGCGCGCCGCAAGCCGATTTCGGCAAAGCCGCCAAAGCCCTGCGCCACGAAATCCACAGCGTGCTGCAACAAGTGCGCTACGACTACCAGCGCATGCAATACAACACGGTCGTCTCCGGCGCGATGAAGATGCTCAACGCGCTCGAAGCCTTCAAGGCCGATGGCTCGGCGGGCGACGACGTGGCGCTGGCCGAAGGCTTTTCCATCCTGCTGCGCGCGCTTTACCCCGCCACGCCGCACATTGCCCATGTGCTTTGGCAGGAGCTGGGCTACGCCGCGGTCATGGGCGACTTGCTTGACGCCCCCTGGCCCGAGGCGGACGCCCGCGCGCTGGAGCAGGACGAAATCGAATACATGCTGCAAATCAACGGCAAGCTGCGCGGCAGCATCACCGTGCCCGCCAGCGCCGACAAGGCAGCCATCGAAGCTGCCGCATTGGCCTCGCCCGCGTTCGAGAAACAAGCTGCGGGCGCCGCGCCCAAGAAAATCATCGTCGTGCCCAAAAAGCTGGTGAACGTGGTGGTGTGATGCCGTTGCCCGCCAGCCTTTGCCTTGGCCGCCAGGCCAAAGCCAAGGCTGGCCGCGCCGCCATGCTCAACCCCTTGGAGAAAACCCATGCAACGCCGCCAATTCCTGACCCGCAGCGCAACTGCCACAGCCGCTGCCGTCGTGACCGTGACAGCCGCCGCCAGCCTGAGCGCCTGCGGCTTTGCGCTGCGCGGATCGGCCAATTACCCGTTCAAATCCGTCTTTATCCAGGCGGCGGACGCCTCGCCGCTGGCGCGCCAATTGCAGCGCACGCTGGAGGCCGCGGGCATCACCGTGCTGCGCGCGCCCAGCAGCCCGCAGATGGCCGAGAAAGTCTTTGAATTGCTGCAAGAGCAGCATGAGAGGGTGGTGGTAAGCCAATCGGCCGCTGGCAACGTGCGCGAGCTGCAATTGCGCTTGCGTGTGCGCTACCGCCTCACATCCGTCCATGCGCCCACCGGCAGCCAGGCCAGCGGGCAGACCGCCGCGCAGACGACGGAGCTGCTGCAAACACGCGATCTCAATTACGACGAAACCTACGCCCTGGCCAAGGAGGAAGAAGCGCAAATGCTGTTTCGAGATATGCAGACGGATTTGGTCGGGCAGATTGTGCGGCGTTTGGCAAGCTGATTTTTCAAATCAAACAGAAAAAAAATCGCCTTGTTTCGGCATGATGGGTATCAAATCAATTTTACTTTGATTGGATATATTGCCATGATGCCGGGGCGGCCTGTCAGGCTTTGGTTATGGCTTTGATTTCTTGCAGGCCGTTGTTCCCTTCAATCCCCTTTCCTTGCTTGCCATGAGCTGCCACAGCACCGAATGCCCGGATGGGCCTGCATCGCGTCTGGACGAGGCAGCCCAGGCCAGCGATGCCGCCGAGCTGGAACTGGCCGCCGAGCAGCGTTGCGGCCAGATCGCCGCTGCCTGGCACGGGCAGCGGCTGGACAAGGTGGTGCTGGAGCTGGCGGGCGAGTTCTCGCGCAGCCACTTGCAGCAGCTCATCAAAAGCGGCCAGGTGCTGCTCGATGGCCAATGCATCACCAAGCCTGCGCACAAGGTGCAAGTCGGCCAGCGCATCGCCATCACCTTGCAGGCCACGGCGCAAAGCCAGGCCTTCGTGCCCCAGGCCATGCCGCTGCACATCGTTTACGAGGACGAGGCCCTGCTCGTCATCGACAAGCCCGCGGGTCTGGTCGTGCACCCGGCGGCGGGCAACTGGAGCGGCACCTTGCTCAACGGCCTGCTGGCCCACGACAGCGCGCTGGCGCGCCTGCCGCGCGCGGGCATCGTGCACCGGCTGGACAAAGACACCAGCGGGCTGATGGTGGTGGCCAAAACCCTGCCCGCGCAAACCGCGCTGGTCGAGCGCATTGCCGCGCGGCAAGTCTCGCGCCAATACCTGGCCGTGGCCAGCCGCAGCGCGCAGGCGTGCAGCCCCTGGCAGGCGGTGGGCGAGAGCGTGCGGGTGGATGCGCCCATTGGTCGCGATCCGCGCAACCGCCTGCGCATGGCGGTGCTGGAGAGCTGCCCGCCGGGCAAGCCCGCGCAAACCGATATGCGCCTGCTGGCGGGTGCGCCAGCCGGTAACGATGTTGATGCCGCTGCGCTGCAAGCTGCACAACCCGCGCAGCTCGTACAACCCGCGCAGGCCCGTTTTGCCTTGCTGCACTGCACCTTGCACACGGGCCGCACGCACCAGATTCGCGTTCATGCCCGCCATCTGGGCTGGCCTTTGGTGGGCGATGCCACCTATGGCGGCCCGCCCCATGCGGCCATCGCCCGCCAGGCCTTGCACGCCTGGCGCCTGGGGCTGGAGCACCCGCTCACCGGCCAGGCCTTGCAGTGGCACAGCCCTTTGCCTGCCGATATGCAGGCGTTGCTTGCGGCGCTGGGTCTGCCGCTGCCTGAGCAGAGGTCAGGGGCGGGCGCTCCGGGGTGATCCCGGGCGCAAAAATCCATTTCAAAGAAAATAAAACCACCATGTTTCGGCATGGTGGTATTGAAATGGTTTTTACTTTGATTTGTAATTTATGGGTTGAGCCAAGCCTTCTTACAGCACTTCGCTGGCATAGTCCGCCAGGCGTGAGCGTTCGCCGCGCGCGAGGGTGACGTGGCCGCAATAGGCCCAGCCCTTGAAGCGGTCGACGGCGTAGGTCAGGCCGCTGGAGCCTTCGGTCAGATAGGGCGTGTCGATCTGCGCCAGGTTGCCCATGCAGACGATTTTGGTGCCGGGGCCGGCGCGTGTGACCAGCGTCTTGATTTGCTTGGGCGTAAGGTTTTGCGCCTCGTCAATGATGAGGTATTTGTTCAGAAAGGTGCGCCCGCGCATGAAGTTCATGCTCTTGATCTTGATGCGGTTGCGGATGAGGTCGTTGCCCACGTTGTGCGTCCAGTTGGGGCCGCCGGGGTTGGCGCTGCCTTTGGTGAGAAATTCCAGGTTGTCGTCCAGCGCGCCCATCCACGGGCCCATTTTTTCTTCTTCCGTGCCGGGCAAAAAGCCGATGTCCTCGCCCACGTTGACGGTGGCGCGCGTCATGATGATTTCGCTGTAGCGGCGCTCGTCGAGCACCTGGCGCAAACCGGCGGCCAGGGCCATGAGGGTTTTGCCCGTGCCTGCGGTGCCGGCGAGGGTGACGAAATCGATCTCCGGATCCATCAGCAGGTTCAGGGCGAAGTTCTGCTCGCGGTTGCGCGCGGTCACGCCCCAGACGTTGTTCTTGGCGCTGGTGTAGTCGCGCAGGGTGCGCAGCACGGCGCTGTTGCCCTGCACCTCCTGCACGATGGTGTAAATGCCCGCCTCGCCCGGCGCTTCGTAATAGACGAACTGGTTGACCAGCAGCTCGGCCGCAATGGGGCCGTGGATGCGGTAATAGGTGTGGCCCTGCGCTTGCCAGCTCTCGAGCTTTTTGCCCTGCCTGGCCCAGAAATCGGCGGGCAGGGCGAGGGTGCCGCTGTAGAGCAGCTCGTCGTCGTCCAGAACCTTGTCGTTTTGGTAATCCTCGGCCAGCATGCCCAGCGCGCGGGCTTTGACGCGCATGTTGATGTCTTTGGAGACAAGAATGACTTCGCGCCCCGGGTGCTGCTTTTGCAGGGCATGGACGACGCCCAGAATCTGGTTGTCGGCCTTGCTCTTGGGCAGGCTGGCGGGCAGCTCGGTATCGAGCAGGCTGGTCTGGAAAATCAGGCGGCCCGTGGCCTGCTTTTGCCCCGTGGCATTGAGCGGCAGGCCAGCGCCCAGGTCGCCGTCGCCGAGCGATACCAGCGCATCCAGGTTGCGGCTGACCTGGCGGCCATTGCGGGCCACTTCGGTGGCGCCGCGCTTGTGCGAATCGAGCTCTTCGAGCACGACCAGGGAGAGGTAAATGTCATGCTCCTCAAAGCGGAACAGGGAAGTGGGGTCGTGCAGCAAAACGTTGGTGTCCAGCACGAACAGCCGCGTGGCCTGCTCGTGCTCGGGGCTGCTGATGCGCGTGCGCGTGCGCCGCACCTTGCTGGCGCGCGCGGGCGCAGGCGCGGCCTGGGGCGCAGGTGCGGCCGCTGGCGCGCTGGCGGCTGCGTTTCGGGCCGCTTGTGCCGCTTGTGGCGCTTGTGAAACTTGTGGCGCCTTGGCCCGGCTGCGTGCAGGCGCGGGCCTGGCCGCGGCTGCCGCGGCGGTTACCGCTTTGGGCAATTCGGCTGCATCGGTCGTATCGGGAGCGCCAACGCTGGCTGCAACCACCAGTTTGGCGCGATTGGGGCGCGCGGCAGAAACGCTGGCGCTGGGCTGAACCTTGGTTCCGCGACGTTTCGGGGCAGGAGGCAATGGCATGGCGGTACAGGAAATAAAGAGTGGAGGGAAATGCGCTCGCTCAGAGGTTTTGAACAGGCTCTGACAGGGCCGAAAAACTCAAGGTGCGACAACGCGGCTTTTGCCGGTGAGGTAAAACTGCCCGCCGGCGACGTAATGCAGGGTTTTGAGGGCATCGTCCACATCGTCGAATTGCCAATGCCCCTGGCGGAAAACGCGCTCATCGGCCCAGGCGGCGGTGACTTCGCCGATGAACAAATCGTAAGCTTGCTGGTTGTGCGGCTCGGGCAGCAGGCGGCAAACCAAATAGGCCGCACAGCCTTGCACCAGCGGCACATCAAAGCCGTCCTGGTAAAACAGCTTGGCCCCGGCCTGGCGGATTTTTTCCTGGTTGTGCTTGCGGCTCTCGCCCATGGCCATCACCAATTGGGCTTGGCTGGCAAAAGGCACTTGCAGGGCAAATTGGCCGCTGCCTTCGATCAATGGGCGCGTGAAAGTGGACTTGTCGATCACGACGGTGACACGCGCAGGGGAGAAATCCAGCGCGCAGACCCACGAGGCCGACATGACGTTTTCAACGCTGCCATGCTTGGCCGACACCATGACGGTGGGGCCGTGGTTGATGAGGCGAAAGGATTTTTCTAGGGGAACGGGTTGCAAAAACATAGGGGCAGTGGATGGGGCAGGGCCTGCACGCCAGCGGCAGGCGACGCCAGGGGGCGCAAGGCGCTTGAGCATAGCAGCCTGGCTGGCTGCGGCGCGCCGGGGGCAGCGCAGCGTGTCCCTAAAATAGCCGGCCATGAGCACCTTGCACATCACCTTCGCGCTTCTGGGCGCAGCCGTCATTCTGGCCGTCATTGTTTACAACCTTTGGTACAACGCCCGGTATGCGCCGCGCAAGGCGCGGGAGGCGGTGGCGGATGCCGCGCCGCCGGGCGATGCGCGGCGCGAGCCAGTGCTGGATGCTTCGGCCCAGGCCCTGGGGGCGCCCGAAGGAGGGCGCGAGCCGGGTTGGGTGGATGGGCAAGGCCCGGGGCCTGGCGCAGCCAAGCCGACGGGGCTGTTTGGCCAGGGGCGCAGGGTGAAAGCCAAAGCCACGCAAGCCGGGCAGGGCAGTGCAACGGGGTTGAGGTCGGCGCCAATGCCAACGGCAGCCCGGCCAGGCCAGGCGCAGGCGTTGGCCGTGCAGGCCGGGCTTGAGCCTGCTGCGCATTCCCCCTCGCCTGCCACGCCAGCGCCTGCCGAGCCGCCCAGCCAGGAGTTCGATAGCCTGGTCTTCAGCGTGGCGCCGCTGGCGTTGGACAAGCCCGTCTCGGGCGAGGCCGCTTTGGCTGCGCTGCCGCCTACCCACCGCATTGGCAAAAAGCAGTTTTTGGTGCAGGGCTTGAACATCCGGACGCGGCAGTGGGAAGCGCCGCATGCCGGTTCGCGTTACAGCGAGTTCCAGGCGGCCATTCAGCTCGCCAACCGGCAGGGGGCGCTCAACGAGCTGGAGTTTTCGGAGTTCGTGCTGAAAACGCAGGATTTCGCCGATGCCATCGGAGCGGAGCCGGATTTTCCCGACATGCTGCACGAAGTGGCGCGGGGGCGCGAGGTGGACGGTTTCGCCGCCGCCAACGATGCCGTGCTGAATCTGATGCTGGTGGCCCAGCGCGCGACGTGGAGCCCCGGTTACATCAACCAATGCGCGGCGCGCCACGGCTTCAAGCCCTCGCTCACGCCTGGCCGCCTGGTGCTGCCCGCAGCGCAGCCGCATATGCCGCCGGTTCTGGCGCTGAGCTACGACTCGCAGGCGGCGATGGCCGACGATTTGGATCACACGCCGATCAACGAGATCTTGTTCACCCTGGATGTGCCCAATGTGGAGCGGGCGGAAAACGCGTTTGAGCGCCTGCGCCACATCCTCGGCGAACTGGCCGAGACCATGGAGGGCAACATTACCGACCCCGACGGGCGCAAGCTGCCAGCGATGGCGATCGAGTCCATTGGCGCGGATTTGAACCAGCTTTACGAGGCGCTGGAGGCCCGGGGCTTTCCGGCGGGCAGCCCGGCGGCGTTGAAGCTGTTTAGCTGATTTTACAATTCAATGTAAATTTGATTTGATTCCTGAATTGCCGAAATAGGTGGATATTTTTTCTTATTGATATGTAAAAAAGGCGCCGCCGCTTGGACAAGCGGTGGCGCCTTGGCGTTTGTGTGCTTGCAGCAGACCCCTAACGCGCCGAAGACAGCGCGGCCGCTTTGCGCACCAGCTCCACCATGCCTTGGCGCTCGCCATACGGGTCTGCGCCGCGGGCGCCCTCTGCCAGGCGGGCGATGGCGGCCCAATCCATGCCGCCGTTGTACTGCCCGCCCTGCAAAGCCTGGGCAAAGGCGGCAGCGGCGATGGCAAAGCGCGTATCCGCATCGGCCCCTTCCAGTGCGACGGCCCGCTGGGCCACGGGCGCGCCCATGCTGGCGCTGCTTTGGCCCCGGGCAGGCTTGTAGCGCAGTTGGATAAAGGCGTATTCGCCCACGCCGTCGGGCTGCGCGGCCTCTGCTTTGGGCGCGGTGGGGCTGTGTTGGGCTGCGTAGCGGCCAGGCTCCAGCCAGCCGGGCGCGCCCTGGGGGATGAATTCGTACAGCGCCGTGACGCTGTGGCCTGCGCCGATATCGCCTGCATCCACGCGGTCGTTGTTGAAATCCTCCTGCCGCAAGGTGCGGTTCTCGTAGCCCACCAGGCGGTATTCCTTGACGGTGGCGGGGTTGAACTCCACCTGCACCTTCACATCGTGCGCCACGGTGGCCAGGGTGGAGGAGAGCTGGCGCACCAGCACCTTGCGCGCTTCGGCCGGCTGGTCGATGTAGCTGTAATTGCCATCGCCCACATCGGCCATTTGCTCCATCAGCTCGTCGTTGTAATTGCCATGGCCAAAACCCAGGGTGGACAGCGAAATGCCGCTGTTGCGCTTATCGGCGACCAAGCTTTTCAGCGCCTGGGTGTCGCTGATGCCGACGTTGAAATCCCCATCCGTGGCCAGCAGGATGCGGTTGATGCCTTTGGGCTTGAAGTGCTTTTCGGCGCTGTCGTAGGCCATGCGGATGGCCGATTCGCCCGCCGTGGAGCCATAGGCGCTGAGCTGTTGCAGCGCGCTGTAAATGGCCTCGAAGCGGTCGCCCGCCGTGGGCGGCAGCAGCGTGCCGACGGAGCCGGCGTAGGTAATCAGCGTCAGCGTGTCTTGCGCGCGCAGGTGGGCGGCGAAGTAGCACACGGTTTTTTGTGCCAGATCGAGCTTGCCGGGCTGATCCATCGAGCCGGAGGTGTCGATGAGGAACACCAAATTCGCAGGCGGCAGCGCGCCCGCCTGCACATCGGCGGCCTTGATGCCGATGCGCAGCAGCTTGGCATGCTTTTGCCAGGGCGAATCCACCACCGCGCTATGCACGGCAAAGGGCTGGCCGTCGCGCGGCTGCGCCCAGTCGTAGCTGAAGTAATTGACCATCTCCTCCAGCCGCACCGCATCGGCGGGCGGCAGATGGCCGCCGCTGAGGTAGCGGCGCACATTGGCGTAGCTGCCCGTATCCACATCAATGCTGAAGGTGGAAACCGGCTGCTGCGCGGTGCTGTGCACCGGGTTGGGGGCGTAATGGGCATAGCGTTCGCGCTGTGCGGGCGGCAGGGGCGCGATGGCGTCTGGCGCGGCGTTGCGTTTGGGCTGGGAGAGCACCGCAGGCGCAAACTCCAAAACCGCAGGGGCGGTCGTGCTCGTCATGGCCTGCGCCCTGTGCACCGGCAGGCTGGCCTCGGGCGTGCGGCGCGGAGCCAGCCGAATCTGCTCGCAACGCTGCATTTTTTCGGCCACGCTGCCCGGCGGCGATGCGGCAGCGTGTGCACCTTCGGGGGGCGTGGCTGTGTGCGCTGCCGCAGGGGCCGCATACGCCCAGCCGCTGGCCAGCGCGTGCGCCGCCAAAACCAACATGGGCCACGGGGTGGGATGGGACATGGGGAAACCTCCTTGCATGGGTGGGGTGCGAGATGGCGCACATGATGCAAGCAGATCGCTTGGTCGCCGGGGCGCAAGCGGCTGGCGGCGATGGCCAAGATGTAAGAGCGTGTTATGCACTTTGGCGGCGCTCTGCCAGGCGCGGGGCAGGCCGCGCCGATAATGGCCGCTTTTTTCTCCCGACTACTCAGAACAGAAAGAGCGCAGCCCATGCAAATCGTCCTGGCCTCCAACAACCGCGGCAAGCTCCAGGAGCTGCAAGCCCTGTTTGCCCCTTTGGGCGTTGAACTGATTGCCCAAGGCGCGCTGTTTGAGGGCGAGGCCGAGGAGCCGCACTGCACCTTCGTCGAAAACGCCCTGGCCAAAGCCCGCTTTGCCGCAGAGAAAACGGGCCTGCCCGCCATCGCCGATGATGCGGGCCTGTGCGTGGCGGCCTTTGGCGGCCTGCCTGGCGTGCAAACCGCCTATTACTGCACGCAATTTGGTTACGAAAAAAACGACGCCAACAACGTCACCGCCTTGCTGGAGCAAATGCAAGGCGTGGCCGATCGGCGCGCCCACATGGTCAGCACGCTGGTGGGCGTGCGCAGCGCGCAAGACCCGGAGCCGCTGATTGCCATCGGCCGTGTCGGCGTGGAAATCGCCCCGCAGCGCCAGGGCCAGGGCGGATTTGGCTTCGATCCCGTGCTGCTGGTGCCCGAGCTGGGCCAAACCTTTGCCCAGTTGAGCGAGGAGCGCAAAAACCACTACAGCCACCGTGGCCGCGCCGCGCGCCAAATGCAGGAGCTGGTGCGCCAGCATTGGCTGGCTGCGGCCTGAGCGCCTGTTCACAGGTTTTCGCAGGTTCTGGGCGCCCCGTTGCAGCCCGCACCCGTGCCACCGTGTGATTCTCTTTTTTTCCATGCGAGCCTTTTTCACCGCCATCGCCCCCGTCGTCCCTGTTGCCCTGGCCCTGTGTACCTGGGCCGCTGCTACCAGCGCCCAGGCGCAAAGCCTGCTGCACATGGTGGAAAGCGCCACGGGCTACGACGCTGCCTGGCGCGCCGCCAGCGCCGCCCAGCAGGCGGCCCAGCACCGCAGCGCCCAGGCGCGCGCGCCGCTGCTGCCGCAAGTGGGCGTGGGTGCGGAGCTGGCGCGCGGCCACACGCGCCTGCACCCGCCGGGGGCCAGCCACGCGGGGGCCCAGGCCCAGTGGGCGCTGCAAGCTTCGCAAACGCTGTACCGTCCAGCGCAAAAAATCACTTTCGCGCAAAGCCAGTTGGCGGCCAGGCAGGCGGCCCACCAGCTCGATGCCGCTGCACAAGAGCTGATCGTGCGCATTGCCCAAGCCTATTTCAACGCCTTGGCCGCGCAGGACGCGCTGCGTTTCGTGCAAGCGCAAAAAGCTGCGGTGCAGGAGCAATTGGCGGCGGCCGAGCGCAATTTCGAGGTGGGCAACGCCACCATCACCGACACGCGCGAGGCCCAGGCGCGCTTTGACCTGATCCGCGCGCAGGAAATCGCCGCTGCCAACGATTGGCAGGTGAAAAAACTGGCCCTGGCGCAAGCCGCCGGGTTGCACCAAGCCCGCCCCTGGCCGCTGCGCGAGCCAGTCCAATTGCCCGCGCTGGAGCCGCGCGAGGCGCACGCCTGGCTGGAGCAGGCGCTGGCGCATCAGCCCCACATCCAGCAAGCCCGGCTGGGGCTGGAGATGGCCCGGCTGGAGACGGAAAAAGCCCGCGCAGGCCACCAACCCACGGTGGATCTCAAAGCCAGCGTCACGGGCAGCCACACCCCCGATGGCAGCGCCATCGCCCCGCATTTGCGGCGCTCGCAGCAGGCGCAAGTGGGCGTGGCGCTGAACCTGCCCTTGTTTGCGGGCTTTGCCGTGCAAAGCCGCGTGCAGGAAAGCCTGGCGCTGCAAGAGCAGGCCCGCGCCCAGCTTGACGGCGCGCGCCGCCACAGCGAGCAGGCGGTGCGCGAGGCGTTTTACGGCCTGCAATCGGGGCTGAGCCAGGTGCAGGCTTTGCAGGCGGCAGAGGCTTCCAGCCTGAGCGCGCTGGAGGCCAACCAGTTGGGCTACCAAGTGGGTGTGCGCATCAACATCGATGTGCTCAATGCCCAAAGCCAGTTGTTCCAGACTCGCCGCGAGCTGGCGCAGGCCCGCTATCAGGTGCTGATGGGGCATTTGCGTCTGGCCCAGGCCAGCGGCCTGCTGGATTGGCAGGCCCTGCGCCGCATCAACGCGCTGCTGGCCGAGCCGGACTCCCCTCACCATGATTAACCCATCAAGAGGACAAAAAAACTGGCAGTTTCGGCAAGCTGGAAGGTGCCTGGGTTTTCCTTTTGATGGGTTATCGGGGTGTGGGGGTTTTATTTTATCGATCAATAGGAAACAAAATCGCCTTGTTTCGGCTTGATGGGTGGATGCCCTGTTTTCCTTTGAATGAAGTGCTGCCTATGCCTGCGCCAGCCGCTGAAACAGCCCGCCGGGCAGGCGCGCGATATGGCCTGCCAGCTCCAGCTCCAGCAATTGGGTTTGCAAGAGGGCGGTGGGCAGGCCGGTGCGCTCGGCCAGGCTTTCAAGGCTGACAGGGTCGTAGCCCAGTGCTTGCAGCAGGGCCTGGGCGTTGCTGGGCGCAGCGGCTGGGTGCGCTTCGGCCGGGGCAGTTTCGGCAGGGCGGGTGCCGGCTGTTGGTGTGGGGGCCGTTGGGCCGGGCGCGATTGGGCCTGCTGGGCCGGGCGTGCCAGTGGCCGTCGCGGGCGGCTGTAGCGACAGCTCCTCCAGCACATCGGCCACATGGTCCACCAGCTTGGCGCCTTGTTTTATCAGCCAGTGGCAGCCTTTGGATTGGGGCGAGTGGATGGAGCCGGGGATGGCCATGACTTCGCGCCCTTGCTCCAGCGCCAGCCGGGCCGAGAGCAGCGAGCCGGAAGGCTGGGTGGCTTCAACCACGAGCGTGGCCTGGCCCAGGCCGGTGATGATGCGGTTGCGCTTGGGAAAATGCGTGGCCAGCGGTGGTGCGCCCAGGGGCTGCTCGGTCAGCAACAGGCCGTTTTGGGCGATGCGCCGGGCCAGCGGCTTGTGGCTGGCGGGGTAGATGCGATCGGCGCCGGTGCCCATGACGGCGACGGTGGCTGGCGCAGCATTGTTGGCCTGGGCGGCTTGCAGTGCGCCTTCATGCGCGGCGGCGTCGATGCCACGGGCCAGGCCGGAGACGATGCACACGCCCGCCGCTTGCAGCCAGGCGGCAAATTGGTGGGCGTTTTGCGCGCCTTGGGCGGTGGGCTGGCGGCTGCCGACAATGGCGACGTTGGCGGCGCTGCGCTGCCACCAGAGCGGCTGGCCCGCTTCGGGGTGCAGCCAGCGCGCGGCGCCCACGGCGTAAAGCGCCAGGGGCGGGTCTGTCAGCTCGCGCAGGCTGGCTGGGTAGTGCGCGTCGGCCAGAGTCCAGATGGCGCGCGCGACGCCGGGCAGCGCCGTGTCGCCTTCCAGCCAGGCGCGGGCTTGCTCAAGATAGGCCAGGGTGGCATCGCTGAGGGTGAGCACCGCCTCCACCAAGGCGCGCTGGCCGAGCACGGGCAGCAGGGCATCGGCGCTTTGGGCGAAGATGGCTTGCGGGCTGCCAAAGGCGTGCAAGAGGCGCGCCGCGCGCAGCGCGCCGATGCCGGGGCACTGGCTCAGGCGCAGCCAGGGGGCGATGGAGGCAAAGTCGTGGGCGGGCATGGCGGGCTGGGGTAGTGTTGCCAACTGGCGCTAATTGGAGGCGAGGCGGCGATGGTGCGCCTGAATGAGTGGCTCAAATTCCTCCAGCGGCTGGGGTACGCCGGTGTAGTAGCCCTGCCAGATGTAGCAGCCGTGGGCTTTGAGGAAGTCGATCTGGGCCTGGTTTTCCACGCCTTCGGCAACCACTTGCAGGCCCAGGCTGGAGCCCAGGGCGACGGCGGAGCGCAGGATGTTGGGCCGCGGCGGGGGGGAGGCGGGCGGGGGCGGCGCCGGTGTGGCGACGGCGTGGCCGCTGTCGGGCTTGTCGCCAGGGCTGGCCAGGGGGATGTGGTTGATAAAGCGTGCGTCGAATTTGATGCTGCTCAGCGGCAGGCTTTCGAGCTGGCTGAGCCAGGAGTGGCCTACGCCGAAGTCGTCCAGCGCAAAGCGCACGCCGTAGGCGCGCAGTTGGGTGATGGTGGCGCTGCTGCGCTCAATGTCGGTGAGCAAGACGCTTTCGCTGATTTCCAGAATCAGCCGGTTCGCCGGCGCGCCGCTGCTGGTGAGTGCTTGCAGCACGGTTTGGGCAAATTGTTTTTGCCGGAATTGCCGCGGGCTGATGTTGACCGAGAGGCTGAGCTGGGCCGTTTCAGGCCGCCTGGACCATTTGAGCAATTGGCGGCAGGCTTGCGCCAGCACCCAGTTGCCCAGCGGGATGATGAGTTCGCTGTATTCGGCAATGGGGAGGAATTTGCCGGGGGCGATGACGCCTTGCTCGGCATGGTTCCAGCGCAGCAGCACTTCGGCGCCGATCAGGCGCATGGGGTCGCTGCGGCCGTCCATTTGCGGCTGGAAGTACAGCATGAATTGCCCCAGCGCGAGGCCGGCGCGGATTTCTTCTTCCAACGCGGCGCGCGCTTGCGCGCGCGCTTGCAGTTGCGGCTCGTAGAACTGGGGTTGCGAGAGCTGGCCCTGGCGGGCCTGGAAGGCGGCGATGTCCACGCGGCGCAGCAGCTCGCTGCTGCTGTGCTGGGCGCTGCGGAAAATGGTCACGCCGATGAAGGCGTGCAGCCTGATGTGCCCGCCTGGCCCGAAGGGGGCGCTGAGCGCGTCGAGGATTTGGCGGCCCAGATCCTCGCTCATGCGCACGCATTCCTCTTCTTCACGGCAACAGTGGGCCAGCAAGACGGTGAATTCCGCCGCCTGGGTGCGGGCGATGGTTTGCCCGGTGGGCACGATTTGCGTCAGCCGCGCGGCGACCTGGCGGATCAGCTCCTGCGCCACGCCGGATTCCAGCGTGGCGCAGAGGGCGGCGAGGTTTTCCAGGCTGATGAGCATCAGCGCGTTGCAACAGGGCTGGCCGGGGTTGATTTGCTGCGCTTGCTGGAGGCGGTCGAGCAGCAGGTGGCGGTTGGGCAGGCTGGTGCCGGGGTCGTAAAACGCGTGCAGGCGGATTTCGTCTTCGGCTTTTTTGTGCTCCGTCAAGTCCACCAGCGTGAGCACGAGCTGATCCTCTTGCACGATGCCCGAGAGGGCCAGGACTTTTTGCCGCTGGGTGCGCCGGGGTTTGGGGATGTCAAAGAGGATTTCCTGCGGCTCCAGGATGCCGTCGCTGGCGATGGCCGCCGAGAGCAGTTGCTGCCAGCGTTCGATCAGGTCTTCGCGCTGGCGGGGTGAGAGCGGCAGGCCCTGCCACCATTGGTCAAGGGTTTCCGGCGCAGGCTCGCGCGCTTCGCTGAAGCTGCGGAAGTTGGCGTTCATGAAGGTGATGCGCATCTGCGTGTCCACGATGCACAGGCCCACGGGCAATTGCTCGAAGATGCTTTGGCTTTTCTCGATGCGCCGCTGCAAGCGCGCTTGCAGCGTGCGCGCCTGGGATTGATCGCGCAGGATGAGCAGCTCGCGCGGGGGGGACGAGGCGGTTTCCGGTTCGCTGGCGTAGCGGATTTTGAGCAGGTCCACCCACACGAAATGCCCCAGGCTGTGCAGCAGGCGCAGGTTGGTTTGCTGCTCGTAGAGGTATTCGGCGTTGGGCGAGGGCAGCGGCTGGCAGGCATCGAGCCTGGGCAGATCGTCGGGGTGGACGATGGCGCGCAGCGTCAGGCGCTTCATCGCGTCCTGGCCGTAACCGAGCATTTGCGCCAGCCGTGGCGAGAGGTTGTGGAACTGGCCGCTGTGGTCGGTCTCGGCCGCGGCCAGTTGCGGGTGGTTGATGAAGGCGAAGTAGCGTTGCCAGCCTTTGTAGGCGTAGTCCTGGTAGCGGGTGAGGTGGTAGGCCAGCTCCAGCTCGCGCCAGCGGTGGTGGAACAGGCACAGCAGCATGCCCAGCAGGCCCGCGGCAAACAGGCTCCAGGGCAGCAGGGGCGGCGGCGGGAGGACGAGATTGTCGGCAGCGAACACCAGGTGCAGCGGCTGCCCCACCACTTGGGCCGAGAGGTGCAGCTCGTCTTGCTCCCATTCCAGCACGGGCTGCGGGTATTGCGCGGCATGGCTGGGCCGCAGGTGCGCGCTCAAGGGGAAGGGCAGTTGGCGCTCGATCTCGTGCAGCCATTCGGTAAAGCGCAAATCCATCAGCATCACCATGTTCTCGGGCAAAGTGCTGGGCGTGCCGTGCGCGGGAATGGCCACGAGCGTGAGCTTGCTGGGCTGGGCAATGGCTTGCACTTCCACGTTGCTTGAGCGCCCTTCCTCCAGCAAGCGCCGCACGGGCAGGCCCAGCGCGCTGGCCTGGCTGGCGGGCACCAGCCGCAAGACGTGGGAGGAGGCCAGATCCTGGTTTTGCATGGCCGCGCTCCACTGCTCGCCCAGCGACGCGCCGGAGGCATCCTGGCGATCCAGGCTGCTTTGCAGCCCGCGCAGAAAGCGCGCATACGCATTGGCGCTTTTTTGCAGGGCGTGCAGGTATTGCATTGCGTGCGTTTGCAGTTGCTGGCGCGCCAGGGCCTGGCGTTCGGCCGCATCGGTGCGCCACAGCAGCAAGGCGGCGCTGACCATGAGAGCAAAAATGGGCAGCGCGTAAATCCAGAAGCGCGAAGGCGGGAAGGCGTCGGCGTGGACTTGGGGCTGAAGGCTGGAGTCGGACAAGGCGGCTATCCGCAGACGAAGCGGTGTGTAACAAAAAAAAGGGCAGCGATTATAAATTTGGAAACATTTTGCTGCTTTTTTTGCCTGAGGCTTTATTTTTTACCAATCAAAGGAATGAAAATATTGCTATTTCGGCATGATGGGCATAACTTTGATTTTATTTTGATTTGTAATAAATGCGTGGCTTCAGGCAACCGGCTGATGCGAGGGCCTGTACGCAGCGCAGGGAGACCGGGCCGCTGTGGATGGGTCGCCATGCCCTGTTTGCGCTTGGCAGGGTTATTTATGCTCAAACTGAGCAATATAATTGCCATCCTTTTCAACTTCTGGGCCATGCCATGTCCGCCACATCCTTTCTGCGCTCGCGCAATATCGAGTTCTCGCTCAAACGCTACGGTATTGACGCGCTCAATTACATGACGCTGGGCCTGTTTGGCTCACTGGTGATTGGCCTGATTCTCAAAACCGTGGGCGGCTGGCTTGGCCAGCCCTGGTTGGTGGAGGCAGGGAGCATGGCGCAGCAAAGCATGGGGGCGGCCATTGGCGTGGCGGTGGCTTATGGCTTGCAGGGGCCGCCCATCGTGGTGTTTGCCAGCGCCGCCATTGGCGCGCTGGGGGCCAAGATGGGCGGCCCCGTGGGCTGTTTTGTGGCGGTGGCCGCCGCCACGGAGGCCAGCAAGCTGGTGAGCAAAACGACGCCGCTGGACATCATCGTCACCCCCGCCACGGCCTTGGTGACGGGCTTTTTGGTGGCGCACTGGATTTCGCCTTTCATCGGCAATGTGCTGGAGATCACGGGGCAAAGCATCCAGTGGGCGATGACTTTGCAGCCGTTTCTCATGAGCATCGTGCTGGCCGTGGTGATGGGCATGATCCTCACCGGGCCGACATCCAGCGCCGCTTTGGCGATTTCGCTGAACCTGGGCGGCTTGGCTGGCGGCGCAGCCACCGTGGGCTGCGCCTCGCAGATGGTGGGGTTTGCCGTGATGAGCTGGCGCGATAACGGCGTTTCCGGCCTGCTCAGCCAGGGTCTGGGCACCAGCATGCTGCAACTGCCCAATATCGTGCGCAACCCGCGCATTTGGATTCCGCCCATTCTGACTTCGGCCATTCTGGGGCCAGTGGCGGCTTTGGTGTTTGAAATGCAAAACGTGCCCAGCGGCTCTGGCATGGGCACCAGCGGACTGGTGGGGCAGGTCGGCACGTTGGCGGCAATGGGCGGCAGCGCCCAGGTCTGGCTGGGCATTGCCTTGCTGCACTTCATTTTGCCGGCCGTGCTGTGCGTGTTGTTTGCTGCCTTGCTGCGCCGCGCGGGCTGGATCAAACCCGGCGATATGAAGGTGAATGCGCGGATTTAACGATATTTAAAGGTGTTTTCCGTCATGTAAGGGTATTTCCCTAGCTTTGGTTTTTGACATAAAGCAAATAAAAGGCATGGCTTGGGGCCAGCCTGTCTAGCTTGGCAGAGGCCCCTTCCATAATGCTCCGGCACAGACTCTAACCAGAAGAGGAGACAAGCATGCAGCCTGAACTCGCAGGGATACCCGAAACGATGCTGTGGACACTGCACAACCGCGCATCGGAAGCGGCGCGGCCCGATGGATGCCTGGAGGACCCCAAGTGCCTGGAGATTTACCAGGCGCTGGAGTACGACTATGAGCGCAATTTCGGGGAGCCGGACGGTTCGCATGGTGTGCGCTCCCATATGTTTGATGAGCGTATTCGCGCGTTTCTGGCGGAATACCCCAACGCCACCATCATCAATCTGGGCGAGGGGCTGGAGACGCAACGCTACCGCATCGATGCGCCCCGGGCCCTGTGGGTGAGCGTGGACGTGCCAGAGGCCATCGCCATCCGCGAACGCTTCATGGCCCCCGATGCCCAGCACCTGCATATTGGCAAAAGTGCGCTGGATACGGCCTGGTTTGACGAGGTGCCCTCCGGCGGCCCCTGCTTCATCAGCGCCCAGGGGCTGTTCATGTACTTCCGGGAGGCCGAGTTGGCCGCTTTGGTGCAGGCGCTGGCAATGCGCTTTCCTGGCGCGATTCTGATGTTCGACTACCTCAATCATGCGCTGTCGCTGCTGAGCACCAGCGCCTATGGCTGGATGAAAACGTCGCACTATCGCACCCCCCCGATGCCTTGGGGCATCGACCGCAGCGCATTGAAGCCCACTCTTTCGCGCTGGATCGGGCGCGAGGTGGACGTGCACAACGTCACCTTCGAGTTTCCGCGCGGCCCGCTGCGCTGGCTGATCCCCGCGCTGGAAGGCTGGGCGCCGTTCTGGGCCGACAAGATGCCGGGCGCTTGCTGGCTGCAATTGCCGCCGCGCGCATAGCTTGCGCCCGTGGCGCGGGGCGGCTGGGTGCGCCCGATGGGCTGGGGTGATGAACCCGCTTGAACACCAAGTGGGCGGTTCTACAATCCGGGTTTACGCCAGCTTGGCGCCTTGGTGCGCCGCGCCGGCGTTTCTCCCCCAGTTTCCCCCTTGCATTGAAGGACCTTGCATGTCTTTGTTTTCCGCCGTCGAAATGGCCCCGCGCGATCCCATTCTGGGCCTGAACGAACAATTCGCCGCCGATGCCAACCCCAGGAAAGTCAACCTGGGCGTGGGCGTGTATTTCGATGAAAACGGCAAGCTGCCCCTGCTGCAAGCCGTGGCCCAGGCCGAGGCGGCGCTGCAAGCCGATCCCAAGGCGCGCGGCTATTTGCCTATCGACGGCTTGGCCGCTTACGACCAGGCGGTGAAAGAGCTGGTGTTTGGCAAAGACAGCGAGCCGGTGCAATCGGGCCGCGTGGCGACTGTGCAAGCCCTGGGCGGCACGGGCGGCTTGAAGGTGGGGGCCGATTTTCTGAAAAAGCTCCAGCCGGACGCCAAGGTGCTGATTTCCGACCCGAGCTGGGAGAACCACCGCGCGATCTTCACCAATGCAGGATTTGAAGTGGGCACTTACGCCTACTACGATGCCGCTGCGCGTGGCGTGAACTTCCAGGGCATGTTGGCCGACTTGAATGCCGCGGCCGAAGGCGCCATCGTGGTGCTGCACGCCTGCTGCCATAACCCCACGGGCTATGACTTGACGCCCGAGCAGTGGGATCAGGTTGTGGAGGTGGTGAAGGCCCGCAAGCTGACGGCCTTTTTGGATATGGCCTATCAAGGCTTCTCCCAGGGCCTGGCGGAGGATGGCGCGGCTGTGCACAAATTCGTGCAAGCGGGGCTGAGCTTCCTGGTTTCCACCTCGTTTTCCAAGAGCTTCAGCCTGTATGGCGAGCGTGTGGGCGCGCTCTCCATCGTGGCCGCGAGCAAGGACGAAGCCGCCCGTGTGCTCAGCCAGCTCAAGATCGCCGTGCGCACTAACTATTCCAACCCGCCCACGCACGGGGCGGCTGTGGTGGCTTATGTGCTCAACAACCCCGAGCTGCGCGCTTTGTGGGAAAAGGAACTGGGCCAGATGCGCACGCGCATCAAGGCCATGCGCCAGAAGCTGGTGGACAGCCTCAAGGCCGCCGGGGTGCAGCAGGATTTGTCCTACATCACCACGCAAATTGGCATGTTCAGCTATTCGGGCCTGTCGAAAGAGCAAATGGTGCGTTTGCGCAATGAGTTCGGCGTGTACGGCGTCGATAGCGGCCGCATTTGCGTGGCCGCGCTGAATGAGCACAACATTGGCCATGTGGCCGAATCCATTGCCAAGGTGTTGTAAGGCTTTTGGGAATACCTGAAAAAAACGCTGCCCGCGTGGCCGTCAAAGGCCAATGCGGGCAGCGTTTTTTGTGCTGGCTTTGCCTGCAAGCCGTGCAGGTTGCGGCCATAAATAAACCCCGCAGGTGCGGGGTTTGAAAAGGGAAGTCTGTTGTTCGAGTTCTTCAGGCTTTCCCACCGGGAAACTATCCAGTGATGATGCTGCTGCATTGCCAGCCAATGGAGCTGGTTGGGCTGGCTGCGTTATGGGGCTTGTTATGGGGCTTTATGGGCTTTGGAGGCTTTAGCCGTTTAACGCTTGCGATCGCGGTCGTCTTCGGGCCAGATGAATGTGCTTTGAATGCTCACGCTTTTCTCCTGAAAAGTGACAGATGGGCGCTTCAACGCGCCCTGGCGGCAGGCGTTGACAGGGGGGATGAAAAAAATGCGCTGCTCTCCCGCCCGCTCGCCTGCCTGCTGGCCCTTCCCTTTCATCAGGCGCTGTCTGCCTGCTGCATGAGGTTTTGCAATTCTTCCGAAAGCGTCAGCCATTCTTCTTCTGCGGCTTCAATGCTGGTTTGCAAGGCTTTGATTTTTTTGCCGCTTTCGGCCCATTGGGCGGGTGTGGCGTCGCTGCCCAATGCGGTTTGCAGGGCGTCTTTTTCGCCTTGCCACTGGGCCATGTTTTTTTCCAGGGCCTGGATTTTTTTCTTCAATGGCTGGGTTTTTTCCGCCAGTTTTTGTCGTGTCTGGGCTTGCTGGCGGCGCAGCTCGCGCTGGTTGACGGGGGCTGCTGCGTCAGGCGCGGCAGCGGCGCTGGCCTGGGCCTTGCGTTCTTCAAAGCGGGCGCGGATTTCGCGTTGTTGCTCCAGCACGTGGCGCTGGTAGTCCTCCAGATCGCCGTCGAATTCTTGCACTTGTGCGTTGCTGACCAGCCAGAACTGATCGCTGACGGCGCGCAGCAGGGCGCGGTCGTGGCTGACGAGCATCAGCGCGCCTTCAAAGCTGTTGAGGGCCATGCCCAGGGCTTCGCGCGTGGCCAGGTCGAGGTGGTTGGTTGGCTCGTCCAGCAGCAGCAGGCCGGGGCGCTGCCACACCAGCGAGGCCAGCGCCAGGCGCGCCTTTTCCCCGCCGCTCATGGTGCCGATGGGCTGGGCCACCATGTCGCCGCTGAAGTTGAAGCTGCCCAGGAAGTTGCGCAAATCCTGCTCACGCGCCGGGTTGGGCGGGGTGGCGCCAAAGCTGCGGGCCAGGCGGGTGAAGTGCTCCAGCGGGGTGTCGGCCGCGCTGAGCACATCCAGCTCTTGCTGGGCGAAGTAGCCGATGCTCAGGCCCTTGCCCTGGATGATTTCGCCCGAGAGCAGCGGCACGTCGCCGACGATGGATTTGATGAGTGTGGATTTGCCCTGGCCGTTGGCGCCGAGGATGCCGATGCGCTGGCCGGCCTGCACGGACAGTTGCACCTGCCGCAAGATGGTTTTGCGCTCGCTGCCGTCTTTGGTCTGGTAGCCCATGTCGGCGCGGCGGATGGTCAGCATGGGGTTGGGCAGCGCCAGCGGCTGGCCGAAGGTGAACTGGAATTCGGCCTCGGCCAGCACGGGGGCGACGCGCTCCATGCGCTCGAGCGCCTTGATGCGGCTTTGCGCCTGGCGGGCTTTGGTGGCTTTGGCCTTGAAGCGGTCGATGAATTTTTGCAGGTGGGCGATTTTTTCCTGCTGGCGGGCAAAGGCGGCTTGCTGCTGCTGCATCGCCAGGGCGCGCTGCTGCTCGAAAAAGCTGTAGTTGCCGCCGTAGCGGGTGAGCGTTTGCTGCTCCAGGTGCAGGGTGACGCTGGTGGTGGCGTCGAGAAATTCGCGGTCGTGGCTGATGACGAGCAGCGTGCCGCTGTAGCGGGCCAGCCAGCCTTCCAGCCAGATCAGCGCGTCCAGATCCAGGTGGTTGGTGGGTTCGTCCAGCAGCAGCACGTCGCTGGGGCACATGAGGGCGCGGGCCAGTTGCAGGCGCATGCGCCAGCCGCCGGAGAAGCTGTTGACGGGCCGCTCCAGCTCATCGGGCTGAAAACCCAGCCCCAGGATCAGGGTTTGCGCGCGGGCGCGGGCATCGTAGGCGCCGGCATCGGCCAGTTCGGCATGGGCCTGGGCGATGGCCATGCCGTCTGCGGCGGCTTCGGCGTCGGCCAGGCGGCGTTGGGCTTGCAACAAACGGTCGTCGCCTTGCAGCACGAAATCGGTGGCGGCTTGATCCGTCTCGGGCATGTTTTGCGCCACCTGGGCCAGCCGCCAGCCTGCGGGCATGGAGAAGCTGCCGCCTTCCTCATGCAGGCTGCCGTTGAGCAGGGCGAACAGGGTGGATTTGCCCGCGCCGTTGCGGCCGACCAGGGCGACTTTTTCGCCCGGTTGCAAGGTGGCGCTGGCGCCGTCGAGCAGGACTTTGGCGCCACGGCGCAGCACGATATTTTTCAGAACAATCATGGCGCGCGATTATCGGGGCGATGGGCGGGTGGGCGGCTTGAGGCGCGGGCGGCGGTTGGGGCCGTCTGGGGTGTTTTGTTCGCCTTTTTCTTGTTTTTTTTACAAATCAAAGGATAAAAAATTGCCTTGTTTCGGCATGATGGTATTAAAGGCGTTTTTACTTTGATTGGTTAATGGTTATTGGGAGGGTTTGGCGGCCGCCGCGCTCTCATCGGGCGGCAGCGGCTCGCCCAGGTGGCGCAGCAGGTCGCGGATGGTTTGCACGCGCTCGTGCAGGTGGGGCAGTTCGCGCTCGATGCGCAGCTTGTCGTTGCCGGCGAGCTTGATGTGCTTGTTTTTCTGGATCAGCTCGATGATGCGCAGTGGCTGCACGGGCGGGTTGGGGCGGAAGGCGATGGTGATGGCTGCGGGCGTGGCGTCGATGCGTTGCACGCCGTAAGGCTCGGTGAGGATGCGCAGGCGGTGCGTGTCGATGAGCGCCTGCACGGGCGCGGGGGGCTTGCCGAAGCGGTCAACGATTTCCTCCAGCAGATTGTCCACGGCGTCGGTGGTCTGGGCGGTGGCCAGGCGTTTGTAGAAGGACAGGCGCAGGTGCACGTCGCCGCAGTAGTCATCGGGCAGCAGGGCGGGGCTGTGCAGGTTGATTTCGGCCACGGCTTGCATGGGGGCGAGCAGGTCGGGTTCCTTGCCGGCCTTGAGGGCTTTGACGGCGTCGGCCAGCATCTCGTTGTAGAGGGTGAAGCCGATTTCCAGCATGTTGCCGCTTTGGCTTTCGCCCAGCAGCTCGCCCGCGCCGCGGATTTCCAGATCGTGCATGGCCAGGTAAAAGCCGCTGCCCAGCTCCTCCATTTGCTGGATGGCTTGCAGGCGCTGCTCGGCCTGGCGGGTGAGGCTTTGCACATCGGGCACCATCAGATAAGCGTAGGCCTGGTGGTGGCTGCGGCCCACGCGCCCGCGCAACTGGTGCAATTGCGCCAGGCCGAATTTGTCGGCGCGGCTGATGACGATGGTGTTGGCCGAGGGCACGTCGATGCCGGTTTCGATGATGGTGGAGCACAACAGCAGGTTGTGGCGCTGGGCGACGAAGTCGCGCATGACGCGCTCGAGCTCGCGCTCGGGCATCTGGCCGTGGGCCACGGCGATGCGCGCCTCGGGCAGCAGCTCCTGCAGCCGCTCGCGGCGGTTCTCAATGGTTTCGACCTCGTTGTGCAGGAAGTACACCTGCCCGCCGCGCTTGAGTTCGCGCAGCACGGCTTCGCGGATCACGCTTTGGCTTTCGCTGCGCACAAAGGTTTTGATGGCCAGGCGCTTTTGCGGCGCGGTGGCGATGACGGAGAGATCGCGCAGCCCTTCCAGCGCCATGCCCAAGGTGCGGGGGATGGGCGTGGCGGTGAGGGTGAGCACGTCCACTTCGGCGCGCAGTTGCTTCATGGCCTCTTTGTGGCGCACGCCGAAGCGGTGCTCCTCGTCGATGATGAGCAGGCCGAGGTTTTTGAAGTCGATGGAGGAGGACAGCAGCTTGTGCGTGCCCACGACGATATCGACCGATCCATCGGCCAGCCCTTTGGCAGCGGCGTTGATCTCGCGCGTGGTGCGAAAGCGGCTCATCTCGGCGATCTTGACGGGCCATTTGGCAAAGCGGTCGGCCAGGGTTTGGTAGTGCTGCTCGGCCAGCAGCGTGGTGGGGGCGAGAAAGGCCACTTGCTTGCCGCCGAGCACGGCCACGAAGGCGGCGCGCAGGGCGACTTCGGTTTTGCCAAAGCCCACGTCGCCGCAGACGAGGCGATCCATGGGCTGGGGGCTGAGCATGTCGGCAATGACGGCCTGGATGGCGGCGCTTTGGTCGGGCGTTTCCTCGAAGCCGAAGTCGTTGGCGAAGGTTTCGTACTCGCTGGCGTCAAGGCGGAAGGCGTGGCCCTGGCGGGCGGCGCGGCGGGCGTAGATGTTGAGCAGCTCGGCGGCGACGTCGCGCACTTGCTCGGCGGCCTTGCGCTTGGCTTTTTCCCACTGGCCCGAGCCCAGGCGGTGCAGCGGCGCTTCGTCGGCGGCCACGCCGCTGTAGCGGCTGATTTGCTGCAATTGGCTTACGGGCACGTAGAGCACGGCTTCGCCCGCGTATTCCAGATGCAGGAACTCTTGCAAGGCGGCGCTGCCGTCGGGGTTTTTCTGGCCCATGTCCATGTGCAGCAGGCCGCGGTAGCGGCCAATGCCGTGCTGGGCGTGCACGACGGGGTCGCCGATTTTGAGTTCGGCCAGGTCTTTGACCATGCCCTCGACGCTGCTGGCCTGCTCGTAGCGGCGGCGGCGGCGCGCGGAGGGCGCGGCGTTGAACAGCTCCGTTTCGGTGACGAAGTCGATGCCTGCTTCGCCCCAGCCGAAGCCGCGTTGCAGGGCGCTGGTGGCGATGCCGGTTTTTTCTTCGCTGGCGAGGAATTCGGCCAGGCTGTCAAAGCCGGGCGTGCTCAGGCCGCTGGCGCGGAAAAAATCCGCCAGGCTTTCGCGCCGCCCGGCGCTTTCGGCCAGCACCAGCACGCGCTGGGCGCTGCTGCGCAGGTGCGCTTGCAGGCGCGCGAGCGGGTCTGGCGCGCCGCGCATGGCGGCGATGTCGGGCAGGGCGGTGAAGTCGGCGCGGTGGGCGGCGTCGCTATCGGCCTGGGCATCGCTGGCGGGCGGGCGCAGCGACAGTTGCGCCAGCGGCTTGCAGAGGCGGAAAAACTGCTCGGCGCTGAGAAACAGGGCCTCGGGCGGCAGGGCGGGGCGCTCCTGGTCGTGCCGGGCGATGCGCCAACGCTCTTGCGTGTCTTGCGCGAAGCGATCCAGCGCCGCATCCAGCGGGCCGTGCAGGGCCAGCGTGGTGGCCTGGCCCAGGTAGTCGAAGACGGTGGCGGTTTCTTCAAAAAACAGCGGCAGGTAGTACTCAATGCCTGCGGTGGCGACGCCGTTGCCCATGTCCTTGTAGATGCGGCTTTTGGTCGGGTCGCCCTCCATCAGCTCGCGCCAGCGGCTGCGAAAGCGTGCGCGCGCGTCCTCATCCATGGGGAATTCGCGCCCGGGCAGCAGGCGGATTTCCTGCACCAGCGCCTGGCTGCGCTGGGTGTCGGGGTCGAAGGTGCGGATGGAGTCGATCTCGTCGTCGAACAAGTCGATGCGGTAGGGCTGGGCCGCGCCGTTGGGGAACAAGTCGATCAGGCTGCCGCGCACGGCGTATTCGCCCGGGCCGACGACCTGGCCCACGTGCT
>JAUMYU010000101.1:0-1267 GCA_030528485.1 Comamonadaceae bacterium
TCATCTGCTCTTGCGCGGGGTATTTGTGGGCCACGGCCCAGCGCGGCTCGCGGCTCACAAAGCCCAGTTGCTGCTGCTGGGCAAAGCTGTTGACCTTGTACACCACGCCGTCGATGTCAAAGGGCAGGGCATCGCGCAGGGCGGCTACTTTTTCATGAAAAGCCACCAGCCCTTGCGCGCCCAGTGCCACCTCGCGGTGGGGCGACACGGGCAGGCCCATGCGCTCGAAGGCATCGAGCATCTCGCTTTGCGTGCTGGGCGGATTGGCCCACTGCTGCACCTCGCCCTTGCCGTAGGCAAAAAAGCTCAAAGGTCGCGTGGCGGCAATGGCCGGATCCAGCTGGCGCAGGGCGCCGGCCGCCGCATTGCGTGGGTTGACGAAGGTTTTCTCGTTCTTTTTGCCTTGGGCGATTTTCTGGCGCTGCTGTTCGTTCAGGGCCTCGAAGTCGTCGCGCCGCATATAGACTTCGCCGCGCACTTCCAGCACAGCTGGGGGCTGGGGTGTGCGCAGTTGCAAAGGGATTTGCCCGATGGTGCGGATGTTTTGCGTCACATCCTCGCCCGTTTCACCGTCGCCGCGCGTGGCGGCTTGCACCAACACGCCGTTTTCGTAGCGCAGGCTCACGGCCAGGCCGTCGAATTTCAACTCCGCTTCATAGGGCAGGGCGGCATCGTCAGGGCCCAAGCCCAGCTCCTTGCGCATGCGCTGGTCAAAGGCTTGCGCGCCGCCACTGCTGGCATCCGTTTCGGTGCGGATGGAGCGCATGGGCTCGGCATGGCGCACGGGGGTAAAGCCATCCAGCACCTGGCCGATCACACGCTGCGTGGGTGAATCGGCCGTGCGCAGGGCAGGGCAGGCTTCTTCAAGTTGCTGCAATTCGGCAAACAGCTTGTCGTACTCCGCATCGGGAATTTCGGGTGCATCCAGCACGTAATACAGATGGGCGTGGTGGTGCAACTGCTCGCGCAGCCACTGGGCGCGGGCCAGTTGCTGGGGCGCGGGGGCCGTGCCGCTGGCCGGGGCGCTGGAAAAAAGGTCGGAATCAGGCATGGCTGAACAATCAGGGGCTGGCAAATGCGTAAATGCCCTCTTCATGGGGACAGGGCTTCGGACTGGCGATGTTCGGCAGGCGGCCAAGCCGCCGATGACACGAAAGAAAATCTTCCAAGCCGCTGATTATCTGTAAAAGCACATGGCCCCATCATCCGGCAGGTTCCGTCTTTTGCAGCAGGCGCCAGGCTGCCGCGCCCTTGCGGCTTGGCCTGG
>JAUMYU010000101.1:1367-2792 GCA_030528485.1 Comamonadaceae bacterium
GAAAGCCATTGCGCCAACAGGCGTCCTCTGGCTGACATTTCAACAGGCATGAGGGCTTGTATCACCAAGCTGGGCCAAGGGCGTGATGACAGCAGATTGATCGCTTATGCTTGCGGCGTGATCCTGCCTTTTCTTGCATGCTCTCATGTCCAATAAACACACATCTTCCCCTTCCAAAACCCGCATGGTCTATGGCTTTCACGCCGTGGGCGTGCACCTCAAAACCGCGCCGCACACCGTGCAGGAAATCTGGTTCGACCCCTCGCGGCGCGACGCCCGCATGCGCCAGTTTTTGCAACGCGCACAAGAGGCGGGGCTTCAACTCATCGAGGCAGACGCTGCGCGGCTTGCACGCTTGGCCGGCAGCTTCAACCACCAGGGCGTAGTCGCGCGCGTAGCTGCCGCTCCCGCCAGCCATTCGCTGGATGATTTACTGGATGGCCTGCAAGCACCGCCTTTTCTGCTGGTGTTGGATGGCGTAACCGACCCGCACAATCTGGGCGCCTGCCTGCGCGTGGCCGATGGGGCCGGGGTGCACGCCGTCATCGCGCCCAAAGACCACGCCGCGGGCATCAGCGCCGTGGTGGCCAAAGTGGCCTGTGGCGCGGCCGAAACCGTCCCGTACTTCATGGTCACCAATCTGGCGCGCACCCTCAATGAGTTGAAAGAGCGCAACATCTGGATCATCGGCACCAGCGACGACGCGCCGCAAACGCTTTACCAAGCCGATCTGCAAGGCCCACTGGCCCTGGTGCTGGGCGCCGAAGGCAAGGGCCTGCGCCAACTCACCCGCAAAACCTGCGATGCGCTCATCTCCATCCCCATGCTCGGCGCGGTTGAAAGCCTGAACGTCTCGGTTGCCAGCGGCGTATGCCTGTACGAAGCCGTGCGTCAGCGGCAGCTTGCTGCCTGATGATTGATTGGGCAAAAGCATTTCACAACTGGGCAATCGGCAAGGCTTTTTGTCTTCAAAAAACGACTTGATTATTCAAGCACGCATGAACTATTTAGCGATAAATGATTTTTTTGATCAATAAGGGAAAACCAAAAGTTTTTTTCTTACTTCCTGACTGATAATGCGCGCGCATGTAAACGGGGGCAGTATTTTTTGGGCCTTGTCATTGTCGGTCTTATGGAAGTTCTTTCTCGAATCAAATTGCGTCATGGCTTGACGCTCAGCCTGCTGGCAGTGGGCTGTACCTCTGCATGGGCACAAGCGTTCATGCCTGCAGAAATCGCTGCCGAACAAGAACAGCGGCGCGCAGAGAGCGCCTGACACGGTGGTTAGGCCTAATGTGGTGCCCAATACAGGCCAGGTGACTTTTCAAGGAACTGCTAATGCAGCTACGGCACTAGGATTGAAAAAACAAGGGGCTTAGGAAGTAAACATGAGCTCAATGCATGCTAACTCCTTGAGATGCAATG
>JAUMYU010000032.1 GCA_030528485.1 Comamonadaceae bacterium
CCATCGTGGCCGAAGGCTTCGAGCGCATCCACCGCACCAACCTCATCGGCATGGGTGTGCTGCCGCTGCAATTTCTGCCCGGCCAGAACCGCCACACCCTGGCGCTGGACGGCACGGAAACCTTCGACGTCATCGGCGGCCGCCACCCCGGCGCGCGCCTGACGCTGATCGTCCACCGCCAGGACGGCAGCCAGAGCCAAGCCACCGTGCTGTGCCGCCTGGACTCGGACGAGGAAGTCCAGATCTACGAAGCCGGCGGCGTGCTGCAACGCTTTGCGCAGGATTTTCTGGCGCAGGCGGGCAGCGCACGCCAAGCCGCCACCGCCTGAATACCCTGCCTTTTTTCCCTCTCCCGCTGGCGGGAGAGGGCCGGGGTGAGGGCAAGCGCCCGGCCCACATCCGCCTGACGCAGCGACCGCCCCACCATTCACCACAACCCCTTCCCCCGAAAGCCCCCCATGCCCCCTGCCCCACCACCCCCCGCCCCGCTGCGCATCCCCGCCACCTACATGCGCGGCGGCACCAGCAAAGGCGTGTTCTTCCGCCTGGAGGATTTGCCGCCCCAGGCGCAGCAGCCCGGCGCGGCGCGCGATGCCTTGCTGATGCGCGTGATCGGCTCGCCCGACCCCTACGCCCAGCACATCGACGGCATGGGCGGGGCCAGCTCCAGCACCAGCAAGTGCGTCATCATCTCGCCGTCAAACCGGCCCGGCCACGACGTGGACTACCTCTACGGCCAGGTCGCCATTGGCGAGGCGCTGGTTGATTGGAGCGGCAACTGCGGCAACCTCTCCAGCGCCGTCGGGCCGTTTGCCATTGCCAACGGCTTAATCCCGCCCGAGCGCCTGCAAGACGGCCTGGTGGAAGTACGCATCTGGCAGGCCAACATCGGCAAGACCATCCTCGCCCGCGTGCCGGTGCAGGGCGGGCAGGTGGCCGAAGGCGGCGACTTCATGCTCGATGGCGTGGCCTTCCCGGCGGCGGAAATCGTGCTCGAATTCATCGACCCGGTGGACGAAGGCGAAGGCGCGATGTTCCCCACCGGCCAGCTCGTCGATGAACTCGACGTGCCCGGCCTGGGCCGCCTGCCCGCCACACTGATCAGCGCCGGCATCCCCACCGTCTTCGTCAATGCCGCCGACATCGGCCTGACCGGCTGCGAGCTGCAAAAGGACGTCAACGCCGATGCGCAAAAGCTGGCCATGTTCGAGGCCATCCGCACCGCGGGCGCGCTGCGCATGGGCCTGATCCATCGCCCGGAAGAAGCCGCCCAGCGCCAGCACACGCCCAAGGTTGCCTTCGTCGCCCCGCCGGCGGACTACACCGCCGCCAGCGGCCAGCGCATCGCCGCTGCCGACATCGACCTCAACGTGCGCGCCCTCAGCATGGGCAAGCTGCACCACGCCATGATGGGCACGGCCTCGGTGGCGATTGCCGCCGCCGCCGCCGTGCCGGGCACGCTGGTGAACCGCGCCGCTGGCGGCGGGCCGCGCGAGAGCGTGTGCTTTGGCCACCCCTCCGGCAGCTTGCGCGTGGGCGCGGCGGTGGAAAACGCCAGCGGCCCCTGGACGGTGACAAAAGCCGTGATGAGCCGCAGCGCCCGGGTGCTGATGAGCGGCTGGGTGCATGTGCCCGCCCACACCCTCGCGCCTACGCAGAACTTGCCGGAAAACACGCCGGAAAACCGTCCGGCGTAACACCAAAGCAAGGCCAGCGCCCGCTCTGCCCGGCAATCCAAAAATTACAAATCAACATGAATTCAATTTCATATACAACATGCCGAAACAAGCATATTTTGTTTCCTATTGATTTGTAAAAAATCCAACCATCCACCCTCAGGAAAGCCACGCTCATGTCCGCTACCCCACGCCAGCAACTGCGCGCCCTCATCCACGCCCGCCGCGGCGCCCTCGTGCCCGGCGCCTTCAATGCCCTGTCGGCCAAGGTCGTCGAAGACCTGGGCTTCGAGGCCATTTACGTCACCGGCGCGGGCGTCACCAACATGTGGCTGGGCCTGCCCGACCAGGGCTTCATGGGCCTGCACGAAATCGCCGAGCACACCGCCCGCATCCGCGACGCCGTGGCCCTGCCGCTGATCGTCGATGCCGACACCGGCTTTGGCAACGCCCTCAACGTCTATCACAGCGTGCGCACGCTCGAGCGCGCCGGGGCCGACTGCATCCAGCTCGAAGACCAGCTCGCGCCCAAACGCTGCGGCCACTTCAGCGGCAAGCAGGTCATCAGCACCGAGGAGGCCGTGGGCAAGATCAAGGCCGCCGCCGATGCCCGGCGCGACGCCGACCTGCTCATCATGGCCCGCACCGATGCCGCCGCCGTGCACGGCTTCGAGGCCGCCGTCGAGCGCGCCCAACGCTTTGCCGAGGCCGGGGCCGACCTGCTGTTCGTCGAAGCCGTCACCAGCGCCGAGCACATCCGCGCCCTGCCCGGCCTGCTGCCCGTGCCGCAACTGATGAACATGGTCATCGGCGGCAAAACCCCCATCGTCGGCGCCGACGAGCTGGCCGCGCTGGGCTACGGCATCGTGCTCTACGCCAACGCCGCACTGCAAGGCGCGCTCACCGGCATGCAAAACGCCCTGGGCGCGCTGCGCCGCGACAAACAACTGCTCGAATCCAGCGGCCTGGTCGCCCCCTTCGCCGAACGTCAGCGCCTGGTCGGCAAACCGGCCTGGGACGCACTGGAGCGGCGCTACGGCTGAGGGGCGGGCACACGCCTTTCGTTCTCGCCCGTTTCGGCATGCCGTGCGGGCGTTGCATCGGCTTGCAGGTATTGGCCGGGCGTGGCGCCGAAGTGGCGGGCGAAGGCTTCGATGAAGGCGCTGATGTTGCCGTATCCCGTCTCAGCGGAGCCGCACAGATCGACCACTGTTCCTATCGCCCCCGGCGCAATGGCAGCTTCAGGCCAAGCGCCGCTGTAGTCACTTGCAGACAGCGCCCGTGCGGCCTGGGCGCACATGTCTTCCAATGTTCCTGCTTGCCCCTGATCCCTGGCTGCCACGGGCCGACCGTCGTCCCCATCACCTTCGGCAGGCAGCGCCCGCACGGTCTGGACGATTTGAAATTCCCGAAACTTATGCACCATGTTCGTTTGCTTTCTGCCCGTCATGGAGGCGTTGGCTGCAAGACATTGACCTGTTCGAGCACCAGGGCCGCCAAGGCGTTGGAATCGTTTGCAGGCATTTTTCCTCTCCGTCTTCATGCGTGGCCGGTCTGGCCAAGCCACACCTCAAACACCTTTGCCGTTTTCATCCTCGTTGGGTACGGGAGCGGCAGGTGCAAAGCAGCCCAGGGCTTGCACGCCTGACAGGCCCAGGGCCTCCAGCGTGGCGATGTTGCGCTCGAAGATGGCGCTGGCGTCGGGCACGGCTTGAACGGCTTGCCCGATGCTGTCTTCGCGCAGCAGGTGCAGCGTGGGGTACGGCGCGCGGTTGGTGTAATTGCTCACGTCGCCGGCCTCGGTGCCCGCAAACTGGTAGTGCGGGTGGAAATCGGCGATTTGCAACACCCCCTCCAGCCCCAGGCGCTCCAGCAGGGCGTCGGCTTCGTCAAGGAAGTCGTTGAAATCGGCAAAGTCCTCCAGCATGTCCGGCGCCATCAGCAAGGTGGTGTCGCGCTGCGCGGGGTCGCTGTCGGCCAGCGCCAGCAACTGGCGCGCCAAATCCTTGAGCAAGGCACTCGGGTCCTGCGCGTGGCTGACGGCGTAGTGCACCTGGCCTTTGACCTGGACGGCCTTGGCAAACGGACACAGATTCAGGCCGATCACGGCCACATCCACCCAGCGGCGGGTGGCGGCGATGATGGCTTCGTCATTCGCGCCAGCGGAGGGCGCTGCGGGTGTGGGGGATAAGGTCATTTTTTTGAAAGCATGCTTTGGGGATTGTTGAGATTGGGTTTGCGAAGCGGTTTTTCGAGGCAAAAGCCGCAGATGCAAGGCAAAAACGTGCGTAAGGCCCGAACACCTTGCAAGCGTTTTCAACGCCGCAGATGTGGAGTTTTGACCGAAAACACCGCCGCAATACTGCAATACTGATTCTCAACAACCCCCAGGGCAAAGCGCCCTATGCTTGCGCGCAGCAATCCAGACAAAAACCAACCAACAGGAGACAGCGCCATGACCACCCCTGCCAGTCCCGCCGCCGCCACCGCCGAGTTCGACGCCATCGTCATCGGCGCAGGCACCGCAGGCGCCTTGATGGCCAACCGCCTCAGCCGCGACGGCGCGCGCCGCGTGCTGCTCATCGAAGCAGGCGGGCGCGACGATTACCACTGGATTCACATCCCCGTGGGCTACCTCTACTGCATCGGCAACCCGCGCACCGACTGGCTGTACTTCACCGAAGCCGATGCCGGCCTCAACGGCCGCCGCCTGCGCTACCCGCGCGGCAAAGTGCTGGGCGGCTGCTCCAGCATCAACGGCATGATTTACATGCGCGGCCAGGCGCGCGATTACGACCAATGGGCCGCCCTCACCGGCGACGACTCCTGGCGCTGGGATGCCGTGCTGCCCCTGTTCATCCAGCACGAAGACCACTGGCGGCTCGACAGCGACAGCCCATCGCCCCCCGAAGGCTTTGCCCGCTGGCACGGCGGCCAGCGCCACCCCGGGGCCGAGCGCCTGGGCCGCGAATGGCGCGTGGAAAAACAGCGCCTGCGCTGGCCGCTGCTGGACGCTTTCGCCCAGGCCTGCGTGCAAGCGGGCATCCCCGCCAGCGACGACTTCAACCAGGGCGACAACGAAGGCGTGGGCTACTTCGAAGTCAACCAGCGCCGCGGCTGGCGCTGGAACAGCGCCAAAGCCTTTTTGCGCCCCGCGCTGGGGCGGCGCAACCTCACGCTGTGGCCCCACAGCCACGTCCAGCGCCTGCTCATCGAGCGCAACGCCCACGGGCAATGGCAATGCAGCGGCGCGCTCGTGCTCAAAGACGGCCACAGCGTGCAGGCACGCGCCCGCCAGGTCGTGCTCTGCGCCGGCAGCATCGGCTCGCCGCACCTGCTGCAACTCTCCGGCATCGGGCCAGCGGCGCTGCTGCAACAGCACGGCATCGCCCCGCTGGCCGATCTGCCCGGCGTCGGCGGCAATCTGCAAGACCATTTGCAAATCCGCTCCGTCTATAAAGTGCGCGGCGCGCAAACCCTCAACACCCGCGCCGCCACCCTGTGGGGCAAAGCCCGGATCGCGCTGGAATACGCCCTGCGCCGCAGCGGCCCCATGAGCATGGCCCCCTCGCAACTGGGCGCCTTCACCCGCTCTGACAGCGCGCAGCCCCACCCCAATTTGCAATACCACGTCCAGCCCCTCAGCCTCGACGCCTTTGGCGAGCCGCTGCACACCTTCGACGCCTTCACCGCCAGCGTCTGTAACCTCAACCCCAGCTCGCGCGGCAGCGTGCGCCTGCAAAGCGGCGACTTCCGCCAGCCCCCCGCCATCGCCCCCAACTACCTCAGCACCGAGCAAGACCGCCACATCGCCGCCACCAGCCTGCGCCTGACCCGCCGCATCGTCGCCCAAAGCGCCCTGGCCCCCTACGCGCCCGAAGAATTCAAACCCGGCCCCCAATACCAAAGCGATGAAGAACTGGCCCGCCTGGCAGGCGACATCGCCACCACCATCTTCCACCCCGTAGGCACCTGCAAAATGGGCCGCGACGACGACCCGCACGCCGTCACCGACAGCCAACTGCGCGTGCGCGACGGCCAGGGCGGGCGCATCCTCGGCCTGCACGTGGCCGACGCCAGCATCATGCCCACCATCACCAGCGGCAACACCAACAGCCCCACGCTGATGATTGCCGAGAAGGCCGCGCAAACCCTGGGCGCCCCATCCATTTAACAATTCAAAGTAAAAAACGACAAATACCCATCAAGCCGAAAACAGGCAATTTATTATCCTATTGAATTGTAAAAATCCGCCTGCAAACTTGCCGGGCATTTGCTACCATCGCGCCCGCCGGCCCGGCGGGTCTGCCCCTTGAGCGCCTCAGGCCAAGCACCAAAGAGGGCCAAGGGGCCGACCTTTCCCCACAACACAACGGGCCAACCCAAGCCCGCAGGAAAGACCACGATGAAAGTCCAAACCCTGATCGCAAGCCTTTGCGCCACCTTGCTCTCCAGCGCCGCCCTCGCCAGCGCCCCGGCAGCCACCCCCAACACCACGCTGCCCGCCGCGCGCATTACCGACAGCAGCATGGATTTGAACAAGACCATGAAAACCATGGGCCGCCACTTCAAAGCCCTCAACCAAGCCGGCGACATCCTTGCCGCCGGCGCCGACGTGGACGCACTGCTGACCTACACCTCGCAAGCCGAAGCCCTGGGCCTTTCGCTGCCCGGCAGCGACGACGCCAAGCTCACCGCCGAGCAAAAAGCCGCCTACCTCGAGGGCATGCAAGCCATGCGCGAACGTGTCATCGCATTGCAAACTGCCATCCAGCACAAGAAGGCCGAAGATGCCAAAAAAATCCTCAGTCAAATCAACGAGATACGAAAAAACGGCCACAACCGTTTCGGGATCTGAGCGTCATTTAACATTCGACGCGAATTTTTTTAACATTTTCTTGACGTATCTGTAACATCTATCTAAGATTGCCCCCACCTTGACGCAAGCCAAGCAAAAGAACAACACCCTGACACAGGGGGCTCGTAATGGACGATACGGCGCAACTTTGTTGTCCACCTCTTGGCTTGCACAACTGGCGTCACTTTTCCGGAGACTTCTTATGTCCGAAAGAATGGATTTTCAAAAAGTACAGCCCCACGCCGACGAAGTGCAAGCACTCTATAAAGAGTGGGTCAATCTGGCCCCGAGGCTGGAGGCAGCCAAGCAATACTGGCAACACGCCACCGACGTCATGCAGCAACTGGCCGAGTCCCATTTCAATGGCGACTACGGCCGGTGCCTGGATGCCCTGGAGCAGGGGCTGACGCAGGATACCGATCTGTTCAAGAGCTACACCGCCAAAGGCGGCTACAACCCCGTCAGCGACGGCTCGCTCTGGAACGCCTTTGCCGAACAAAAGAACGACTCCCAGCATCAGCTCTGGGCTTGAGCGCCCCCGTGAGGCTTATTGCATAAGGGCCGGAGCGGCCCGACACGCCAGTCTCTCCAAAGCCTGACCGCCATCCGGTCAGGCTTTTTTCATGGGAGCGCGCGGCCCGCATGAACAGCGCCCAGCCCGCCGCGCTTTTTGCCCCGGCGCACGCCCCGCCACCACTCACCCCAAAACTCCAAACCCCGCAACAAAACAGCCCTTGCCGCGCAGGTGGCAAGGGCTGTGTGGTGGCGTCACCGCCACCTGAAGGGCGATCACGCGGGCAAAGGCGAAAAGCGTTGCACCGCCCCCCTTTCAACCCAACAAGCGCAAGAGCATCGGCCTGCAATTGGGCAGGCCCTCACCCTGTCAACGCTTGAGCAAAGCTTTCAACGCCGCCTGCAAGCGGCGCGCAGAAGTTTCTTCGGCAGCCGAAGCCAGCACGGTTTCCACATCCTGCGCCCACGTTTGATCCGGGGTGGCGGCGTGTTTTTGCGTCAGCAACTGCAATTGCAAAGCGCGGCGCTCGCTGATGAAGTCGGCTGGCGTGGGCACTTCGGCGGCAATTTCCAGACGCAGCAGCGCCTGGGCGGCCCCCGCGTCGGCCGCAGGCTGGGCGATGCGGGCTTTCCAGCCATTCCACTGCTGGGCGCTGAGGCGCTTGCCGAGCTGGGCCTGGGCGGGCACGGCTTGGGCATCGCGCGCTTTCCAGGCATCGAGCAACTGGGTGACCGATTCGCCATGCGCCTGCGCCGAGAGCTTGCGCAGTGCGGCCTGGGCGCTTTCCAGCGCGTTGCGTTGGGCGCGGAAAGCGCGGTCGCCCAGGCGCGGAGCGGCCGGGGCGCGCTCGCCACGGCCGAAGCGATCTTCCCGCCCGCCGCGCTCGCCGCGTTCCCCACGCGGGCCACGGCGATCACCTGCACGCGCATCGCGGCCAGCCGCCAGCGGGGCGGGCGAGGCCAGACGGGCGCCGGGGCGGTCGTCGCCGCGCACGGCGATCACACGCTTGGGCGCGGGAGCGGCTGCTTCGGCGGGCGCGGGAGCAGCGGCATCGCTGGCAGCCTCTGGTGGGGCGGCGTCGGCCACAGCGCCTTCGCTTGCGGGGGCTTCGGGGGCCTCGGGGGATTCAGCGGCTTCGGCCGCAGGGGCTGGCTCGCCAGCGGGGGCCTGGGCTTGTGCTGGCGTGGCCGTGTTTTCTGCGGCAGCTTCCACCGCAGCACCGGCAGCCGAGGGCGCGTCGGCAGGGGCTGGCGTGGCATCTGCGACGGCTGGAGTGGCTGGCGCAGCCGCAGGCACGCCGCGCACGGCGGCCTGCAAGGCATCCATGGCTTGGCGGATGGCCTGGGCGTCGCCAGCGGCAGTGGCGGCCTCCAGGGCCTGGGCGGCCTCCAGCACCGCCTGGTCGTGCGCCGAAGCTGCGGCCTGCGCCTGGCTGCGCTGGGCGTCCTTGCGCTGGAAAGCCTGGTCGATGGGCTGGCGGAAGGCATCCCAGAGCTTTTGCTCCAGCTTGCGCTCCAGCGGCACGCTTTGCGCTTCGGCTTGCCAGCGTTGCTGCAAGGCTTTGATGGCGGGGATGTCCAGCGGGGCTTTGGCAGCCAGCGCCTTGGCTTCTTCAATCAGGGCGCGGCGCAGCTCGGCGCTGTGTTTGCGCGCTTGCTCCAGTGGGGCGGCAGCGGCGTCGTAAGCCTCTTTCCACTGCATGCGCAGTTGCTCGAACACTTTGTCGTTGACGTGCCCGGCGCTGCGCCAGCGGTTGCCCAGTTGTTGTAGCTGGCGTTGCAGGGCTTTGAGATCCACGGGCTGGGTCAGGCTGGCGGCCAGGGCGCGCGCCTCGTCGATGACGCTTTGGCGCTCGGATTTGTGGGCCTGGGCCTCGGCCTTGATTTTTTTCAGCCATTCATCGACCAGCACGCGCGCTTTGCCGATGGCTTCGTCAAAGCGCTTCCACAGGTGGCCGTTGGGCGGGCTGGAGCGATCGACCTGGCGCCATTGCTCGTGCAGCTCGCGCACCTGGGTTTGCAGCGCGCGGCTGCCGGTGACGGCCTGGCCTGCGGGGGCGTCCAGCAGCTTTTCCGCACGGGCGATGAGTTCTTCGCGCACCTGGTTGGCGCCCCAACGCTGCCAGCCTTGCAAATCGCCCGCGTCGATCAGGGCGCGGTTGATGCGGCGCTCAAGCTCGGCCTCGACGTGGCCGCCCAGGTCTTTGAGGCTTTCGCGCAGCGCGGCGGCGGCCTGGGCGCTTTGCTTGGCCTGGCCTTGCTTGACGGTTTGCTCCAGCGCCTTCAGGGCGGTGGTGATGCGCTCTTGCTGCTCGGGGCTGAGGGTGACGGCGGGCGCTTCGGCCTGGGCAGGCGCGGCCAGGCCATGCAGGGCGCGCAGCTCGTCGGCCCAGACCTGCACTTGCGGCAGGGGCGCGGCAGGGTCTTCCGCGGCGGCGCGCGCTTGCGCCAGCGCGGCGGAGAAGGCTTCGAACACCAGCGTCAGTTGCTGGCGCGAGCTGTCGATGGCGTTGGCATGGCGCGGCTCCACGCTGCCCCATAGCGGCGCGCTGGTCAGTTGCCGGGCGTTGTCGTTCCACTTCTGCACGTCTTGCGCCAGGGCAGTTGCGGCATCGCTGGCGTGCTGCCAGGGTTTGGTGGAGAGCACATCGATGCGCTGGGCCAGCAGCACGGCGGCTTCTTTTTGCACCATGGCTTTGTGTTGCAGCTCCTCCAGCGCCTTGATTTGCTCGGCGATGCGGCTGCGCAGCTCCGACAGCGGCGGGCGCGACAGCGGCGCACCGGCCTTGGCGGCGTCGCGCTGCCAGGCCATGCCATCGGCGATATGGAAGGTGGGGGCGGCGAGGATTTTCTCGGCCTTGGCAGCCCAGTCCTGGCTGGCCTGCTCTTGCTGGGTATCTTGGCGAATGTCGTTCATGCGTTGTCGGATAGGTTTGGCTGCGCCCTTGTCGCTGTGGCTGAGGGCTTTATGGACTTGTTGCAAAAGCCCGGCTTCGGGGTTGGTGGCCAGCCAGCGGGCCACGCGCTCTTGCCGCTGGGCCGAATTTTCAGCCGAGAAGATGCCGCCAGTGACGGTATCGAGCGGATGCGGCTCCTTGGGCGCGGGCGCAGGAGCGGGCGGCCTGGCCTGGCTGGCCGGAGCATCTGTTTTGTTGCGGAAAAAAGAGAACATGGCAGCCGTGGGAGGTTGGAGGGAAAAGGCGCGCGGCGCGCTCAAGGCAAACGCTGAACCCGTCCGCCTTGGGGATGGATTCAGCGTTGCTCTTGCGCCCGCGCCAGGCGGGCACGGCAAGTATAGGCAAACCGGCAAGGCACAAGCCCTTGCCGGCGGCGGGAGGGGAAGGCCAGGCAGCAGCAACCGCCAACGCCCTCAATATACAAATCAAAGTATAAATAGCTTTATACCCACATTGCCGAAACAAGGCGATTTTGTTTCCTATTGATTTGTAATAAAACCACCAAAAAGGCCCGCCATCAGTCCTGCGGCGGCGGGGCGGACAGGCCCAGCACCTGGCGCAGCGCCTGGCTGCGGCGGGCGACGTCCTCTTTGGCCTCCACGCCAGCGAACTTGCTGTATTTGCCCAGCACGGAAACCATCTGGCCGTAGATGCGGGGCGCGGCGGCCATGCACTCGCGCTGCTCCAGAAAGTCCGCCTCGCCAGAGAAGTTGCCCACCAGGCCGCCCGCCTCCGTCACCAGCAGGCTGCCCGCGGCCACGTCCCAGGGGCTGAGGCCCGACTCGAAAAAGCCATCGCTAAAGCCAGCGGCCACATAGGCCAGATCCAGCGCGGCCGCGCCCGGGCGGCGCAAACCGGCCGTGCGGCGCGACAGCTCGGTGAACATCTGCACGTACAGCGCATAGTCGTCGCCCGCGCGGAAGGGAAAGCCGGTGCTGATGAGGCAGTCGCCCAGTTGCGTGCGCTTGCTCACGCGGATGCGCCGGTCGTTCAAAAACGCCCCTCGGCCATGCGTGGCGGTAAACAAATCGTTGCGCGTGGGGTCGTACACCACGGCTTGCTCGATGCGGCCCTTGACGGAAAGCGCAATGCTCACCGCATAGGCAGGAAAGCCGTGGATGAAGTTGGTGGTGCCATCGAGCGGATCGATGATCCAGAGATGATCCGATTGCGCGTTGCCGTGGCGCTGGCCGCTCTCCTCGGCCAGGATGCCGTGGCCCGGATACGCGCCCAGCAGCGTTTGCACGATCACGTCCTCCGCCGCGGTATCGACCTCGGTGACGAAATCGTTGATGTGCTTTTGCGAAATGCGCACAGCCTCCACATCCAGCGCAGCGCGGTTGATGACGCTGCCGGCCGCGCGCGCGGCTTTGATGGCCACGTTCAACATGGGGTGGAGACTGGTGGAAGGGGTACTCATGGGGGATGCCAAGCCTGAAAAGAAAAACGGGCAATTTTATCGCGCCGCCCATGCCCGCTCGCCCCCCCGCGCCAGGCGCGCCCGAATCCCTGCACAATCGCCCCGGCGCGCCTGTTTGCCCGCTTGCTTGACGCCTGTTGGCCTCCACTCTTTGCCCCCGCCCCCATGACCCGCACCGACCAGCACCCCATCGCCGCCATTGCCACTGCCGCCGGACGCGGCGCCGTCGGCATCGTGCGCATCTCTGGCCAGGGCCTGCGCCCCTGGGCCGAGCACTGGCTGGGCCAGAGCCTGCGCGCGCGCCACGCCCACTACCTGCCCTTCCCCGACGCCGACGGCCAGCCCATCGACCAGGGCCTGGCCCTGTTCTTCCCCGCCCCGCACTCCTACACCGGCGAAGACGTGCTGGAGCTGCAAGCGCACGGCGGCCCCATCGTGCTGCAAATGCTGCTGGCGCGCTGCCTGCAAACCGCCGCCGCCGCCAACCCCGCCACCGGCCAGGCCTGGCTGCCCCAGTTGCGCCTGGCCGAGCCGGGCGAGTTCACCCGCCGCGCTTTTCTCAACGACAAGATGGACTTGGCCCAGGCCGAGGCCGTGGCCGACCTCATCGACGCCAGCACCGAAAGCGCCGCGCGCAGCGCCAGCCGCTCGCTCAGCGGCGCCTTCTCCCAGGCCATCGAGGCGCTGCGCGAAAGCTTCATCCACCTGCGCATGCTCGTCGAAGCCACGCTGGACTTCCCCGAAGAAGACGTGGACTTTCTGCAAGCCGCCGATGCACGCGGCCAACTGGCCGCACTGCGCCAGCAACTGAACGCCGTCGTCCAGCGCGCGCGCCAAGGCGCCCTGCTGCGCGAAGGTCTGCACATCGTCATCGCCGGTCAGCCCAACGCAGGCAAAAGCTCGCTGCTCAACGCCCTGGCCGGGGCCGAGCTGGCCATCGTCACCCCCATTGCCGGCACCACGCGCGACAAGGTCGAGCAAACCATCCAGATCGACGGCGTGCCGCTGCACATCATCGACACCGCCGGCCTGCGCGAAAGCGACGATTTGGTCGAGCAAATCGGCGTCCAGCGCGCCTGGCAAGCCCTGGAGCAAGCCCAGGCCGTGCTGTTCCTGCACGACGGCACCCAGGCCGCCGATGCCGACTACCGCGCCCGCGACGCCGCCATCCTGGCGCAACTGGGGCAACGCATCAGCCCAGCCATCCCCATCGTCCACATCTGGAACAAGGCCGACCTGGCCCCTGACCTGGCCCTCGACCCTGCCCCCGACGACCAGCCCGCACGCCCGGCCCTGAGCCTCTCCGCCAAAACCGGCCAGGGCCTGGACGCGCTACGCCACACCCTGCTGCAACTGGCAGGCCACGAAACCGTCGCCGAAGACGTATTCATGGCCCGCAGCCGCCACCTGCAAGCTCTGGCCGAAGCCGATGCGCACCTCAGCCAAGCCCAGGCCCAGATCGACAGCCCCGCCCCCGCGCTGGACTTGCTCGCCGAAGAACTGCGCCTGGCCCAACTGGCCCTCAACCGCATCACCGGCGAATTCGGCGCCGACGATTTGCTGGGGGTGATTTTTTCCAGCTTTTGCATTGGCAAGTGAGCGCCCTGGGCAATCCCGCCTAAAAATACAAATCAAAAGAAAATCAACTTCATATCCAGCATGCCGAAACAAGGGTATTTTTTATCCTATTGATTTGTAAAATTAGACATTCGTCGCTCACCCCTGCCCCGCTGAAACCTCCAGCTTGTACGCCGCCATATGGTCTTGCCCCAGCGCCTTCACCAGCAGCGGCAGGGCTTGCTGGAGCTGTTCGTGCAAGGTGTAGGGCGGATTGACCACCAGCACGCCACTGGCCACCATCCCCGTGCGCTTGGGCTTTTGCCCCGGCGCCTTGACGCCCGACTGGCTGCCGCTTTTGATGGTCAGGCTCGCCATCAAGCCGGGCTTGCCCGCCTGCCGCGCGATGGCTTTGAGCTTGCGCGGCAACTCGTGCGCCTCGGGGCGAGGAATGATGGGGAACCACACGATGTACGTGCCGGTGGCGAATTTGCGCAGCGCCTCGGCCAGCCAACGCTGGGCCTGGGCGTAGTCCGTCTTCATCTCGTAACTGGGATCGCACAGCGCCAGCGCCCGGCGCGAAGGCGGCGGCAGCAGGCGCAAGCTGCCCGCCCAGCCGTCTTCATGCCAGACCTTGACGCGGCCCGCGTGCGGCCCCTGCGCCAGATTGCCCTGCAAGGCGCGCATGTCGGCGGGCTGCAACTCGAAGGCGTGCAAATGGTCTTGCGCGCGCATCAAGGCTTGCATGATGGCGGGCGAACCGGGGTAGAGCAGCTTGCGCGCGGCGCCATCGGCCTGGCCGTCGTTAAGCTGGCGCACCAGCTCCAGGTAATGCGCCAAAGCGGAAGGCCCCTGAGCCTGCGCCGCGCCCGCTTCGGCCAACAGGCTGCGGATGCCGTGCTGGCTCTCCCCGCTGGTCTGGGCAAAGTCGCCATCGAGCCGGTACAGGCCGCAGCCCGCGTGCGTATCGATCAAGGCGAGCGCCGTGTCTTTTTGCCGCAAATAGTCGAGCGTGGCGGTCAATACAAGATGCTTGAGGACATCGGCGTGGTTGCCGGCGTGGAAAGCGTGGCGATAACTGAACATGGCAACGACGATAGCACGCTTCTTGCCGCCCCATCCGGCCAAACCCTGGCGCCGCCAGCCAACTTGGCTACAATGCGCGGTTTGCAGCGATTTTGCCCCGCAGCAAATCGGGCGGATGCCAGGCTTGTTTTTCGAGGCAGGCGCGCCGCCCGCCACCACCTAAGAGGCTCCTGCATGCACGCCATGCACAGAAGAGCGCCGACCGTGGCAATAGGGCTGATTTTTTGTTTTTGAAGGAAACCGCATGCCTACATTCAGCGCAAAACCCGCTGAGGTGCAACATGAATGGTTTGTGATTGACGCCACCGACAAGGTGCTCGGCCGGGTAGCCAGCGAAGTTGCCCACCGTCTGCGCGGCAAACATAAAGCCATTTACACGCCTCACGTCGATACGGGCGATTACATCGTCATCGTCAACGCATCCAAGCTCAAGGTCACGGGCAACAAGGCCCTGGACAAGATGTATTACCGCCACACCGGCCACCCCGGCGGCATCCGCGCCACCAACTTCCGCGACATGCAGGCCAAACACCCCGGCCGCGCGCTGGAGAAGGCCGTCAAGGGCATGCTGCCCAAAGGCCCGCTGGGCTACGCCATGATCAAAAAGCTCAAGGTTTATGGCGGCCCCGACCATCCCCACTCTGCCCAGCAGCCCAAAGTGCTGGAAATCTAAGGAGCCACGAACATGATTGGTGATTGGAACAATGGCACTGGCCGCCGCAAGTCCAGCGTGGCCCGTGTTTTCCTGAAAAAAGGCTCCGGCAAGATCGTGGTCAACGGCAAGGAGATCGAGAACTACTTTGGCCGTCAGACCTCCATCATGATCGCCAAGCAGCCGCTGGTGCTGACAAACCACCTCGACACCTTCGATGTGCAAGTCAACGTTTCCGGCGGCGGCGAATCCGGCCAGGCCGGCGCGGTGCGCCACGGCATCACCCGCGCGCTGATCGACTACGACGAAACGCTCAAGCCCCAGCTCTCTGCTGCTGGCTACGTGACCCGCGATGCCCGCGAAGTCGAGCGCAAGAAGGTCGGTCTGCACTCCGCCCGTCGCCGCAAGCAATTCTCCAAACGCTGATGCGCATGGGCTGGCGCGCCGGGCGCTGCCAGCCTGTTTTGCCCAGAGCGAGACACCACAAGCCACAGGCTGCAAAGCCTGTGGCTTTTTCTGTAGCTCAGTACAGGCTTGGCCCAAGCCCGCCTGCGCCACGCTTTCAACCCAACCTCCCAGCCCCCATTTCCGAGAAAAACGCTCGAATAAGACGAGCAGATTTCAAAAATTTACAATAGCGCCCCATGGCTGTTTGGACGCTCGGTATCAACCATCACTCGGCCCCGTTGGATTTACGGGGCCGATTTGCGTATGCACTGGATCAGCTCGCACCGGCCCTGTCCGAGCTGCGCCAGCGCCTGGCCGTTGCCGCGCGCGGCGATGAGGATCAAATAGAAACCGCCATTCTCTCCACCTGCAACCGCACCGAAATCTATTGCGCCGCGCCCCGGGCCCTGCCCTGCGCATCGCTGGAATGGCTGGCGCGCAGCGGCGGCATGTCGGCCACGGAGCTGTCCACCTACGCCTACACGCACGATGGCGATCTGGCCGCGCGGCACGCTTTTCGCGTGGCCAGCGGGCTGGATTCGATGGTGCTGGGCGAGGCGCAAATCCTCGGCCAGATGAAAAACGCCGTGCGCGCCGCCGAGCAGGCGGGCGCGCTGGGCGCGACCTTGCACCAGTTGTTCCAGCGCAGTTTCGCCGTCGCCAAGGAGGTGCGCTCCAGCACCGCCATTGGCGAGCATTCCATCAGCATGGCTGCGGCGGCCGTGCGGCTGGCCGGGCAATTGTTCGAGGATTTCACGCAACTCAAAGTGTTGTTCGTGGGCGCGGGCGAGATGATCGAGCTCGTCGCCACCCACTTTGCCGCCCAACACCCGCAAGCCATGGCGGTAGCCAACCGCACGCTGGAGCGCGGCGAAAAACTCGCCGCCCGCCTGGGCGCGCACACGCTGCGCATTGGCGAGCTGCCCGATAGCCTGCACGAGTTCGACGTCATCGTCTCCTGCACCGCCAGCAGCGTGCCCATCATTGGCCTGGGCGCGGTCGAGCGCGCGCTCAAGCGCCGCCGCAACAAGCCCATGTTCATGGTCGATCTGGCCGTGCCGCGCGATATCGAGCCGGAAGTGCAGCAGCAGGAAAACGTCTATCTCTACACCGTGGACGATCTGGCGGGCGTGGTGCAGGCGGGCAAAGCGCATCGCCAGGCCGCCATTGCCCAGGCCGAAGCCATCATCGACAACGGCGTGCAAGGCTTTGCGCGCTGGCTGGAGCTGCGCCAGAGCGACCGGGCCGTGGTGCCGCTGATCCAGCAACTGCACCAGCAAGCGCAAAGCTGGAATGAGCAGGAAGTCGCCCGCGCGCGCAAGATGCTGGCGCGCGGCCAGGATGTGGATGCCGTCCTCCAGGCCCTGGCCGACAGCGTGGCACGCAAAATGCTGCACGGCGCCGTCACCGAGCTGCGCAATGGCGACGCGCAAGACCGCCAGCAAACCGCCGAGATGGTGTCGCGGCTGTTCTTGCGCAACCACGCCACCCCGGCCCAAGCACTGGACGCCCCCAAAGCGCCCGTCACAAGCTTGCGCCACTAGCGCCCATGCCCGCGCTCATGCGCCCCCTTATGCCCAACGCTGATGCAACCGGGCCACTCACCAAGATTACAAATCAAAGTAAAATTCACGGTATGATGGACATGCCGAAACATGGGTATTTTTTATCCTGATGATTTGTAATTTAACCCAACCCAGCCGGACGACCACCCATGCAAGCCTATATGCAACAACAGCTTGAGCGTTACGCCGAGCGCCTGGCCGAGCTGGACTTTTTGCTCTCGCGCGAGGACATCATGGCCGACATGCAGCAATACCGCGCCATCGCCAGCGAGCATGCCCAGGTCACGCAAATCGCCGGCCGCTATGCGCGCTACCGCGCCTGCCAGGCCGATTGGGAGACGGCGCAAGAAATGCTGGCCGACCCCGCCAGCGATGCCGACACCACCGCCCTGGCGCAAGAAGAAACCGCCCACGCCAGCGCGCAAATGGCCGAGCTGGAGGCCGAGCTGCAACGCCTGCTGCTGCCGCGCGACCCGGACGACGCGCGCAACGCTTTCATGGAAATCCGCGCGGGCACGGGCGGCGACGAATCCGCCCTGTTCGCGGGCGATTTGCTGCGCATGTACACGCGCTACGCCGCCACCGTAGGCTGGCGGGTGGAACTCATCAGCGCCAGCGAAAGCGAGCTGGGCGGTTACAAAGAGGCCGTGCTGCGCATCGAGGGCGAGCAAGCCTATGGCCGCCTGCGCTACGAATCGGGCGGCCACCGCGTGCAGCGCGTGCCGGTGACGGAAACGCAAGGGCGCATCCACACCAGCGCCTGCACCATCGCCGTGCTGCCCGAACCGGACGAGGCCGTGGCCGTGCAGCTCAACCCCGCCGATTTGCGCATCGACACCTTTCGCGCCAGCGGCGCGGGCGGCCAGCACGTCAACAAAACCGATTCGGCCGTGCGCATCACCCACATCCCCACCGGCATGGTGGCCGAGTGCCAGGACGACCGCAGCCAGCACCGCAACAAGGCCAAGGCCCTGCAAGTGCTGGCCGCGCGCCTGCAAGAAAAAGAGCGCAGCGAGCAAGCCGCCAAGGATGCCGCCCTGCGCAAGGGCCTGGTGGGCAGCGGCGACCGCTCCGACCGCATCCGCACCTACAACTTCCCCCAGGGGCGGCTGACCGACCACCGCATCAACCTCACGCTTTACAAACTGCCCGCCATCATGGAAGGCGATTTGCAGGAAGTGCTCGACGCCCTGCAAGCTGCGCGCGAGGCCGAGCTGATTGCGCAACTGCAAGCGCAGTAAAATAAATTACAATTCAAAGTAAAATTGTTTTTATACAAAACTTGCCAAAACAAGGAAATTTTATTGCTATTGAATTGGAATTCATTACCACCAACAACCCCTCAAGCATGTGCCCCACGCCGCGGGGGGTTGCCTGCGCAGCACAATAGCGATCATTGCCAGGGCGGCATGCCCATCAAAGTCGCCGCGCATGGCGCTCGTCCCGGGTCGGGATCGGCTGCACGGCGCCAGCGGGGACGGCTCGCCCAGGCACACTAGAGCGCCCAACCCCATCTTCTTTGCGACCGGCCCCGCTGCCATGCCCGAACTGCTGCACATCCAAGAACCCGCCCCCCCTCGCCCGCCCCCGCCCGACTGGAGCGCGTTTCTGGAGCTGGGCTTTCGCCCTCTCTACCCCGCCGCCTGCGCCTGGGCGGCGCTTTCGGTCATGCTGTGGATCTTCACGCCGCAATGGCTGCTGGGCACGATGACGGGCATGCTCTGGCACGCGCATGAAATGCTCTGGGGCTTTGTGATGGCCATTGCGGTGGGCTTTTTGCTCACCGCGGGCGCAACCTGGACGGGCATCAACCCCCTCCACGGCAGGCCCCTGGCGGCCTTGGCGGCGCTGTGGCTGGTGGCGCGCATCGGCTTTTTGATCCCTGGGGAGATCGCCTTCTGGGTCGCCAGCGCCTGCGAGCTGCTGTTCTACCTGGGCGCCGCCATCGCCATGGCGCGCGTGGTGCACCGCTCGGGCAGCCAGCGCAATTACGGCGTCGCCCCGCTGCTGCTGGGCATGGCCATGAGCGATGCGGCCTACCTCCTGGGCGTGTACCGCTCCCTCGACTACGACTTGCTGATGGCGCGCTTTTACACCGGCTTGCTGTGCATGGCGCTGCTGGCCATTCTGATCTCGCGGCGCGTAATCCCCTTCTTTGCCTCGCGCGCCGTACAGGGGCTGGAGATCCCCATGCACCTGCAATCGGGCCGCGTGCAACTGGCGCTGGGTACGCTGGCCGTCATTGCTTTGCTGCTGGGGTGGAGCCATCTTGCCACCCTGTGCCTGCTGGCCACGGGCCTGATTGCGCTGTGGCAAGTCATCGCCTGGAAGCCCCGGCGCGTGCTGGGCGTGCCGCTGCTGTGGATTCTCTACCTGGGCTACGCCGGGCTGGGCGCCGGGCTGGTAGTGGCTGCGCTGCACCTTCTCGCGCCCGGGCTGGATCAGTTCATGCGCATGGCCTGGCCCGCGCACGTCATCGGCATGGCGGGGTTTTCCGTACTCATCATCGGCATGGTCACGCGCACCGCGCTGGGGCATTTGGGCCGCCCGCTCAAAACCGATCGCAGCATGGTCGCCGCCTACGCCTTGGTCATCGCCGCCACCGCGCTGCGGCTGCTGGCGTTATGGCCTTCTGAATGGACGCTGCACTGGCAGCACGCCAGCGCCACGGCCTGGGCGCTGGCCTTTGCCTTGTACCTCTGGCGCTTCGTACCCATGCTCATCCGTCCCCGGCCGGATCGCCCCTCGGGCGCGCCAGTCAGCAACATTGCCGTGCGGCCCGCAGGCAAAACACAAGGCAAACGCTGAAAACGATTTGGCCCATTGTGCATACGAAGGGCGGCGCAGTGCGCTCTAGAGCGTGTGATGCACTTTGCGCTCCCCCGCGCTGGCCCCAAAACCGTGTAATCGCAAGGCGGCGCGCGCCGCCAAGGCTGGCTGCCTTGGCAAGCGTGGCAACGCAGCGAGTGCATGGTTTTGGGGCCAGCCCGAAGGCAGAAGCGCCCCGGCATGCGCATTGCGGCGTTGCCGCCCCCTTGCAGCGCAGCCAGGCTGCAAGGCTTGAAGGCGGTCAAAGGCCAGCGCCTTGCACTGCACCCGCCGGGGCGCTCTCGCGGGGGGCGAAAAGTGCATAACACGCTCTAGAATCCGGCCCTCTGCCACTTACGCCAACGCCCTCCCATGACCATCCGTCGCCGCCAATGGCTTGCCCTGCATTTGCATTTCGCCACTGCCCTGCTGGCGGGGGCGCACTGGCCGATGGCGCAAGCCGAAGATGCCGGCCCGGTGCGCTTGCTGGTGGGCTACCCCCCTGGCGGCGGAACAGATGCCTTGGCGCGCCTGCTGGCCCGCCATTTAAGCCAGGAGCTGGGCGTGACAATCGTGGTTGACAACCGCCCCGGCGCGGCAGGGCAGATCGCCGCGCAGGCGCTGAAAACATCGTTGCCCGACGGGCGCACGCTGCTGCTCTCGCACGATCACGCCATCAGCATCTTGCCCCAGGTGCTCAAGCGCCCCGGCTTCGACACCCATACCGATTTCCAACCCGTTGCGGGCATTGCCACCTTCGTCAACTGCGTGGCCGTCGCCAGCAGCCATCCGGCCCGCACGTGGCAACAGTTCGTGGATTGGCTGCACGAGCAGGACAAACCCTCCATGCTGGCCGTTGGCGTGCCAGTGCCAGCCTCCACGCCGGAATTTCTCGTCTCCCGCCTCGCGCAAAAATACGAGAAAAAACTCATGGCCGTGCCCTATCGCGGCAGCGCCCCCATGCTGACCGACCTGCTCAACGGGCAGCTTCAAGCGGGCGTCGCCGCGATCCAGGACTTTATGGAATTGCACCAGGCAGGCAAAGTCCGCATTCTCGGCGTGCTCGGCAGCCAGCGCCAAAGCGCGCTACCCCACGTCCCCACCCTGGCTGAAATGGGTATTGAAGGCTTTGAGAGCGTGCCCTTTTACGGTCTGTACGCTCCTTCCGGCATCGACATGCAATGGGTGCAACGTTGGGAAAAAGCGGTGCAAAAAGTGTTGGAGGAGCCCAGCGTCCATCAAAAAATCCACGACTGGGCCATGACAGCCTGCTATATGGATCACACGGAACTTGATTCGCGCGAGCGCATGCACAGCCAAGTCTGGAGCCGCATCATCCACGACAACGGCTTTGCGCCACGCTAACGCCCCACGCCACCGCCCATACCCCTGGCCCCGCAGCCTGCGCGCAGGCCATTGGCCCCAGCCCAGGCAAATCGGCGCAACAAGGCAATGGCTTGTGGGGCCGCACCCCACTCCCGCCCTCCCTTCCCATGCTCCACTACCCCGCCATCGACCCCGTCGCCTTCACCATCCCCCTGCCCGTCGTGGGCAGCCTCTCCGTGCACTGGTATGGACTGACCTACCTCATCGGCTTCGTCCTGTTCCTGCTGCTGGGCCGCCAGCGCCTGCGCCAGCAGCCCTACGCCCGCTTCGTTGAACAGGGGCGCTGGAGCACACGCGATGTGGAGGATTTGCTGTTCATCGGCGTCATCTGCATCATCCTCGGCGGGCGGCTGGGCTATGTGCTGTTCTACAAGCCCGGCTACTACTTCAGCCATCCGCTGGAAATCCCCATGATCGGCAAGGGCGGCATGGCCTTTCACGGCGCGCTCATCGGATCCATCGTCGCCATGCTCTGGTTTTGCTTCACGCGCAAGCGCCGCTTCTGGGAAGTGGCCGACTTCGTCGCCCCCTGCGTGCCGCTGGGCTTTGCCGCCGGGCGCATCGGCAACTTCATCAACGGCGAGCTTTGGGGCCGCCTGGCCCCGGCCGATCTGCCCTGGGGCATGGTCTTTCCCCACAGCGGCACCCTGCTGCCGCGCCATCCCTCGCAGATCTACCAGTTCCTGCTCGAAGGACTGCTGCTTTTTGTCATCCTCTGGCTGTACGCCCGCAAACCGCGCCCCAGCTTCAAGGAAGGCCGCGTGGCCGCCCTCTTTCTCATTGGCTACGGCGCGCTGCGTTTCGTGGCCGAGTTTTTCCGCGAGCCGGACAGCTTCCTCGGCCTGCTGCCCCTGGGCATGAGCATGGGCCAGTGGCTGTGCCTGCCCATGATGGCGGGCGGCATCGCCGTCTGGATCTGGGCCGGCAAGCGCGCGCCCTCCCCGGCCTGACCTGTTGCCCGCCTCCACTGCCTGCCCCTTGACCGACCCCTTTATTGCCTTTGCCATGACCACCCAACTCCAGGCCCTCAAGCAAACCACCACCGTCGTTGCCGACACGGGCGACTTCCACCTGCTGCAAAGCTACCAGCCGCAAGACGCCACCACCAACCCCTCACTCATCCTCAAAGCCGTCCAGAAGCCCGAGTACGCCGACCTCGTCGCCGATGTGCTCGCCCACACCAAAGGGCAGGACATGGCCGAGCGCATGGACCGCCTCATCGTGCGCTTTGGCGCCGAAATCCTGCGCACCATCCCCGGGCGCGTCTCAACGGAAGTCGATGCCCGCCTGAGCTTTGACACCAACGCCACCCTCACCCGCGCCGAACGCCTCATCGAGCTGTACCGCGCCAGCGGCATCGACACCCAGCGCGTGCTCATCAAAATCGCCGCCACCTGGGAAGGCATCCAGGCCGCGCGCGCGCTCGAACACCGGGGCATCCGCACCAACCTCACCCTGCTGTTCTCCCTGCCCCAGGCTATCGCCTGCGCCGAAGCCAAAGTGCAGCTCATCTCCCCCTTCGTCGGCCGCATCTACGACTGGCACAAAAAACAGGCCGGCAGCGCCTGGGACGAAGCCGCCCACGCCGGCGCCAACGACCCCGGCGTGCAATCCGTGCGCCGCATCTTCGACTACTACAAACACTTCGACATCCGCACCGAAATCATGGGCGCAAGCTTTCGCAACACCGGCCAAATCCTCGCCCTCGCCGGCTGCGACCTGCTCACCATCAGCCCCGAGCTGCTCGAACAACTCGCCGCCACCCCCGGCAACGCCCCCCGCATGCTCGACGCCGCCGCCGCCAAAGCCCAGCCGCACACCTTTGTGCAATACGACGAAGCGCAATTTCGCTACGCCCTCAACGCCGATGCCATGGCCTGCGAAAAACTCGCCGAAGGCATCCGCGCCTTTGCCGCCGACGCCATCAAGCTGGAACACATCCTGCAACAGACTGCCGCAGCGTAAGACGGTCGCAGCGAAAAACGGCGGCGGCAGCAACAATCGCGCCCCCGTTTTTTACAAATCAAAAAGAAAAATTACTTCAATACCAACGTGCCGCAGGGGCGCGTTTTTCATTCCCTTGATCGATAAATAGAATTATCCATCAAAAGAAAACGGCAACCATGCCCATCAAGCCGAAACACCCAAATTTTTTTCTTTTTGATTTGTAAAAACACCAGCTTCCAGCCGTATTGCCCACGGCACCTCGCTACAACACACCGCCACTACCCATCGCCCATGAAAAAGCCCTGAAGGCCAAACGCCTTCAGGGCTTTTTCGTCTCTGGGGAGCCGCCCGCAAGCAGCCCCTCAGCATCTCAACAGCGGCGGGAGAAAAACTCCCCCCGCCTCGCCATCACTTCATCACTTGCGGCGTTGGCGCACGCGGCGCGCCACACCCAGCATGCCCAGGGCCGCCAATCCCAAGACCCAAGGCGCGCCCACGGGTACGGCTGTCGCATTAGCAGGTGCGCCGACCCGCAGCGTCACTTTGGCCGCATCGCATGTCGCCTGATTGGGGGCTGGCAAGCAGATTTCGTAGGTGTAGGTATAGGTGCCAGCGGGCGTGCCCGGGGGCACTGCGACCGTGCCATCGGTATTGAGAGTCAGAGCGCCGCCAGCAGGGTTGCCCACACCGGCCGTCCAGGAGCCTGGCTTGAGATTGGCGTTCGTGCCCACGATCATCGCCGCGCCATTGACGGTGTCATTGGCAAACACCGATGCCGTGGTGCTACCAGCCGCCACGGTGCCGAAGTCGTTATCCGCTGCGGCAATGGCCTTGGCCTGCACCACCAGCGTGACCGTGGCCGTGTCGCAAGGCGTGTTACCAGGCAGGCGGCAGATCTCGTAGGTGTATTTGTAGGTGCCCGCTGGCGCGTTCTCCGGCACGGCCACCGTGCCATCGTTGTTCAGGATCAGACTCGCGGCCGGGTTGCCCGGCAGGGGCTGCCAGGAGTTCGGCTTGAGCGCGGTATTCGTGCCCATCGCCACGGCGGCGCCATCGGCGGTGTCGTTGGCAAAAATCGAAACCGGCGTTGCATTGCCCGCAACAATCGGCGTGGCCGAGAAGTCGTTGTCCACCGCGTCAATCGCCGCCGCTGGCGCCGGCACGGTCAGCGTCACCGTGGCTTTGTCGCACGTTGCCTGATTGGGGGCTGGCAAGCAGATTTCGTAGGTGTAGGTGTAGTTGCCTGCGGGCGTGCCGGGGGGCACCGTGACCTTGCCATCGGTATTGAGCGTCAAAGTGCCGCCAGCGGGGTTGCCCGCATCAGCCGTCCAGGAGCCTGGCTTGAGATTGGCGTTCGTCCCCGGCACCATGGCCGCACCGGCCACCGTGTCATTGGCATAAATCGAGACCGCCGTGGTGCTGCCAGCCGCCACGGTGCCAAAGGCGTTGTCCACCGCATCGATCTTCGCGGCTTTGACCTTGACCACCACCTGCGCCTTGTCGCAAGCCGAGCCGGCGGGCGTAACGGCCGGCTCAACGCAGATTTGGTATTCGTAGGTGTAGGTGCCCGGCGTCGTCCCTGTCGCCACCACCACCTTGCCGTCGGCATTGAGCGTGATACCGCCCGCCGCCGGGCCCGTCGAGCTGCCCGCGGGCTGCCACGAGCCAGACACCAGCGTGGCGTTTTGCTCTGCCCCGGTCAACTGGATGGGCTGCAAGTACGCAGTGTCGTTGGCCAGAACGGATGTGGGCGAAGTCGTCGTGCCACTTGCGGGCGCTTCGACATCCAGGAAAGGCGTGCCTGCGCTGCCGTCGCCTCCCGCGTGGATGGAGGTCATGCACGAGGCGCCGTCGGAGGCTTGGGCGACCGTCGCACTCATCACCGAACCGATCACCGTCCACTTGGTGGCGCTGGCGGGGTCGGCATCCACCTCGTACACGTGGCCGTCTGCAGAGTACAGGAACAGCTTGCCATCGCGGCGGAACGCGGCCGACGCCATATAGCTCGCCGCCGCATCCATGTTCGCAATGAGTTTGCGCGAGACGTGCACCTTCTTGCCCGCCAAATCCACCCGATAGCGGTACAGGTACCAGTTTGCGCCTACTTTGTCGCCCATGCCGTACAGCACGGGCTGGGCGTTGGTGCTTTCCTTGGGGCTGACGGCAAAGTCCGTAATGGCGCGCTGGCCGACCACGTGGCCTGGCACCACGGCCTGGAAGCCATCGGCCAGCCATGCCGCGTCGGCTTCCGCCTGGCGATCCAGCTTCTCGGCCTGCACGGCGGGATCATCCGGCTGGGCCGCATGCAGATTGCGGATCAGGTACACATCGCTATTGGCCCCATTGACCATGAAGTAATTGCCCGCCCGGTCAAACGTAGCCGCCGCACCCAGCGCCCCCGCCGGCAGCCCTGCAACACGCAAAGTGTGCTGGAACACGGCAGCGCCGCCAGCACTGGGGCTCATCACCACCGGCTCGACCTGCCCGGCAGCGTTTTTGCCCAGACGGTACATCCCGATATACGTCGTGGATGCCGGGGGATCCGCCACAAACACCCGCTTGGGCGCATACAGATAGTTGTCGCGCGGGTTGTAGGCCAGCGCGTTCAGGTCGCGCGGGCCAGAGCCTGTATTGGCATCCACCGTGCCAATCGCCGTTCCAGTGCCCCAGGCGGCCCCACCCACCATGGGGTAAGTGAAGAAATTGGTCGGGGCGCTGGCATTGGAGCGGCCGACGTACATCTCCGTCCCGCAAGTCCAGGGCCCGGGCACGGTTTGCGCCGATGCCCCAGCAGCTACCACGGCGCAGGCCAGCAGCACCGCAGATCGACGTCCTACGAAAGAAAATTGCATATAAACCTCTCGAGACAGATACAAACAGCGACGATTATGAAAGAAAATTCTTGTTAACACCCTCCGCCTCACACACGCTTACATTTGCTTGCAGGCCACGCGCAACAGCCCCCTGTGCAAACGCCTTCGGCCACAATAAGGCCCTTTGCCCAGCCTGCATCGCGGGCCGAACGCACCAGCACAATTACCTTGCCCAAGGCCCCTTCCAACGGGGCATCCCGGCTTCATTTTCTGCTGCAAAGCATGCTCGCCATTGCCGACCGCTTCGCAAACTGCCACATCCTTTCACCATGCAACACGACAAAATCCTCATCCTCGATTTCGGCTCGCAAGTCACGCAATTGATCGCCCGGCGCATCCGCGAAGCGCATGTGTATTGCGAAGTGCACCCCTGCGACGTGAGCAGCGACTGGCTGCGCGACTACGCCGCCGATGGGCGGCTCAAGGGCATCATCCTCTCCGGCAGCCACGCCAGCGTGTATGAGGTGGATGACCGCGCGCCAGACGCCGCGTTTGAACTGGGCATCCCGGTGCTCGGCATCTGCTACGGCATGCAGACAATGGCGCAGCAACTGGGCGGGCAGGTCGAGGGCAGCCACACCCGCGAGTTTGGCT
>JAUMYU010000102.1 GCA_030528485.1 Comamonadaceae bacterium
GCCGCCAGGGCATGCGCGACGGCATGCGCCCGCTGCGCCTGTCGGGCGCTTTGCGCGTGGCCGATGGCAGCACCACGCTCGAAGAATTGCTGGCCACCACGCCCGAGGTGCAGTGGGCCAGGCCACTCAAGGGAATGGCCAAAGACGCGGGCAAGAACGAAGCGGCTCAGCCAGAAGCGGATCAGGGCGTGTCAGACAAAGAGCTGGCCTGATCCAAGCCTTGCCTGATGTCTGCCTTGAACCACTGTTTTTGAGCCATGTCCGTTCTGCGCGCTTTGCGGTACATCTGGCGGCTGTTGTGGGCCAGCCTCAGCAAGTGGCTGGACGACAGTTGCCTGCGCCACGGCGCGGCGCTTTCGTACTACATGGTGCTGAGCCTGGCGCCGCTGCTGGTGATTCTGGTGGGGGTGATCGGCTTCTTTTTCGGCCAGGGCGCAGCGCAGGCGCAGTTGGTGGAAGCCGCAAGGAATTTGGCGGGTGAAAAGGCCGGCGCCTTGATCCAGGATTTGTTGCTGGCCACCCAGCGCAAGTCGGAAGGCACCGTGGCATCCTTGATGGCGCTGGGCTTTTTGCTGCTGGGCGCTTCGGGCGTGCTGGTGGAGTTGCGCGAGGCGCTGGATCACATCTGGATGGTGCCGCACGCGCGCCACAAAAAACAAACCGTGTGGCAAAGCATTCGCGAGGTGGTGCTCACGCGCATGCTCACCTTCGCCATCCTGTTTGCCATCGGTTTTTTGATGATGGCCTCGCTGTTGCTGTCGGCGGTGCTCACGGTGTTTGAACGCTGGATGCAGCAATACATCCCCGAGCTTTTTCAATGGGTGAGCATGTTTCACCCCCTCTTGTCTTTTCTGCTGCTATTGCTTCTGTTCATCACCCTGATGCTGTGGCTGCCCTCGCGCCGCCCGCCTTTGCGCATGGTGCTGCCGGGCGCGCTGCTGGCGACCTTGCTGTTTGGCGTGGGCAAAACGGTGATTGGCATGTACCTGGGCACCACGGTCACGACATCGGTTTACGGCGCGGCCGGGTCGGTGGTGGCGTTGATGATCTGGGTGTATTACTCCTCGCTCATCGTGTTGTTTGCGGCCGAATTTGCCTGGGTGCTGCACATGACGCCCAAGGGCAGCCTGCCCGGCTCGCCCGCCTACCAGAGGGTGTACCACGCGGCCCTGGTGGCGCGGCAACACCAGATCACCCGCCTGGCCGAAGAGATTGAGGCGCTGGAAGCTGCCGGGCAAGACGCTGCTGGGCAAGAAGTGGGCGGCGGCTTGCCGCCCAAGCTGCCCAAGCCGCATGCGTCAACTTCGCAGCCATCTGCGTCGCAGCAAGAGTAGGGCTTGTTCCCTCGCCTTTGCAGGGTGCCTTGCGCTTCGAAGCTCTAAAGACATGGGTCAAGGCGCCAGCCATCGTTTGCAACGGCGGCGCACTTGCTGGGTTGCAGGGTTGTATGGGCGTGGCCGGGCATGGCGTTTGTTGCAGATGGAAAGCGTGGGCCCCGGCGATAGCCGGTGACGGAGCCAAGTCTGCTGCTTTGCCGTGGGGCGGGCGCTTTCTCAATTTCCGGGTGCTTTTTCATTCAGCAGCAATCGCCGCGAACAGTTCTTGCTCCAGCCGTTCGCGCCGTTGGGGCGATTGCAGGGCCGCGCCTTCGATCAGAAAGCTGTCTTCCACCCGCTCGCCCAGGGTGGAGATTTTGGCCAGTTGCACGCCGATGCCGTGCTGCGCCAGCGTGCGGGCGATGCGGTAGAGCAGGCCGGGGCGGTCGCTGGCGTGAATGGCCAGGCGCCAGCGGGCGTTTTTTTCTTCGGCATCGAGCCGGATGTGCGGCTCCATCGGAAAGCTGCGTGCCCGGCGCGACAAGCGCCCTGCGGGCACGTCGGGCAAGGGGGCATGGCTGTGCAGGGTGCGTTGGATGGCCGCTTGCATGTGCCGCTCCAACTGGGCCAGGGCGGCGGCATCGCCGTATTGCCCGGCCAACCGGGGGCTGATGATCTGGAAGGTATCGAGCGCGTAGGCATCGCGCGTGGTGTGGATGCGCGCATCCAGAATGCTGTAACCGGCTTGTGCCAGGTGGCCGCAGATGTGGGCAAACAGCGCCGGTCGGTCGGGCGTGTACACCAGCAGTTGCAGTCCGCCACCCTGCGGCGCGGGGCGGGCCTTGACGATGCAGGGGGCCTGGTTTGCACGGCTTGCCTCAATGGCGGTGGCATCGATGCTTGATTCAGCCTTGGCGGGTGCAATGGGTGAAGCGGATGCGCGGCCAGGCACAGCCGGGACCCTTGGGTTTGAGGGCTGGGCTGCCGCTTGGGCAGTGGGCTCATTCTTTGCTTCACCTCTTGAATCGACCGCTGGATTCATTGCTGCATCTGCCGCCGCTTGGACCGCCGATTTGGCTGCTGATTGGACTGCCGCACGCCGGGCCAGAAGGGGGGCCAGATGCTGCGTGTGCCAGGCGATGGTGCTGGCGTCATGCCGCAGAAAGTAGGCCGCATCCAGCGTTTGCCACAGCCGCAAATGGGCTTGCCGATGCGTCGTGCGGGGCAGGGCGGCGTTGCGCGCCAGTTCGATCAGCGCGCCGCTGCTGCGGGCCTGCACCAGCTCTTCTGCGCTGGGCAAATGGCCGCCCAGAGCGTGCAGGGCACTGCGGTAGAGCTCTTCGAGCAGGTGGGCCTTCCAGTCGCTCCACACGCGCGGGCCGGTGCCGCGAATGTCGGCCACGGTGAGCAGGTACAGG
>JAUMYU010000103.1 GCA_030528485.1 Comamonadaceae bacterium
CGCGTGCCGCTTTTGAAGCAAGTCGCACACGAATCGTTACAAGCCAGCATACCATGCGGGCTGGCTTGTTTGGACCTGTCTGCGAACGCATTGGGTCTGCTGGTGAAAAAGCGGGCTGGTCTGTATTTGCTCCAATCGTTTTTGCAAGTCAGCAGCCTTTGCAGACCAGTCTGCTCTGGCCCAAAGGATGGGGCGTCATGCATACGGCTGGGATACGGCTAGGAGCGATGGCGGCCCGCGATTTGAACGACCGATGAATCCGTTGATGGTCAACGGCACTCATCGGATCAGAAGAATCCGGGGCTCAAGCCGCATCTGCATCGGCCTCTGCCGCTGGCAAATGTGCATGCGTCACTTCAAGTGCATTGCGCACGCGCTGCACCAGCAGCGAATCACCCGCGCAAGACAAGGTGAGTTGGTGGGTGGCGCGGGTCATGGCCACGTAGAACACGCGCAGCTCTTCGTCCAAATCGTGTTTGCCGGGCAGCAAATCCAGCCGCATCACAAACACGTGGGGAAACTCCAAGCCTTTGGCCGCGTGCATGCTTAAGAGTTTGACGCTGGGCGTGGCCCAGTCGATGTTTTTGCGGCCGCTGCGGGTTTGCGTGGGAATACCCTGCTGCTTGAGTGCATGTTGTAGCGGTTCCCAATGGTATTTGTTGCGGCACAGCACGGCGATGTCGTCAGGCGGTGTGCCGCTTTTCACCAGTTGGGCGATGCGCTCGGCCAGTGCGTGTGCTTCGTCCTTGTCGCTGGTAAAGCGCAGCAGCTGCGGCATGGGGCCGCGCCGCCCGGCTGTTTCGGGGCGCACGCGCTGCATGTGGGTGTCGCTTTCACTCACGTCGGTCAGCAGCTGTTCGGCGCATTGCATGGCCAGCGCCAAGATCTCGACGGTGTTGCGATAGTTCATCCGCAAGATGCTGGTGCGGCCCTGCGCCTCGATGCCAACGCTGGCAAAACTGAAGCGCTTTTGGGCTGGTTTGTAGATGGATTGTGCATCGTCGTACAGTACCAGCAGCGAGCGTGTGGCGGGGTTGACCAGTTGCGTGGCGATGCGCAGCCACGAGGCATCGAAGTCGTGCGCCTCGTCAATCAGCAGTGCGGAATATTGGCCTTGCGGCACCAGGCCGGTTTGCAGGGCGCGCTCTACGGTTGCGACCAGGGCTTCGTAATACGCAGTGGTGCCGGGGGTGAGTTCGGGTTTGGCGAGTTGGTAGGTGCGCACCATGTCTTCGCACCAGGAATGGAAGGTGCGCGCCGCTACGCGTGCGGGATCCAGACCGCGCTCGGCCAGCAGATGCGAGATGCGATCAGCCAGCGGGCGGTTGTAGCAAAGCACCAAGATCGGTTGTGCGCCAGGCTCGGCCTGCTGCGCCAAATGCTGGGCGCGAAAAACCAGAATCATGGTCTTGCCTGTGCCTGCTGCGCCGTGAATCACGCGGTGCCCTTCGCCCAGCGATCGTGCGGCTTGCTCCTGATTCATGTCCATCACCTGAATCAGATCAGGAATGGCGAATTTGCCCGCTTTTTCTGCCGCGGCTTTTTGGGCGGTCGATAGATTGGTGATGCGCACCTCGGGAAACATGTGCCAGCGCACACGGTCTTGCTGGGGCAGGGTGAGCGCCACCGGAAAAAACGTGGTGAACAAACGCCACAAACGCTCCTGAAACTGCTCGGGAGTCACGTCTTCGTCCAAATCGTCGCGCAGCAGCGTGCGCTCGTCTGGAAAGATCTCGGCAAAGTCCGTGCCTTGTATGTGCTGGCGGCGCACATTGCTCATCACCGCGCCCCAACCGTAGGGCACGGCGCATTTGCCTGCGTAGCGCCCCTCGGTCTGCTTGAGCTGTGGGTCGCGCTCCAGCACGTTGTTGATTTGCAAGGCGCACTCGCGCGCTTGCACCTCGGGGTGCCTGCAGGTTTTGGGGCCACCGTCCGTATTCAGCGTCACGCTTTCTCTGGTGGCGTGCGTCATGGTGTGGAGCTTCCAGTGCTTGACCTCCAGCACCAGCACCCCACGGCGGGGGTTGAAGATCACAAAGTCCGGCTGGCGCTGCAAAGGGCCCACCGGAATGTCGTGCCAAACGATGTAGTCGTCCGGCAGGCAGCGTTTGATCTGCTCCAGCACCAGGCGTTCGCCCGTGTTGCTGCAGCGTTTGTGAATGCGACTGTAGATTTGAGGAAACAAAGCCATGCGCCGATCTTATCTGCACATTCGGTTACATTCGGTGGATGGCTTGTGGCTGCAGATTTTTTCTGCGTGTTGCAAAGTCAAAGTGCAAAGTCGCCGTTGTCGGGGCTTTGCTTGTTTGAGGCAGCAGTGTGGGTGTGCTGAGGTGTCGGTCAAAGGCGGCTCAAGCGCACGGCCTGCTGCGTTGCGTTTGTGTTGCTGTTTTTCCCATGATCACCACTGTATTTGTATTGATCTTCTGTATTCGTCTGGTTTCTTTGGCCATTTCCATCAAAAACGAAAAGGCGTTGATTGCCGCTGGCGCCCAGCAGTTTGGCGCGCGCAATTCCAAGCTGCTCTCGGTCGCGCACATCGCGTATTACTTTGCTGCCTTGGCCGAATCGCACATTCGCGGCGTGCGTTTTGATGTGATTTCGGCCGCTGGCACGGCCCTGGTGGCTTTTGCCTTGGCCATGCTGTTTTACGTGATTCATGCGCTGGGGCCGATCTGGACGGTCAAGCTCTACATCCACCCGCAGC
>JAUMYU010000033.1 GCA_030528485.1 Comamonadaceae bacterium
CTGGGCAGCCATTCTTGCGCCCAGAGGGCGGCGGCGGTTTCGGGGTCGGTCACTTCGCTGGCGTCGATGGTGAAGATCTCGCCAATGCGCTGCGCGCCGAGGTCTTGCAGGCGGGCGTCGAACAGGCGTCCGCCTGCGGCGAAGGTGTCGTCGTAAAAGCTGTCGCCCAGGGCGATGACGCCGTAGCGCAGGGCGCCGAGGTAGCGCGGGCGGGCGTCCAGGTCGGCGTACAGGGGCTGGAGGTTTTCGGGCAGGTCGCCGCTGCCGTGGGTGGAGGTGCAAATGAGCACGGGGCCTTGGGCGGCGGCGGCTTCCAGTGCTTCGCCGGTGGTGTCGGCCTGGGCGAGGATGAGCGTGGAGCCGGTGAGCTGCGGCTTGAGCACTTGTTGCACGGTTTGGGCGACGTACAAGGCGGTGTCGCTGACGGTGCCGACGATGAGGGTCAGATGCATGGCGGTGGGGGGGAGGTGGCGTGTGCTGCCAAGGGGACGGTCGGGGCGGACAGGCAGTGGCGGCAGGCGGGAGGATGGTCAGGGGGTGTGGCCTTCGGGCGGTTCGCGCCCGCTGTCGGCGGCAGTGCCGGGCGGCTGTGCCTGGGCGGAGGGGCGTGACCGGGATTGGGGCCGGGGTTGTGGCCGGGGGGTGGGGTAGAGCTGTTGCATGGCAGCCAGGACGATGTCGCCCAGCAGGGCGCGCAGTTCGGCATGCAGGGGCTGGCTGGCCGATTCGTCGTTTTCGGGGCTGGCGCGCAGGTTATGCCAGAGGGCGTGCAGGCGGGCTTTTTGCGGCGCGGTGTGCTGTTGCAGAGCTTCGTGCCAGTGCGCGGGGGCGGGCAGGCTGGATTCGGCTTCGCTGTAATGGCCCCGGCCGCGGCCAAAGTGGGCGATGGCGAGGTATTTGAGCAGGCCCGCGTGCAGCAGGGAGTCGAGAAAGTCGTCCGAGAGTTGGACTTGGTGCTCGGTTTGCTCGCGGAGGCGGTTGATGCCCAGGGCCGCGCCGGCAAAGGTGAAGGCACCCGCCAGCGCGCCCAGCAAAGCGCCCGCGCCCATGCTCAGGCCGCCGGTGGCCAGGTCGGCGCCCAGCCCGCCTGCGGCGCCGGTGGCGAGTGCGCCCAGCAGGCCCATTTGGCGCATGTCCAGCGGCTGGTGGATGGTGAAGTATTCGCGTAGTTGGGCGTGGATTTCGGCGGCGGCGCGGCCGTCGAGGCGGTGCAGCTCTAGCAGGGTTTCGGTGCTGCGCAGGTCTTCTTTTTGCAGGTGGCGCAGCAGTTTTTGCATGGCTTGCTGCTCGGCATCGGGTGCGGCGGCGTTGCCCGCGCCGCTGGCGCCCAGGGGGAGGAGGTTTTTCAGCGTGCCCCACGAGGGCAGGGGGCTGCGCGTGGTGGCGGCCACGGGTTCCTTCCAGCGCGCGGCCTGGGTCAGCAGCGCGGCGATGGCGGCCATGCTGGCGTCAAAGCGTTGGCGGTTGGCGCTTTCCCAGGTGGCGACGATGCGCTGGTAGGCGGCTTGTTTGCCGGGGGGGAGGAGCGGCTGCACGGCGTGAAACAGGCGCTGCTCGTGCATCCAACTGCGGGTGAAGGCGTCGAGCGCGAGCACGTCGCAAACCATGGGTTTGTATTGCGCCAGGGCGCGCGTCCAGGTGCGCACGTCTTCGTCTTGCTGGCGCACGGTTTGCGGCGCGCCGGTCTGGTTGAGCAGCACGACCACGGGCCGCCCCAGCCAGCGCAGCAGGTGCATTTCGGCGTCGAGGTAGCCCGCATCGGCGGGGTTTTCGGCGGCGTTGACGAGGTAGAGCACCACATCGGCGCTGTCGCGCGCGGCGCGCATGGCGCGCTGGCTCATCCAGAAGGGTTTGTCGCGCCAGCGATCCCAGATGTTGCTCAGCAGCCAGCCCACGGGGTTGCTTTGCTGTTGCAGGCGCTGGTAGAGCCGCACCGAGTCGCCAAAGCCGGGGGTATCCCACAGGCGCAGCTCATCGCCTTCGGGCGTGCGCACCAGGGTGTGGGCGTCGGCGGTGTCGGTGACGTGGGGGGCGTCGCGGATGTCGCCCACGTCCTGCCCCAGCAGGGTGCGCGTGAGGGTGGTCTTGCCGATGTTGGTGTGCGAGATCAAACACCATTGCACAAGCGTGCCTTGGGGGATGGCGGTCAGTTCCTGCTGGGACATCTGGTGGGGGAGCCAATGGCGTGGGGGCTGGGGAAGTTTTTGGGAGCGTCAGGCGCCAGGAACGGCGGGCGTCTGCGCGCTGGGCGCGGCGGCCTGGGCAGCGTGAGCGGGCAAACCGATGAATTGCGCCTGCATGCCGTGGCTTTCGACAAAGACTTGCCAGAGGTGGCTGCGCTCGGCAATGCGGTGGCGGGCCGCTTCCGTATCGCCCAGGCGCTGGGCGAATTCGTGGCCATACAGCCAGACACCACGCGCACCGGGAACGTGGGCCTCGAACTGGGCCAGCGCCGCGCCGTGGGTTTCTTCCTCGGGCGTGGCGGCCATGTTGAACAGCAGCGCCTGCAAATGTGGCTGGGCGCTCTCCAGCGTGTGGGCGAAGCGGCCCTCGCCCTCGCCATATTCCAGCGTGGGGGCAAAGTGCACATGGGCGGCGGCGCCAAAGTGCTGCTGCACGAATTGCACCACTTGCTGCTGGCGCTGGTTGTTCATCACCATGCTGAAGGGGTGGACGGCCACGGTAGTGGCGTCGCTGGAGAAATCGCGCGCGATTTTCTGGAAGTACGGCTCATCAAGCGGCAGGTGCAGCGTTTTGGACAGGCCCAGCGCCGCAACCCAGTGCCACGCCGCCAGCAGCACGCGCGGCAGCACCACCGTCAGCGCCAGCAAGGCGCTGTAGGCCATGATCCATTGCCGACCGTTTTGCTGCTGACCGGCGGGCCAGCTTTGCAGTTGCTCGATTTGCTCCAGGCTCCAGGCGGGCATGCCCAACAGGGTTTGGGCGGGCCAGCTCAGCCAATGGGCCAGGGTGTGCATGTGTTGCGGCGTCAGCCAGGTGCTTTCCCAGCCGATGCGGTATTGGGCAAACATGCCCGTGAACCACAGCGCCGCCCCTACGCCGATGGCCAAGGCGGCGGCGCACAAGTGGGTGAGGCTGCGCAGCACGCGGGCGTGGCGGGCGTGGCTGTAGGGCATCCAATCGGCCATGAAACGCTGGTAAATGGTGCGCAGGTAGCCGTCTTTGTCTTTCAGGCCCAGCGCGCTGCGCGTCCACCAGTTCGTGACCGGGCGCAGGGCTTCCAGCCCCAGTTCATCGACCTCGCCAGGGCGCCTGGGGCGCAGCAGGCGCCGCAGCCACAAAACGGCCATCACCACGTACATCGCCAGGTTCCAGAAGACGATGGCCAGCAGCGGCCAGGCCATGAGGTTGAGGCGGTGCGGCTCGGCGATCTTCTCCGTGGCAAAGCCCAGCAGCAGCGCCAAAAGCGGCAGCCACCACAGCAGCGAGGCGGCGCGGCGCGGGCGGCGCAGCGGGCCGATGGCCGGTTGGGTGTGAGAGGCCAGCCGCAGCAGCAAATCGGCGCGGTGCACCGCCAAACGCTCCAACTGGCGCGCGCCGCCTTTGCCCAGGCGCAGCTCGCGCAGCGTGCGCTCAGTGGCCTGGCGTACATCCTTGTCCGATAGCAGGGGCGGCTGTCCGGGGGGCGGGGGCTGGGTTTCGATGGCCTTGGCCAACAATACGTCGCGGTACTGCTGTTCGTTCATGAAAGGGGAGTGCGGCGGGGGATCGAAGGGGCCGCTCGCCTGCAAACGGGCGGCGGCGCGCCCTGGCAGCGGGCATGGAAAAAGCGCCGCAAAAGCGGGCGCTTTGCCTATCTGGCAACGGGGCCCAGCGCCAAGCCGGGCTCCGGACGTGGCTTATGATAAACGGTCTTTGGTCAACGAAAATCCTATGCGCAAAGCACCTTCCAGCCCTGCCCAGCCGCCCGTTGAAGGCGATGAAGGGGTGCCTGTTTCCGTCAAGATTCGTGAGCGCCTGCAAGCGCAGGGGCGCCGCTACAACGCCAACGACAACATCGCCGATTGCCTGAACCCGGGCGAACTGGAAGCCTTGCTGGACGAGGTGGAGGGCAAGATGCAGGCCGTGCTCGACAGCATGGTGATCGACACCGCAGGCGATCACAACACCCGCAACACGGCGCGCCGCGTGGCCAAGATGTATTTGACGGAGGTCTTTCGCGGGCGCTACGTCAACGCGCCGGACATCACCGAGTTCCCCAACGTCGAACGCCTCAACGAGCTGATGATCGTCGGCCCGCTGACCGTGCGCAGCGCATGCAGCCACCACCTCTGCCCCGTGATCGGCAAAGTCTGGATCGGCGTGCTGCCCAACCAGAACACCAACGTCATCGGCCTGTCCAAATACGCGCGGCTGGTGGACTGGGTGATGGGCCGCCCGCAAATCCAAGAAGAAGCCGTGGTGCAACTGGCCGACCTCATCATGGAGCGCACCAAGCCCGACGGGCTGGCCATCGTCATGCAAGCCAGTCATTTCTGCATGTCCTGGCGCGGCGTGAAAGAGATGGACAGCAAGATGATCAACTCCGTCATGCGCGGGGTGTTTCTCACCGATGCCAATTTGCGGCGGGAGTTTTTGTCGCTGATTCCCAGGTAAATCTTTGCCGTTAAATCAAAGGAAAAAGGTCAATATGGGCATCATGCCGAAATTGGCCTTTTTTGTTTCTTTTGAATTGGAGTCGTTTTAATACCCCAAATAACGCGGCAGCCACAAGGCCAGCCCTGGCTGGGCGATGACCAGGGCCATGACGGCCAGCAGGGCCAGCAAAAACCACACGACCCAGGGCACGGTGCTTTGCATGGACACGCCGGCCATGCGGCAGGAAACCATCAGGTTCACCGCCAGCGGCGGGGTGAATTGGCCGAGGGCGACGTTGAGCGTGAGCAGCACGCCGAACCACACCATGTCCCAGCCGAAGACTTGGGCGATGGGCGCCAGCAGCGGCACGAAGATGAGGAAGATGGAGATGCCGTCGAGAAACATGCCAAACACCACCAGCAGCGCGACGATGAGCGCCAGCACCAGGTATTCGTGCAGGCCGCCTGCGGCGATGGCGCGCGCCAGCGGGTCGATGATGCTGAGGGTGGAGAGGGCGTAGGCAAAGATGCTGGCCAGCGCCACCACCAGCAAGATGATGGCCGAGAGTTCGGCGGCCTCGCGGAAGATGACGATCAGATCGCGCCAGCCGATGGTGCGATAGACGACCATGCCGACGAACAGGCCGTAATAGACGGCGACGACGGCGGCCTCGGTTGGGGTGAACCAGCCCATGCGCATGCCGCCCAGGATGAGGATGGGCGCGGCAATGCCCCAGGAGGCTTGGCGCAGGCTGCGCCAGAAGGGCGGGCGGGGCAGGGCGGCTTCGCCTGCGCCCATGCTGTGGCGGCGGGCGAGCCAGAAGGCGGGCACGATCAGGGCCAGGCCGACCAGCACGCCGGGCACGACGCCGGCGGCAAACAGCGCGGGTACGGACGCGCCGGGCACCAGCACGCTGTAGATGATGAAGGCCACCGATGGGGGGATGAGGATGTCGGTCGAGGCGGCTGCGCCGATGACGGTGGCGCTGAAGGGGCCGGGGTAGCCCGCGCGGCGCATGGCGCTGATCATCACGCCGCCCACGGCTGCTGCGCAGGCGGGGCCGGAGCCGGAGATGCCGCCCAGAAACATGGCCACGACGATGGCTACCGCTGGCAGCACGCCGGGGCCGCGCCCGAAGATGGCGATGGCGAGGTTGACCAGCCGTCCGGCGACGCCGGAGCGGTCGAAGATGGAGCCGACCAGCACGAACATGGGGATGGCCAGCAGCGGGTATTTGGCGATGCCCGCGTAAAAGTTTTGCGGGATGGCCATGAGGCCGAAGTAGGGCGCCTCCAGATTGGCCAGCACGATGGCCGAAGCGCCGCTAAAGCCCAGCGCCACGCCCACGGGCACGCCCAGCACCATCAGCACGGTGAAGACGGCGAACATCAGCAGGGCGATTTCAGTCATGGCGGGAGGCGATGGCAGAGGGTGGGGTGGGGCGCTTCATGGAGTTTTTTATATCAATGAGAAATAAAGTTGGCTTGTTTAGGCATATTGGGTATTGTTTTTCTTTTACTTTGATTGGTAAAAATCAATCTTTGCGCCTGAAGTTCCCTTCCCTGCAGTACGCGGGGGAGGGTGTGAATGCGCGGCTGCCATGGCGGCTCAGCCTTGCTCGCGCTTGCGCCAGGCGCGCCAGGCGACGCCCAGGGTGCGCAGGGCGATGGCGATGGAGAGCAGGGGCAGCCAGATGGTGTAAATCCACTTGGGCAGGCCCAGGCCGGGGGAGGTTTCCTCGAAGCGGTATTCGTCCCAGGCGAGCTGGCCGCCCAGCCAGGCCATGGCGGCGAACATGGCAAGGCTGGCGAGGGCGGTGAAGATGGTCAGCCAGCGCCGCGCGCGCGGCCCCACGCGGGCGGCGAGGTAGTCGATCTGGATGTGGCGGCTGCGCGCGGCGGCGGCGCTGGCGCCCACGAGGGTGAGCGCCATCATCAGGAAGATGGAGATTTCTTCCGTCCAGGCAAAGGAGATGTTGCTGAGGTAGCGCGCCAGCACGTTGCCCAGGGTGATGAGGCTGAGCGCGAACAGCAGCACGATGCCCAGCCAGTCCTCAAGGCCCAGGGGGATGGTGGTGGGCGGATCTTGCTCGGGCTCCAGCAGGGCCTGCCAGTCTTGCTCGGGCGCGGGGGCGTCGCAAACGTTGGGCGTGCGTTGTGGGGCTGGCGGCTCGGGGGGCACGGGCGATCTCCTTTGTTTAATCAAAAGAAAAATGGTTTGTTACCTGTCATGCCTAAACAGGTGTGTTTTTTATCCTTTTGATTTGTAATTCAGGTGCATTACTGCCCGCCGGGCTGGCTGGCGGCTTCTTGCAGGGCTTGCAGCGGGTCGTCCGAGCCGTAGCCGCCTGGTTCGGCGGCGGCTTGCGGCTGGGCGGGCGCTTGGGAGGAGGCGTCGGGCTGGCCGAAGGGGTTGTCGCTGCCGTAGCCGCTGTCGCTGCCATAGCCTGCGCCGCCTGCATCACTGCCCGTATCGTCCCCATAGGCGGAATCGCCAAAGGGGTTGTCCGCGCCGTAGCCGCCCTGGGCATCGAGGCTGTCAAGCATTTGCGCGCCGACGGCATCCATATCGACCTCGACCTTGGCGTCCAGGTTGCCGGTGACCAGACTGGGGAAGGCGATGAGCAGGCCGACCATGCACAGTTGGATGACCAGAAAGGGCACGGCGCCCCAGTAAATCTGCATGGTGGTGACGGGGGCGACGGTTTGGCCGGTGACGCGGTCTATGTAGGCTTTCTCGGGCGCGACCGAGCGCAGGAAGAACAGCGCAAAGCCAAAGGGCGGGTGCAGGAAGGAGGTTTGCATGTTCATCGCCAGCAGCACGCCAAACCAGATCAGGTCGATGCCCATGGATTCGGCCACGGGGGCCAGCAGCGGCACGACGATGAAGGACAGCTCGAAGTAATCGAGGAAGAACGCCAGGAAGAACACCATCAGGTTCACCACGATCAAAAAGCCCACTGGCCCGCCGGGCAGGCCCGAGAGCAGGTGCTCGACCCAGATGGGGCCATCGGCGGCCTGGAACACCAGCCCGAAGGTGGTGGCGCCGATGAGGATGAACATCACGAAGCTGGTCAGGCGGGTGGAGGCGGCCAGCGCCTGCTTGAACAGCGCCATGCTCAGGCGTCGGCGCGTCACGCCCATGAGGATGGCGGCCATGGCCCCCATCGCGCCGCCCTCGGTGGGGGTGGCAATGCCCAGGAAGATGGTGCCCAGCACCAGGAAGATCAGCAGCAGCGGCGGGATGAGCACGAAGGTCACGCGCTCGGCCAGGCGCGAGAGCAGGCCCAGGCCCAGCAGGCGGTTGATGCTGGCGATGACAAAGGCCACGAAGGTGCCGCCGCACAGCGCGGTGACGACTTTTTCATCCATCGCCACGTGGGTGACTTCGCGCCCCTCCAGCCAGGTGTGGATGTGCGCCATTTGCGAGGCCAGATAGACCGAAACGATGGCCGAGAGGGTCAGCAGCACCATCAGCGAGGTGTAGCCGCCGCTGCCGTTGGCTTCGCGGTAAATGCGCGCCTCGGCCGGCAAGGCGGGGGCGCGCTTGGGGCTGAAGATGGCCAGCAACAGCACCCAGCCCAGGTACAGGCCCACCAGCATCATGGCGGGCAGCATGGCGCCTTTGTACATATCGCCCACGCTGCGCCCGAGCTGGTCGGCCATGAGGATGAGCACCAGCGAGGGCGGGATGATTTGCGCCAGCGAGCCGGAGGCGGCAATCACCCCGCTGGCCAGGCGCCGGTCGTAGCCGTAGCGCAGCATGATGGGCAGCGAGATCAGCCCCATGGAGATGACCGATGCGGCCACCACGCCCGTGGTCGCGGCCAGCAGCGCGCCCACCACCACAACGGCCAGCGCCAGGCCGCCGCGCAGCGAGCCAAAGACCTGGCCGATCGTCTCGATCAAATCCTCGGCCATGCCGCTGCGCTCCATCACCAAACCCATGAGGGTGAAGAAGGGCACGGCCAGCAGCGTGTCGTTGGCCAAAATGCCAATCAGGCGCTGGGGCAGCCAGGCCAGCACGGAGGAGGGGAAAACGCCCAGCTCGATCCCGATCAGCCCGAAGGCCAGCCCGCAAGCGCCCAGGCTGAAGGCCACCGGAAAGCCCAGCAGCAAAAAGACGACCAGGCCCGCAAACATGATGGGCGCGTAATTGGCGGCAATGAATTCCATGATGGTGCTCTCCCTTGCCGTTAAGCCTGCGCCGCGCCGGAGGCGCTGGCCGATGCGGGCGTGGATGTTGGTGCGCTGGTGGTTTGCTGGGCCTCGCGCGCGGCGGCCTCTTCGCGCAATGCCTGGGCCAGGGCTTCATCTGCATCGCCGAGCTTGCCCATCGGGTCAGGCCCGTGACCGGTGAGAAAAGCGATGCGCTTGATCAGCTCCGACCAGCCTTGCAGCATCAGCAGCGCCACGCCCACGGGGATGGCCAGCCACACCGGCCAGCGGATCAGCCCGCCCGAGTTGCCCGAGGTTTCGCCCGATTGGTACATCTGCACCACCACCGGCCAGGTCAGGTAGAGGATGGTCAGGCACAGCGGCGTGAGAAACAGCGCAAAGCCCACGATATCGATCCACACCTGCACTTTTTTGGGCAGGCGGCTGTTGAGCACGTCAATGCGCACATGCTCGCGGTGCAGCAGCGTGTAGCCCGCCGCAATCAGAAACGACCAGGCAAACAAATACCACTGGATTTCCAGAAAGGCGTTGGAGCTGGCGCCAAAAATCTTGCGCACCAGCGCGTTGACGGCGCTGATGAACGTGGCGGCAAAAATCAGCCAGATCGCATAGCGGCCGATGAAGGCATTGAGCCTGTCGATGCCGCGCGAGAGAGCGAGCAAAAGTTTCATGGTGCAGAGGGTGCAAGAGTGGCGTCAGCTTGCTGTTTGCAAGCCAGCGCCGCAAGGCGCCCCAAAGCGCAGCAGACCGGGTAGGTCGAGTCCTGGGGCTGTGGCGGTGATGTTGAACCCATGTCCGCGCCACGCGCTGCAAGCAGGCGCGGCCGAACGGGGCGGCATTGTACGAACGTAATGAGGTGCAACAACGCTTGCGGGCGTGCTCTGGGTGAAAACCCGTAGGGCATTGGGGCGTGGCGCTACCGTGCGGGCGGGGTTTTTCAATCAAAAGAAATTATGTTTATTGATGCATATGCCCAAATAAGGCAATTTATTTTCTTTTGATTTGTAATATTTGCAGATGTGCAGCGATCCAAATGCGATTGGCGCGGGCTGTGGGTGGTGCCGCGTAAGTCCGCCTGCGAATTTTCAAGCGGCTGCGGGCGCGGCCAGGGCATCGGCCAGCGTTTGCGCCCAGTGGCGGGCCAGCTCAGCCTGCTGGGCTTCCACCATCAGGCGCAGCACCGGCTCGGTGCCGCTGGGGCGCACCAGCAGGCGGCCCTGGCCTTGCAGGGCGGCTTCGGCCTGGGTCAGCGTGCGCTGGAAGCCGGGGTGGGTTTTCCAGCTCTCGCGATCGCTCAGGCGCACGTTGATGAGCGTTTGCGGGTAGAGCTGCACGGCTTGCAGCGCTTGCGCCATGCTTTGGCCGGTGGTGATGACGCGCTGGAGCACTTGCAGGGCGCTGACGATGCCGTCGCCCGTGGTGTGCTTGTCCAGCACCAGCAAATGCCCGGAGCTTTCGCCGCCAAGCTGCCAGCCTTGCTGCTCCAGCGCCTCGCGCACGTAGCGGTCGCCTACCTTGGCGCGCAGCATGTGGATGCCCAGCGCGGCCAGGGCTTGCTCGACGCCGAGGTTGGTCATGAGGGTGCCGACCACGCCTGCGGGCTTGGCGCCTTGCTCCAGCCGTTGCAAGGCCATCAGGTAAAGCAGCTCGTCGCCATCGAACAGGCGGCCGCTGGCATCGACCATTTGCAGCCGGTCGGCGTCGCCATCGAGCGCAATGCCGTAATCGGCGCGGTGGGCCTGGACTTGCGCCACCAGCGCCTGGGGGGCGGTAGCGCCCACGCCGCGGTTGATGTTGAAACCGTCAGGTTCGACGCCGATGGCGATGACTTCGGCACCCAGCTCGTGAAAGACTTTGGGCGCGCATTGGTAGGCGGCGCCGTGGGCGGCATCGACCACGAGTTTGAGCCCGCGCAGGCTCAGGTGGGTGGGGAAGGTGCTTTTGCAGAACTCGATGTAGCGGCCGCAGGCGTCGTCCATGCGGCGCGATTTGCCCAGCGCGGCGGAGGCGGCCCAGGTGGGCGGCTGGGTCAGGCCCTGCTCGACGGCTTGCTCCCATTCGTCGGGCAGCTTGGCGCCTTGGGCGCTGAAGAACTTGATGCCGTTGTCTTCAAACGGGTTGTGGCTGGCGCTGATGACGATGCCCAGATCGGCCCGCACGGCGCGGGTGAGATAGGCCACGGCTGGCGTGGGGATGGGCCCGAGCAGCACGACATCGACCCCGGCGGAGTTCAGGCCCGATTCCAGCGCGCTTTCCAGCATGTAGCCGGAGATGCGCGTGTCCTTGCCGATGAGCACGGTGGCGGCGGGGTTGGCGGCCTTTAGCACGCGCCCCACGGTGTGGCCGAGCTGGAGGATGAAATCGGGCGTGATGGGCGCCTGGCCCACTGTGCCGCGAATGCCGTCGGTGCCGAAGTACTGTCTGCTCATGACGCCTGCTTTCTTTGTTCTGGGTTTTGGGGAGGTCGGTGCGCAAAGTCGTGCCGGGGGCGCTGGTTCGGAGCTGTTATTCAGGCTCGTTATGGGCTTTGCCGAGGCCAAAAAGCTGCCAGAACTGCTCGGTTTGCTGGCGCACTTGCTGCTGCATTTGCTCTTGCACTTTGAGCAGGTTCTGGCGCGATTGCTCGGTGTAGCTTTCCATCACATTGGCCGTCATGGGCTGGAACTGCGCCCAGAAATCGGGCGAGATGTGGCGCGCCTGCTCGGCCCACTGCGATTGCATTTGCGCCTGCATTTCGGCCATGGCGGAGATGTTTTTCTCCATGTACGCGCCCATGAAGCCCTGCATGGTGTGGCCGTAAAAGCGGATCAGATTGGCCAGCACCGATTCGCTGAACAAGGGCGTGCCGCCGACTTCTTCTTCCAGAATGATTTGCAGCAAGATGCTGCGCGTGAGGTTTTCGCCTGTTTTGGCGTCAACGACGGTGACGGGCTCGCGCTGCATCACCAGTTGTTTCACGTCGGCCAGGGTGATGTAGGCCGAGTTGGTCATGTCGTAGAGGCGGCGGTTGGGGTATTTCTTGATGATGCGGCCTGATGCGCCGCTGGGCGCGCCGCTTGAGGGGGTGGAAGTTGCCATGCAAGGCTTGGTCATGAATGCAAAGCGCGCCATTGTATCGGCCCGCTTTCAAGCATGGCAGCGGGCCAGGGCCGAGGTCAGGGTCGATTGGGCCAGTCAGGCTTGGGGGCGGCAAGGCGCGGTGGCGCGGCCGCTGAGTTTGAACAGCGCCACCCCTGCGCACAGCCATTGCAGTACGTACAGCGCGGTGCCCAGGTTGTGCCAGATGTGCAAATCCACCCGCGCGACGATGCGCGGCGCTACGGCAAACTCGATCAGCAGCGCCAGGATGACCCCGGCCAGCGCCCAGCCCGTCAACGCCAGGGCGGGGGAGGCAGGGGCTGGATCGGCCTCCGCTCGCACGGTGCGCGCAGCCTCCAGGCTGGGTTTGAGGCACAGCACCAGCAGCAGCCCGCAGGCTACGGCGACCCAGGTGATGGCGGAAAACATCTTGGCCGCAATAGGCCCCGCCACGGCGACGCTGGGCGCATGGGCAAACACCAGCGGCACGGCCAGAAAGCCCATGACGGACAGCCCGCCCCACCACAAGGCGGCGGCGAAAAAGGGCAGGCGGCGCACGATGCAGGCCAGGGGTTTGGGCATGGGAGTTCCTTTCACGAATGGAGAAAAAAAGGGGAGAGCAATCCGGTTCACGCGGTTCGGCCGTGCGCAGGCGGGTTGGGGGGCTGGGCAAGGGGACGGTCATGAGCAGGGCAGGGGGGCAAACGTGCTCAATAGCCCGGTTTGGCGCCTGCGCGGCGCTTGGCAAACAGGCCCGCGCCGCGTGCGCCCTGGCGCGCAAAACGCTCACGCCGGGCGGTTTTGGGATCGACGGTGAGAGGGCGATAGGCCTCCAGGCGGTCGCCCTCTTGCAGCACATAGTCCGCCGCAACGGCGCGACCCCAAACGCCCCAGGCCCGCCAGTGCGGCAGGACGGGCGCGCTGGCGTCGGCTGCGGGGCGGGCTTGCGCCAGGAGCTGTGCGCCATGCGCCGTGGCGGCGGCCCGGGCTTGCGCGAGGGTGCTGCCTTCGGCCAGGGCCATGCGCCATTGCAGGGTTTGGCGAGGCCCCAGGCACAGCACGACATCGATCTGGATGCTGGCGGCGTTGGATGGCGGCATGGGCGGCGGCTTCATTCGGCGCAACGGTTCAGCGTTGGGCCGGGTACAGGCTTTCGGCGCGTTGCACAAAGGCTTGCACCATGGTGTTGGCGATTTTGTCGAAGACGGGGCCTACCAGCAGGCGCAGGGCGGTGGAGCTGAAGTCGTAGCTCAGCGTCAGCCCGACTTTGCACGCCTGGGCTTGCGCCGGCGTCTGGGCGTTGCCGATGCCCTGGAACGTCCATTCGCCTTGCAAGACGGAGAACGGCCCGCGCACCAGGCGCATGAGCACTTTCTCCTGCCCGATATGCTCATTGCGCGTGACAAACGACTGGCGCACGCGCGCGAAGGCAATGCCTACCTCTGCGGTCATGCCCGTCGCGTCTTGCTCCAGCACGCGCGCATGGTCGCACCAGGGCAGAAACTCGGGGTAGCGCGCCACATCCGTGACCAAGGCAAACATCTGTGCTGGGCTGAACCAGACCAGGGCGGATTTATGGACTTGTTTCATGGGCAAAGATCACGCCGGGCGCGCAGGTTGGGGCTTGGCACGCAGCGCCCGCGCCACTGCGGCACACGGGCCTGCGCAGCCTGCACAGGGGGCTGCACATACAATGGCCGGTTTTGCCGCCTGCGCTGGCTGTGGTTGCAAAAGGCTGGCGATTCTATCGCCGCAGCCCGGGCCCGCCTGGCGCGGGCGTTGGCGCGCTTGCTGCTGCTGCGGGCCGTTCCGTTTCCTGTTATTTCCGTTTCCTCTGACCGACGTATGGCCAGCAAAGACAAAACCCCCTCCAGCCGTATTGCCGAAAACAAGCGGGCGTTCTTCAACTACTTCATTGAGGAGCGCCACGAGGCAGGCATGGTGCTGCACGGCTGGGAGGTCAAGGCCCTGCGCAGCGGCAAGGCGCAGCTGACGGATGCGTATGTGGTGATCCGCGATGGGGAGATCTTCCTGATCGGCGGGCAAATCAACCCGCTCAAGACCGCTTCCACCCACGTGCGCCCCGAGCCTGACCGCACGAAAAAACTGCTGCTGCACAAAAGCGAAATCAAACGCCTGATCGGCAAGGTGGAGCAAAAAGGCTACACGCTGGTGCCGCTGTACCTGTATTGGAAAAACGGCCGCGCCAAATGCGAAATCGCCCTGGCCAAGGGCAAGGCCGAGTACGACAAGCGCGCCACCATCAAGGAGCGCGAGGGCAAGCGCGAGGTCGAGCGGGCGATGAAGTCGCGCCATCGTTGATGTGGTTGCTTTATTTTACAAATCAAAGGAAATTTTTATTGCCTGTTTAGGCATATCTGTATTGAAGAAGAATATACATTGAATTGAAATTTGCAAAAACGCGCGCTGTCGCCCTTCAGGCCCTGGTCGGTGCAGGAGCATCATGGGTTGTCCGATAATGCGCCCCGCTTGCTGTTCTCCAAGTCTGCCCCTGCCCCCATCATGCGTCGCCGCCTGCGCCTGCGCCCCCCTGTTTTGACCGGCCGCCTTGCCATGCGGCGGCGCGTGCTGCCCGGGCCGCTGCGCTGGCTGCTGTGGGCTGTGGCGCTGGCCTGCCTGGCGGTGGCGGGGCTGTGGGCGCTGCAACTCTGGCAGCAGCGCACGCACATGCAGCAAGAGCTGGAGCAATTGCGCTGGCAAGTGCTGGAAGCCCAAACCCGGCAAGCGCTGGCCAGCAGCGCACCGCCGCCGCCAGCGCCCAAGCCCGAGCCTGGGCCAACGCCCGACCAACTGATACAGCAAAGCACCATCGACAGCCTGGCCGCCCAGGTGCGGGCGCTGCAAGGCGAAAACGGCCGCCTCAAAGACGAGCTGGGCTTTTACGAAAACCTGCTGCCTGCGCCAGGCGATGGCGGTATTGCCATCCGCAACATGACGCTGGCGCGCGCCGATGACGAGCACCTGGCCTGGCAAATGCTGCTGATGCGGCCCAAGCGCGATGCGGGCATTTTCAAAGGCGAGCTGGAGTGGCGCATTACCGGCCAGCTCGACGGCAAACCCTGGAGCGCGCCAGCGCCCAAGCGCCGCCAAAGCCTGGAGCTGGGCCGCTACCTGCGGCTGGAAGGGCGGCTGAAAATCCCCAAAGGCTTGAAGGCCATCCGCGTCACCGCCCTGGTGTGGGAAGGCAAGCAAGAGCGCGCGCGGCATGCACTGGCGTTGGCGCAGGACAAAAAGTGAGAGGACAGCCATGTTTTCCAAAAACAAACAACCCCCCATCCGCAGCCTGGTCGCCCACGGCTGCCACGTGCGCGGCGATCTCTCGTTCACCGACGGGCTGGGCATTGATGGCACGGTGGAGGGCCTGATCCAGGGCGCGCCCGATGTCGCCGCCCAGCCAGGCAAGAAAAAAAGCCGGGGCACGCTGGTGTTTGTTTCCGAGCAAGGCCGTGTGCTGGGCGGCATCCGCGCCGATACCGTCATCATCAACGGCATGGTGGAAGGCCCGGTGCATGCCGATCGCGTGCTGGAGCTGCAACCCAAAGCGCGCGTGAGCGGCGATGTGAGCTACCGCCAGCTTGAAATGCACCAGGGCGCCCTGATTTCGGGGCGCATGCTGCCGCTTTTGCCGACCACTGAAGCCGAAGCGCCCAAAGGCGCAGGAGCGGCTGGCGCAACCGCCGCCGCAAACGCTGCGCCAAACCGCGAAGGCAAGCCGGACAACCCGCTGCAATCGCTGGACGAGCTGCTCGACGAACACAGCAAAGGCTCTGGCAAAGCAGGCTAGGGCGCTCAGGCGCCACTGCTCTACCATGAGCGCCTTTCACACTCGCCTGGCAAGCCAGCCGGGCCCCAGCAGGAGAACCACCAGATGACAACCGAAGCGACAACCGAAGTCCAGGCCACGCCCGACATGCCCATCAACTTCACCGATGCCGCCGCCGCCAAGGTGGCCGACTTGATTGCGGAGGAGGGCAATCCCGATCTGAAGCTGCGCGTGTTCGTGCAAGGCGGTGGCTGCTCGGGCTTCCAGTACGGCTTTACCTTCGACGAGATCACCAACGAAGACGACACGACCATGACCAAAAATGGCGTCTCGCTGCTGATCGACCCCATGAGCTACCAATACTTGTTCGGCGCCGAGATCGACTACAAAGAAGATTTGCAAGGCGCGCAGTTCGTCATCAAAAACCCCAACGCCGAATCCACCTGCGGCTGCGGCTCCAGCTTCTCGGTGTGAGCTTTCCGGCTCAATGAGAGGCGCATGAACACAGCCGTGGCGCAGCCCGCCGTTGCCTTGCAGGCCAGCACACGCCCCATTGGCGTGTTCGACAGCGGCATTGGCGGCCTGAGCATCTTGCATGCCTTGCAGCAAGCGTTGCCGGGCGAGGCGTTTGTGTACTTCTCCGATGCCGGTCACGCCCCTTATGGCGAACGCCCCGATGCCTTCATCGCCCGGCGCTGCCTGCATATCACCGAAGCGTTGATCCGCCAGCAGGACATCAAGGCGCTGGTGGTGGCCTGCAACACGGCCACGACGGTCTCCATCCATTGGCTGCGCCAGCGCCACCCGGATTTGCCCATCATCGGCGTGGAGCCTGCCCTCAAGCCCGCGCTGGAGCGCAGCGCCAGCGCCCAGGTGGCCGTGCTGGCAACCGATCGCACGCTGAGCAGCGCCAAATACCAGGCGCTGGCGGCGCGCATGGCGCAGGCCTACCCGCATGCGCGCATCGTGGCCGTGCCCTGCTCAGGGCTGGCGGGCGCGATCGAAAGCAGCGACGTTGCCTTGGTCGATGCCCTTTGCGCCCGTTACACCGCCCAGGCCTGCCAAACCGCGCCCGGCGTGGATACGCTGGTGCTGGGCTGCACTCACTACCCGCTGGCCTTGGAGGCGCTGCGCCGCCATGCGCCCACTGGGCTGGCATTCATCGACTCGGCCCCGGCAGTGGCCCGGCAGACGCGCATGCGCCTGGGCGCGATGGGTTTGCTCGCCCCGCAGTCCAAAGCCTGGCCGCCGCAGCCTGCGCGCCCAGGCTTGCGGTTATTGGGTTCGGGCGATGTGCACGCCCTGCAAGCGCAAGCCAAGCGCCACCTGGCCCACCTGGGGCGAATAGGGGAAGGCGCTCAAGCCAAGGGGCAGGCGGCATAGCGGTTTGCAGCGACGAGAGCCGCAAAAGGGGCACGGAGGGCGCGCATGCGGCCCGATGGCGCTGTGCTGCGTTGATCCCCGGTGCAAGAGACCACGATCCAATAAGAAACGCTGCCCTCGAAGCAGCGTGTTCCATGTGTTTGCTCGATGCGTTTGATGCGCTCAGTGCAGATGCCGGGGCGGGCGTCGGCCGCCGCCGTGGCCGCCGCCCCCGCCCGGGCCGCCCGATTCGCCGCGGGGCGGGCGGCCCAACTCCAGCGAACTGACCAGCGCATCAAAGCGGCCCGTGAACAGCCGGTCGATCTCGTTGACCACGCCGGTGAGTTCGGCGGCTTCGAAGTGGCGCTCCATCAGGCTGATCACGTCCTGCACCAGCAAGTCGCGTTGCACCTGCATGATGGCCGATGGCGTGGGGCCGACGAATAGCAGGAAGAAATCATCGCGCGCCTGCTCGCCGCGGGCGTTGGCTTCGTCTTCTTCGTCCTCGTCCATATCGTCCCAGGCGCGATCGTAGAACGTCACTTCAATGACGCAGCCGCGGTCGGCCAGATCGTTGAGGTTCATGCAGACTTCGTCGATCACCTGGCGGAAATCCTCTCCGCCGCGCACCGTCCAGCACATTTGCAGCACATGCTCGCGCGCAATGAATTCAATGCCAGGCTCTTCTTCGTAATACCCCACGGCGGCAGCGGCCAGAGAACGTGCGCCCGCGTACTGCCACATGGGCTTGAGCGCCTCCTCAATGGCGCTGAAACTCACATCGCGGCGCACGAAAACCTGCCCGTGGACGTGAATTTCAAAAGGGGTGTCGTTATCGTTTGTCATGGCTGGCTTACTTCTACCGTCAAAAGCGCGCGGGCCGCACCCGCGCACAAAGGGCCGACACTATAACCCCATGCCATAGGGGGGAGCGGGGGCGGCGGCACCATCAGCAGCGCCATCAGACGCCGCCATCGGCGGCGCCCCCGGCCCTGGCCCAGAGGCCGCTTTTGCCCCCTTCCTTGCGCAGCAGATAGACCGATTCAATCACCATGCCTTTGTCGATGGCCTTGAGCATGTCGTACACCGTCAGCAGGCCGATGCTGGCGCCGGTGAGGGCCTCCATCTCCACGCCCGTTTTGCCCTGGGTTTCGGCCGTGACCTGGATGCCCACGCTGGGCGTTTGCGCATCCAGCGTGAACTCGACGCTCAAGTGCGTCAGCGGCAGCGGGTGGCAGAGCGGGATCAGCGCCGAGGTTTGCTTGGCCCCCTGAATGGCGGCGATGCGCGCCACGCCCAGCACATCGCCCTTGGGGCTGGCCTCGGGGGCTTGCAGGGCGGCAAGCGTGGCGGGCGAGAGGCGGATGCGCCCGCAGGCCACGGCTTTGCGATGGGTGGGCGCTTTGTGGGCTACGTCCACCATCCAGGCCTGGCCCTGGGCGTCGAAATGGGTGAGTTGGGCCTGTTCGGTCGCGGTTGGAGAGGTCATGAATAGCTTATTTGTCGATCAATGGGAAAAGAAATATGCCTATTTGGGCATGTTTTTATTGAGGTGACTTTTCTTTATTGGAAAGTTTGGGTTCCGGAAGTGCAGGAGAACTTTGGACATAAGGCTGGGATTGTGCGCTGGTTTCCGGATATGTTTTTTAAATCAATAGGCAAATAAATCTCCTTGTTATGGCCTGATGGTAAATTGATTAAATTTCTTTTGAAGTGAAAATGTGTGGATTGCGCTCAAAGCGCGGCCGTGCTCGCCTGCGTTTGCGCCTGCCAGGCGCTGGCGACGGCACCGGCCAGGCGATCGAGCGCGCCGCGGTGGCTTTGGGCGAAGGCGAGGGCGTGATTTTGCATGGCGTGCAGTTGGCTGCGGTGGTGCAGCAGCGCGGCGGTTTGGGTGATGGCCTGGGCGATGTCGCCCGCGCGCAGGGCCGCCTGGTAGGCCAGGGCGTCGTCGGCGGCCTGGGCAAAGTTGAAGGTGTGCGGCCCCATGACGACGGGGCAGGCGCAGGCGCAGGCTTCGATCAGGTTTTGCCCGCCCAGCGGCGCGAAGGAGCCGCCCAGCAAGGCGGCGTGAGCGAGGCTGTAGTACAGGGCCATTTCGCCCATGCTGTCGCCCAGCCAGATGGCGGGTGGGGCAGCGGGGTTTTTGCCTGGGCCTGCAACGGGGCCTTGCTCGCCCCAGGCGCTGCGGCGCACCACGCGCAGGCCACGCTGTTGCAGCAGGTGTTCTACGGCGTCGAATCGCTGGGGGTGGCGCGGCACGATCAGCCATTGCACTTGCTGCAAAAGCGCCGGGGGCAGGGCGGCCAGCCAGGCGGCTTCTTCGCCCTCGCGGCTGCTGGCCAGCATGGCGATGGGCTGGCCGCCGGCTTGTAGGTGGCGCTCGCGCCAGGCGTGGCCGAGCTGGCGCTGGGCGGCGTCGGGGCGGGCGTCGAATTTGATGTTGCCGGTGATGGCGGTGACGGGCGCGCCGATGTCGCGCAGGCGCTGGGCGTCGGCCTCGGTTTGGGCGAGCACGGCGGCCAGGTGGCGGTAGGCTGGCCCCATGAGCCAGCGCGCGCGGCGGATGCGGGCGTGGGAGCGGGCATTGAGCCGCGCATTGACCAGCCACAGCGGCAGGCCCTGGCGGCGGCATTGCGCGACCATGTTGGGCCAGACCTCGGTTTCCATCAGCAGGCCCAGCCGGGGCTGGAAGTGGGCCAGAAAGCGCCCTACGGCCGCGCGTGTATCCCACGGATACCAGCATTGCAGGTCGCCTTCGCGCAACAGGCGTTGGCCTTCGGCGCGGCCGGTGGCGGTGCCGTGGGTGAGCAGCAGCGGCAGATCGGGGATGCGCGCGCGCAGGGCTTCGATGAGCAGACCGGCGGTGCGCGTTTCGCCCAGGGAAACGGCATGGATCCACAGCGGGCGGGCATTGCGGGCGTTGTGGGGAATGGGAGGGAAGCCGTAATGCCCGAAACGCTCTGGCACCAGATCGCCATACAGCGGCTCGGCCTGCGCGCGGCGCGCCAGTTTGCGGCGCAGCAGGGGTTGGGCGAGGGTGAGCAGGGTGTTGTAGGGCATGGCGGTGCGTGGGGGGAGGCGCGAAGCCGTAAGAATGCCCGATTCCCACGGCTTGCTTGGAAATGAAGGCGGCATAATCGCGGGTTTTTTCGCGCTGCCGCGCCCGCACAGCACATGTCGCAAGCCCTTCCCGAAGTCACCATCTACACCGACGGCGCCTGCAAAGGCAATCCCGGTGCGGGAGGGTGGGGCGCTTTGCTCCAGTCGGGTGGCGCCAGCAAGGAAATCTGGGGTGGCGAGCCAGGCACCACCAACAACCGCATGGAGCTGCGCGCCGTCATCGAGGCGCTGGCGCTGCTCAAGCGCCCTTGCCGCGTCACGCTTTACCTGGACAGTGAATACGTGCGCAAGGGCATTACGGAGTGGATTCACGGCTGGAAGGCCAGGAACTGGAAAACCGCCAGCGGCCAGCCGGTGAAAAACGTGGAGTTGTGGCGCGCGCTGGACGAGCAAGTGCACAGCCGCGGCCACCGCATCGCCTGGCATTGGGTGAAGGGCCATGCGGGCCACCCCGGCAACGAGCGCGCCGACGCGCTGGCCAATCGGGGCGTGCAGGAGTTGCGGGGGCGCTGAGCGCCCCGCAGGGCCGCCAGCCAATCAACCAGCAGCCAACAGACCAGGGGCCGGACGCATGCCGCAGCGCGAACGCATCAAGCATGGGGAGAAGCAGGGGTGACGAGCCTGACAACACACACAGCCGCAGCGGCCCAGCCGGGCGACGCTGTGGTTTTCAAAGGCGTGGGCAAAACGTACCAGGCCGCATCCGGCCCGGTGCATGCGCTGGCCGGCATCGATTTGGCGATTCCTCGCGGCTGTATCTTCGGCATCATCGGCCGCAGCGGGGCGGGCAAATCCAGCCTGCTGCGCACCATCAACCGGCTGGAGCGCCCCACTGAAGGGCAGGTGCTGGTGGAAGGGGTGGACATTGGCAGCCTGAGCGAGGAGGCGCTGGTGCGCCAACGCAGGCGCATCGGCATGATTTTTCAGCACTTCAACCTGTTGGCGGCCAAGACGGTGTGGGAGAACGTGGCCTTGCCGCTGCAAGTGGCGGGCGTGCCCGCCGCGCAGACCGAAGCGCGGGTGCGCGAGCTGCTGGAGCTGGTGGGCCTGGCCGACAAGCGCGATGTGTACCCCAAGCGCCTCTCGGGCGGGCAAAAGCAGCGCGTGGGCATTGCGCGCGCGCTGGTGCACAACCCGCCGATCCTGCTGTGCGACGAGGCGACTTCGGCGCTGGATCCGGAAACCACGGCCGCGATCTTGCATTTGCTGCGCGACATCAACCGCCGCCTGGGCATTACCGTCATCCTCATCACGCACGAGATGAGCGTGATCCGCGAGATTGCCGATCGCGTGCTGGTGCTGGAAAAAGGCCGCATTGCCGAGCACGGCGAGGTCTGGCAGGTGTTTGGCGCACCGCGCCACACAGCCACCCGCGCGCTGCTGGCGCCGCTGGAGCATGGCTTGCCCGACGATTTGCGCGAGCGCCTGCTGCCCGAGCCGCCCGCGCAGCCGCACCAGCGCATCGTGCAATTGAGCTACACCGGCGCCCACGGGCTGGAGCCGGATTTCGCCCGCCTGGCGCAGGCCCTGCCGGGGCTGCGCTTGCTGCATGGCGGCGTCGATCGCATCCAGGGCCATGCGCACGGGCATTTGATCGTCAGCATGGATGGGGCCGCGCCGCTGCCCCCGCAGGCCGTGCAGGTGCAAGAGATGGCTGGCGCGCCCGAAGCTGCGCCGGCAGGGCAGGCCCTGCCGCTGGCCCATCGCATGGAGGTGTTGGGTTATGTCGTTTGAATCCCTGTTGCAAAGCTGGCAGCCCGCCTGGCTGTCGATCCCGCTGACCACCTACTGGCAATCGCTGCTGGAGACGCTGCTGATGGTAGGCGTCTCCGGTGCCATCGCCTTTTTGGCGGGCGTGCCGCTGGCGCTGCTCTTGATCGTCACCGCGCCGGGGGGCTTTCTGGCCTCGCCGGGCATTAACCGCGCGGTCGGTTACGTCGTCAATGGCTTTCGCGCCGTGCCTTTCATCGTGCTGCTGGTGGCGCTCATCCCGTTCACGCGCTGGGTCGTGGGCACCACCATCGGCGTGTGGGCGGCCATCGTGCCGCTGGCCATCAGCGCCACGCCGTTTTTCGCCCGCATTGCCGAGGTCAGCCTGCGCGAAGTCGATCCCGGCCTGATCGAAGCGGCCCAGGCCATGGGCTGCCGCAAGTGGGACATCGTGCGCCACGTCTATCTGCCCGAGGCCATGCCCGGCATCATCGGCGGCTTCACCATCACCTTGGTGGCGCTCATCAGCTCCTCGGCCATGGCCGGTGCGGTGGGCGCGGGGGGGCTGGGCGATTTGGCCATTCGCTATGGCTACCAGCGCTTTGATTCGCAGGTGATGATCGTCGTCATCGTCGCTTTGCTGCTGCTGGTCACCGCCGTGCAGTTTGCGGGCGACCGCTACGTGCGCTGGCTGCGCGAGCGTTGAGGCGCGTCATGCCATCAGCGCCCCGCATCCACCACCCCGGCCCGCTGGCCATCGGCGCCCATCTGGCCTTGCCCGAGCAGGCCGTGCGCCATGTGCAGGTGCTGCGCATGCAGCCCGGCCAGGCCATCACCCTGTTCCCCGGCGACGATGCCGAAAGCGGGCGCGAATACGCCGCCACCATCACCGAGATGGGCCGCCACAGCGTGCAAGTGCGCATTGACGCCTGCGAAGTGCACACGCGCGAAAACCCCATCGCCCTGCACCTGACCGTAGGCATGCCCGGCAACGAGCGCATGGATTGGCTGGTGGAAAAAGCCACCGAGCTGGGCGCAGCCAGCATCACCCCCTTGATGACCGAGCGCAGCGTGCTGCGCCTGCAAGGCGAGCGCGCCGAGAAAAAACGCGCCCACTGGCAGGCCATCGCCATCGCCGCCTGCGAGCAATGCGGGCGCAACCGCGTGCCGCTGATCCACCCAGTGAGCACACTGGCGGCCTATGTGCAGGCACAGGCGCAAGAGCAGGCGCAGGCCGCCGGTGGGGCGCAGCGGCGCTGTGTGTTGAGCCTGCACGCGGGCAGCGCCCGCCTGGATGCACGCTGGCTGGCCGAGCTGGAGCAGGGCGGTGTGAATGCCCTCACCGTGCTCTCCGGCCCCGAAGGCGGCCTGAGCCAGGCCGAGGAGAAGCAAGCCCTGGCGGCGGGATTCGCCCCCTTGCACCTGGGCCCGCGCGTGCTGCGCGCCGAAACCGCGCCGCTGGCCGTGGCGGCCGCGCTGGGGCTGCTGGGGACAGCGCCGTGAGGCGCGGGGCAAATCGCCCTTGCCCGAAAGCGGCAACACTAGCCGCAAAGCCAGCGGTAAAAATCCGGTTATCCATCTGACGGCCTGTCCGACGCCCATCCGAGGCTCCATCCGACGCTGTATCTGGCGGCACAATGGCGCGCTTGCGCCAGACCGCACCTCGCGCGCCCAACCAGCCCTTTTTCTTTTGACGAATCCATCCTGACCATGAAACGCCCATCGCCGCTCTCCCGCCTTGTTTCCGCCCGCTTGCTCTGCCTGGTCGTGGCGGGCTGCCTGGGCCTGCCTGCCGCTGCTGTTGCGGCGGGCAAGGACAACGCCGCACCGCCAGCGGCCAAGGCCAGCCAGGGCAAAGCCGCCAGCGGCAAGCCCTTGGCGGTGAGCTGGGACTCCCTGGTGCCCCCCAATTGGGACCCCAGCGCCGAATTCGCCGACTTGTTTGCCGATGGCGCCGAGGAATGGGACGACAGCGACCCTCGCGCGCAAAAGCTCTACGACCGCATGCGCAAAGTCTGGGACAGCGCCCCCACCGTGAACGACTACCAGGGCAAGCTGGTGCGCCTGCCCGGCTATGTGGTGGCGCTGGAGGACGGCAAGGACGGCCTGCGCGAACTGCTGCTGGTGCCCAACTTCGGCGCCTGCATCCACACCCCGCCGCCGCCAGCCAACCAAATCATCCACATCAAGCTGGACAAACCCGTGAAAGGCTTTGCCTCGCTCGATGCCGTCTGGGCCACGGGCGAGCTGCAAGTGGCCCGGCAAAACTCCGAAATGGGCGTGAGCGGCTACAGCCTGCGCAACGTCAGGCTGGAGCCATACAAGGAATAAATCACACATCAATGTAAAAACGATTTGATGTGTAGCATGCCATAACAAGGTTGTTTTATTTCTTTTGATTTGTAAAAAAGGCTGGGCGTCAGGCGTGTGCCCGGCCTTTTTGCATGGTTTTTGCGCCCGCCAGCGCGGGGGGTGTTGTGAGAGCGCCTGCATGCGGGCCGGGGCGGCGTTTTTTTCGTGCATACTGCTTCGCACCCTGTTTGTCCCCACTTGAAAGCCGACGCGTTGACCTCACTCATGTCCCAATCCATCACGCTGGAGGAGTCCATGAACACTTTGTATGAATCCGACGCATTTTCGGTCGTCCATATGCAGCAGAACGTCGCCTCGGCCCACCTGGAGGGCGAGCAACCGCGCCATCCGCTCGCTGGGCTGGTGCGCCACGGGTTTGAGATTGTGGATAAACGCTCAGGCCGCGAGGTGTACCTGGACGGCCGCTGGGCGGAGATTTTCCACGCCCAAATCCGCGAATGGCAGCGCAACACCCCCACGCAAGAGGAAGTGGAAGAAACGCTGGACAGCTACACCGGCCTTGCACACCACCCCGTGCATGTGCACTGACGCCTTGCAAAGCCGCCGGCATGCGCCCCGGCGCTGCGCGCGCACCAGATCGCCCGAGCGCCCCCCGTTTTGCCCGTAGAATCGCGCCCTTGCCGGCCGGATGCCCGACGGGTGCGCCAGCAATTGGAAGAGTGGCAGAGCGGTTGAATGCACCGGTCTTGAAAACCGGCGATGGGCGACCATCCGTGGGTTCGAATCCCACCTCTTCCGCCAAGAATCAAACCAGCAGCCCGCTCGCCGAAGCGGGCTGCGTTTTCTTGACCCACCTCATCACTGCCAGTAGCTCAACTGGATAGAGCAGCTGCCTTCTAAGCAGCAGGTCGGGGGTTCGAGTCCCTCCTGGCAGGCCAGGCCATGATTTGCTGTCATAATCGCCCGCTTTTCGCCCTTGCCTGGCGGCAGGGGGTGGCGGGGGCTTTCATCAGCTCCTGGCGCGAGGTTCTCAGAGGCTTTGAACAGGCTTTTTTGCAACCCATCCGCAGTTTTGAGGCCCGCAGCCTTGCCAACGCTGCTGTGCTGTCTGGAGGCCCACAAGGCCATCGCTGCATTCTTCTTTATCGCCTCGGGCCTTTGAACAGGCTCTGACAGGCGCCTCCCAAATCCCATCTTCTTTCTTTTCTCCGTTTTTGGAGACTCGATTCCATGCACTTGAATGAGCTCAAGGCACTGCACGTGTCCGAAGTATTGAAGCAGGCCGAAGCCCTGGGTATCGAAAACACCGGCCGCATGCGCAAGCAGGAGCTGATGTTTGCCATCATCAAAAAACGCGCCAAGGAAAATGGCGAGCAGGTTTTCGCCGACGGCGTGCTGGAAATCCTGCCCGATGGTTTCGGCTTTTTGCGCAGCCCCGACACCAGCTTCACCGCCAGCACGGACGATATTTACATCTCGCCCAGCCAGGTGCGGCGCTTCAACCTGCACACGGGCGACATGATCGAGGGCGAGGTGCGCATCCCCAAGGATGGCG
>JAUMYU010000104.1 GCA_030528485.1 Comamonadaceae bacterium
CTGGGGCGACGACACCCTGGCGGTGCTGCCGGGCACGCTGCCCGAGCAGGCGCTGACGCAGCGCATGCGCGAGGCCGATGCGCTGGTGGTGATGAAGGTCGGGCGCAACCTGCCGCGCATCCGCCGCGCGCTGGCACAGGCGGGGCGGCTGGAGGCAGCCTGGCTGGTCGAGCACGGCACCATGGCGCGCCAGCGCGTGCGCCACCTGCTGGAGGTGCCTGAGCAGGAAAGCCCGTACTTCTCCATCGTGCTCGCGCCCGGCCACGGCCGCCGCCCCGTGGCGCAGGACGCCTAAGCCATATTCACATCAAAAGAAAAATAACTTCAATACCATCATGCCGAAACAAGGCGATTTTATTTCTTATTGATTTATAAAATGGAAAATGCCTCTATACAAACCCAGCCCGCCGCCACCGCTGGGCGGTTATACGTGCTGGGGCTGGGGCCGGGCGATGCTGCCCATACCACCCCGGCGGCGCTGCTGGCGCTGCACGCCGTCAGCGACGTGCTGGGCTACTTTCCCTACGTAGCGCGGGCGCGCCTGGCTTGGGAACACAACCAGGCCAGCGCACCGCACGCAGCCCTGCCGCAGCCGCACTGGCACCCGTCGGATAACCGCGAGGAACTGGCCCGCGCACGCGAGGCGCTGGCGCTGGCCGCGCAAGGGCGGCAGGTGGCGCTGGTGTCCTCGGGCGATCCGGGCGTGTTTGCGATGGCGGCGGCGGTGTTCGAGGCCATCGACAGCGCCGCCCCCGCCGAGCAAGCCCTTTGGCAGGCACTGGAAGTGCAGGTGCTGCCCGGCGTGACCGCCATGCTGGCCGCCGCCGCGCGCGTGGGCGCGCCGCTGGGGCACGACTTTTGCTGCATCAACCTCTCGGACAACCTCAAGCCCTGGGCCGTGATCGAGCAGCGCGTGCGCCTGGCGCTGGAGGCCGATTTCGCCCTGGCGCTGTACAACCCGCGCTCGCGCAGCCGCCCCGAAGGCTTTGCCCGCCTGCTGCAACTGCTGGGCCGCCATTGCGAGCCAGAGCGGCTGCTGATCTTTGCCCGCGCCGTCTGCACGCCGCAAGAGCGCATCCACACCAGCGCGCTGGCGCAGGCGCGCGAGGACATGGCCGACATGCGCACCGTGGTGCTCATCGGCAGCAGCGCCACCCGGCGCGTGGGGCGCTGGGTTTATACGCCGCGCTTTTATGCGGGATCGGCAGGCGTGGCCGATGCTGCGGATGCCACTGCCGGGGGCGACGCAGGCCCGCCCGCGCCCCCTGGGCCATGACCGGGCCCGCCCTGCCCCAGCCAATCGAGCACCTGCGCCACGCTTTGCACGCGCGCGCGCTCTGGCAAGGCCGGGCGCTGCACCATCACCACCGGCAGGCCCAGGGCGCGCGCCGCGTCGAGCTTGCCGCGCGTGGCCTCGCCGCCCGCGTTTTTCGCCACCACCCATTCAATGCGGTGCTGGCGCAGCAGGGCCAGATCGTCCTCGGCGCTGAACGGGCCGCGCCCCAGCACCACACTGGCCTGCGGCAGCGGCAGTGCACCAGGCGCATCCACCAAACGCAACAAATAGTGGTGCTGCGGCTGCACGGCAAAGGCATCGAGCTGCTTGCGCCCCACGGCCAGAAACACCCGGCTGGGCGCAGCGGGCAGGGCCGCCGCCGCTGCGGCCATATCGGCCACCATATGCCAGCAATCGCCCGGCTGGGGCTGCCAGGGCGCGCGCTCCAGCGCCAGCAAGGCCGCTCCGGTTTCGGCGCAGGCCAGACAGGCGTGGCGGCTCATCTGCGCGGCAAACGGGTGGGTGGCATCGACCACGTGCGTGATGCCCTGCGCGCGGATGAACTGCACCAGCCCGGCCACCCCGCCGAAACCGCCGCAGCGCGTGGGCAAGGGCTGGGCCAGCGGCGCGCGCGTGGCCCCGGCATAGGAAAACACGGCGGCAATGCCCGCCTGGCTCAGCGCCCGCGCCAGCGCGCTGGCTTCGCTGGTGCCGCCCAAAAGGAGTACATGTGTCATGGCTGATGCAAAAGAAAATGCCACCCCCGCCAACCACAGCGCCACACCCGATGCGCCCTGGCTGACCTTGATCGGCCTGCAAGAAGATGGTCTGGCCAGCCTCTGCCCCGCCGCGCGGCACGCCTTGGCGCAAGCGCAGCACGTTTTTGGCGCGCCGCGCCATCTGGCGCTGGCAGGCGTAGCCGCCGCGCCGCACGGCCCCGGGCGCGCCTGGCCCCAGCCTTTTGACCTGGCGCCGCTGCTGGCCTTGCGCGGCCAGGCGGTGGTCGTACTGGCCTCGGGCGACCCCTTTTGGTATGGCGTTGGCGGCAGCCTGGCGGCCCATCTCTCGCCGCAGGAATGGCGCTGCTATGCGCAAAGCCCGACATTCTCGCTGCTGGCCGCGCGCCTGGGCTGGCGGCTGGAAGAAACACAGTGCCTGGGCCTGCATGCCGATGCCTTTGAGCGCCTGCTGCCCCACCTCGCCCCCGGCCAGCAACTGGCGGTGCTGCTGCGCGACGGTGCCGCCGCCGCCGACCTGGCCCAATGGCTGAGCGAGCGCGGCTGGGGCGAGAGCGATTTCTCCGTGCTGGAGCGCCTGGGCGGCCCGCACGAGCGCATCCGCCACTGGCGC
>JAUMYU010000105.1 GCA_030528485.1 Comamonadaceae bacterium
TCACCCACGCCATGCTGCGCTGGATGGCGCCTTTCCTCTCCTTCACCGCCGAGGAGGCCTGGCCCATCTTCGCCCCCGGCCAAAGCGAGAGCATCTTCATCGAGACGTTTTACGACGTGCCCGTCACGGCCGACGCCGATCAGTTGCTCGCCAAATGGGGCCGCATCCGCGCCATCCGCGATGTGGCCAACAAGGAGATCGAGAACCTGCGCGCCAGCGGCCAGCTCGGCGCATCGCTGCAAGCGGCCATCACCATCAGCGCCGCGCCCAAGGATTACGAGCTGCTCGCCAGCCTGGGGGCGGATTTGAAATACGTGTTCATCACCTCCGCCGCGCAACTGCAAGTCGGCCCCGAAGGGGAGCCGACCGTGCAAGTCGCCCTGGCCCCAGGCCGCAAATGCGCCATGACCTGGCATTACAGCGAGGACGTGGGCAGCCACCCCGAATACCCCGAGCTGTCCGCGCGCGCCATCAGCAACCTGTTTGGCGCGGGGGAAGTGCGCGGCATCGCCTGATTTGCAAATCAAAAGGAAATAAAACTCGCCTATTTCGGCATAATGGGTATAGAGTAAAATTTCCTTTGATTTGCAAATAGAAATCGGCAAAAAAACGCTTGCCGCACAGGACGGAAACCACGACAATCCGCCCCTTGGCCTGAAGCAAGCCTTGCCCTGTGCGACTGCGCAGACAAGGCAGGCCCCGCCCCTTTCTCCAGCATCACAACAGCCTGCCTTGCAGGCGCCGGCTGGCAGGGGCTGATGCACATCTTTCTATCTCGCTGGGTGATGGCGGGTGGCAGCAAGCCCATGCAGCAGCCGCTGCCCGGCGCGCCGCCCCCGGACAAGGACCGCCCCCTGGCATGCCACGCCCCCGCCGCAGGCGGGAATCACGCGCCGCGCATGCCCGCTTCTGTTGGATGGATGATGTTTTTCTTTCCATCCACGTTTGGCCCAGCCGGCTCCTGCCCGGCGGGCTGCGGGACTTTTCTTTTTCTCACCCATGACTGATTTTTCTCGACCAGCCCCCGTTGCGGGCGCTCTGGCTGCGCCTGCGCTGGACGCCGCTTTCGCCACCCAAACTCCTGCCGACACCCCCGTTGCCGAGGCTTCGGCCTTCGCCGCCCTGGGCCTGTCCCCTGCGCTGGTGCAAGCCGTGGCCGAGCTGGGCTACACCCAGCCCACCGTGGTGCAAGCCCAAGCCATCCCCTTTGCCATGCAAGGCGCTGGGCCAAACGCCGATGCCCAAGGGCAGGGCTATTGCGATTTGATGGTTTCCAGCCAAACCGGCAGCGGCAAAACGGCGGCCTTTTTGCTGCCCGTGCTGCATAGCCTGATTGCCGCGCACGAAGCGCGCAAGGCCGCCGAGCAAGCCGCCTTCGAGCAGCGCGTGGCCGAGGCCCTGGCCCAGGGCCAGCCTGCGCCCAAAAAGCCCAAGCGCAAAAACCCGCTCAACCGCCGCTTTGAGCCCGCCACGCCCGGCGCGCTGGTGTTGTGCCCCACGCGCGAGCTGGCCGCCCAGGTCGCGCGCGATGCCATCGATTTGCTCCAGCATTGCCGTGGCGTGCGCGTGGCCAGCGTCATTGGCGGCCTGCCTTATCCCAAACAAGTCGCCCAGTTGCAAAACGCGGCGCTCGTCGTCGCCACGCCTGGGCGCTTGCTGGATTTGCAGCGCAGCGGCCAGCTCGTGCTCGATCAAGTGCAATGTCTGGTGGTTGATGAGGCCGACCGCATGCTGGATCTGGGCTTTGCCGAAGACCTCGAAGCCATCCACCACCTCACCGCCGCGCGCCGCCAGACCATGATGTTCAGCGCCACCTTTGCGCCGCGCATCCAGCAACTGGGCATGCGCGTGATGCACGAAGGCGGCGCGCACGTGCAGCGCATCGAAGTCGCCTCCGCCCAGCAAAAACACGCCGACATCACGCAAAAACTGTTCTGGGCCGACAGCAGCGAACACAAGCGCGAACTGCTCGACGCCTGGCTGCGCGATGCCAGCATCGAGCAAGCCATCGTCTTTGCCAGCACCCAAATCGAATGCGACGCCCTGGCCCAGGACTTGCAACAAGCCGGCTTCAGCGCCGTCGCCCTGCACGGCGCCATGCCACAAGGGCTGCGCAACCGCCGCCTGGCCGCGCTGCGCGACGGGCGCGTGCACATTCTGGTCGCCACCGACGTGGCCGCACGCGGCATTGATGTGCCCAGCATCAGCCACGTCTTCAACTACGGCCTGCCGATGAAAAGCGAGGACTACACCCACCGCATCGGCCGCACCGGCCGCGCGGGCCGCCACGGCCTGGCCATCAGCTTTGCCGAATTCCGCGACCGCCGCCGCATTTACGACATCGAGCAATTCACCCGCCAGCCGTTTGAAATCGACAGCCTGCCTGGCCTGGAGCCGCGCCAACGCTTTGCGCCCTGGCGTCCGGCCCCGGCGGGCCAGGGGCGGGGCGGACGCAGCCAAGGCCGGCCATCGGCCCGGGGCGAAGGCGGCAACAGCCACCGCCCCTACCGCGAGTACCGCGAGCGCAACGCTGAAGGCGGCCACGGCCGCGCGCGTTTCGATGACCGCAGCGGCGAGCGTTTGGGCGGCTACGGCTACGGCT